>NZ_JBHSDI010000007.1:0-300459 GCF_042651045.1 Marinobacter lacisalsi
TTAAAGCCCAGGTTGTAATCACGCTGCGTGCGCTTCTTCCGGGTGGGAGTATCGTTGCCCATCTGCTCATTCTCCAGATGACAACGTATTTCAGGACGGGACACCTTCATCAAAGAAGGCGTGGAAAAGGCCTTAGGGACTCCCTGGGAGTGCCAGGACATGGCCGCTTTCTACGATATTACGTTTGCCCCTGCGGCCAGAGGCGAGGAAACCCAGCGACTGGAACTCCGGCAGGTGGATGAGCTGGTCTTTTCAGTGGGTGATGTCGTGGTCGATTTCGCGGAGGCTGGAAGCGCTGTCAAAACCATCGAGGACCATTTTGGAAAGCCTGAATCAGTCGCCATTCACTTCTCAGGTAGCAGTCAGGATGCCCTTTCTCAGGTCCTTGATGTAATGACCAAGATCGGTGTGCAGAATGTGAAGGCGGTGGCACCGGGGCACTAGCCACGGCACCGCGCAAGTCCCGCCGTCGGCAGCATGTAACCTGCTAATACAGCGCGACTGGTGATCCGGTGCCTGGCTGCGAAAGCGCCATTTTCCGGATTTATTTTTTCGTAAACCGATTATGGAGCCTGAAAACGGGGCTGCTGAAGTATAAGACCCGAAAACCGTGTTAGGTTTAACCCTGCAGGACTCCAAAGGCGGCGAATTGCCGCAACAAGCCAATCACGGGAGCATAACGACATGACGATCAAGGTAGGCGACAAACTCCCCAGCGTGGAACTCAGAACACCGGGTGAGAAAGGCCCTCAGACACTTTCTACTGAGGAGCTGTTCAGCGGTCGGCGCGTTGCCCTGTTTGCAGTACCGGGAGCCTTCACGCCGGGCTGCTCCCAGACTCACATGCCTGGTTTTGTGGTCAATGCAGACAGAATTTTTGAGAAAGGCATCGATCAGATTGCCTGCCTGGCAACGAACGACGCCTTTGTCATGAATGCCTGGCAAAGAGAACAGAATGCCGAGCAGATTCTCATGCTGAGCGACGGCAATGGGGATTTCATCCGGCAGCTCGGTCTGGAACTCGACGCCACAGCCATGGGTATGGGCATCCGTAGCCGGCGCTTTGCACTCATTGCCAATGACGGCGTTGTCGAATGGCTTGGGGTCGACGCCAAGGGCGTGAACCAGAGTAGCGCCGAAACACTGTTAGGCCAGCTGTAACCAGGCGGCATACTGTTAAGAAGAACCGGGACGGCTTTATTTGCTGTCCCGGTTTTTGGTCCATGGAAAACATTAGCGCATTCGCTTTGCCCGGAGCCCGAATTGATCAAGCCTGGTTGTTACAGCTGTCGGAAAAAGTTTGAGCCATCTGCGCTGCGGGTTTCTTACTCAAAGAACTATTGCGAGGGCTGCGGCGTTGGGCTGTTTGGTGAGGATTACTTCAGCTTCGTCAGAAAGCCCGCCCCAACTACCCAGAAAAACCTGGCTGTCCATTCTGTTGTGCTTCTTTTCGGGGTTGCTTGCTTGTTGTTATGGCTTTCGATTGGCAGGTGGTGACGGCTCGATCAGTTCTTCGGGCGGTAATCTGCCCGAACAGGATGAAGAGAAGCCATCCGATCAGAATGAACAGCGCAAAAATGCCCAGCAAAGCTGAAAACGTCATAGGCGCGCTAACCAACCCATGGATCCGTAGTGTAGTGGCATAATACCTGCTGTCCATTGGGGACGTTCAGGTTGTCTTGGTCAACGATGATAAGGAGTCGCAGGCGAGGAAGGTTTTTGGGCGCCATGTGCAGCGGCACCACAGTCTGGCCTTGCCTTTGCCCTTGCACCGCTGGATACCGACTGAGTTGCCGACGTATTGTATATCGGTCTGCCCGTGCCAGCGATACTTGTCCGATCAACACGTTCGGATTAATATTCGCAGGTAGCGTCTGGACCGACGTTTTTCAGGGACAATCGAAGACTTAAGGACATAATCATGGAAGCTACCGTTCTCCCTTCCCGCGAGACCTACGCTCAGAAGCAGCTGAAAGCCCGGCTCACCTACACGCTTGACCAGCAAAAGCTGTTCAAAGCGATAGATGGTGACCCCGCCTTGACCGGCGCAGGTGTTGTTTTTATCGATGAGTGGGGCACGTCGGTCACCCTTCGTGATTTTGAGCGAATTTGCCTGTTTAAGCCCACACGAGTCATTCTGCGCGAACCGCCTTCCCGTCTTTCGCCTGCCGAGTACGTTGCCGAGGTTAAAGACAACCCCAGAGAGAGCCGTCTCGTGGCGGAAGCCGCTGGAGCCGCACTCTCATGCGGCGCTGCGGTACTTGGCTGGTTTGTCGTCTTCACGTCAGGTGCTGCGATCCCGTTCAGCGGTGGTGGATCTACTGTGTTCTCGGTTATGGCTTATGGTGCTGCGACCGCCAGTTCGGTTCAGTGTGGAAACAGCCTGATGAGAACACGAAACGAGGTTCAGGCGCCTCACCTTAATGACGAGCTCGACAGCGAAGAATGGTACCAGCACGCCACTTTGGCTCTCGACGTTATCTCAATCGGTGGCGCGTCTGCGGCAGGCCTGATGACGATTCGCGGTATCAAGCTTCTCAGGGCAGAAGGGATCACAACGCGGCAGGCTTTGGACGGGTTAAACAGGCAGCAGCGCAGACGACTTTCGCGGGAAATTGCCCGCTCCAACGCTCCGGGTGTTTCGAATAAAACCCTGAAGATGATGGAACGTGCTGGCAAGATCGAACGGCGCTATTCGAACGATGCAATAAAGACAACGACACTGCGGCAGATCAAGGACTCCATCGGCGCAGGGCTCAGCTTCACCGGCAGCGCCACTGGAGGCGCACTGGGGAAGCTGGCGGTCGTAGTGGTGGCAGACGACGAATGACAGAGCGTAAGCAAGACGCGCGGCCAGAAAAGCCCATGCCTGACTACCAGATGTTCCCTATGGGCATGTGGCACATGCTAGCGGCGGTCATGCTGATGGTGTTTTGTCTGGCAATCACGCTCATCCTGATTTCCGGGGTTCTCTCGAACTGGATGTCGGAGCGCCCCCTGATGTACCTCGAATTGGGGTTGCTGGTTGTCATGGTGCTGGTGCTCTCAACTCCCACCTTCCTTTTGTCCAGAGGCTGGTCGATCTTCCACGGCTTCCTTGTCTGGCACAACAGGGCGTACCTGCTGGTGCTTGCTGCATGCTCAATCGCCGTTCTGATGGATGGTCGTTACGGAATGGCTATAACTGGTGGCGTCGGGCTGGTCCTTGGCTTTGCCGCTCACAGTTTCTATCAGTCTGAACGCTATGCAGTCGCCGTCGAGCATTATCGGCTGATCTGGGAACACTATCGATTTCGGCGTCATAACCACGAGTGAGCCGCTGGGCAATCATGAAAGAAAAAGATGCCAGAGTGCCCGTTTTTTTTGCTATGGCGCTGTCCGTTGCGGCGTTCAGCGGCTGTGACTCAGAGAGCCAGTTAGAAGCAGATGCCAGTGCATTATGTAATGCGTTCGATCCAGAGCACTTAAGGAATGAGTATGAGGGCATGTGGCTGTCGGATGTGGAGATGGCAGTCTACGTTAGCCTGGAAAACACCATAGAAACGGAAGAGGTTCAATCTGTAATAGCTGGCAGGTCGGACATTGATAATTACTCCCAGGTATATCCCTCTGTTAAAGAAGGTATGGAAGATGCCTTGGCGGCTTCCTGGGACTGCCAGAACATGGCCTCTTTTTATGAGATCAGTTTCGTCCCCGCCACTGGCAGAGAAATAACCGAGCCTCTGGAACTCCGGCACACCACACTGGGCGACCTGAAGAAGCTGATAGCATTACCAGCCCAACCCGATTCGGTTAAATGGTCTACCGAACCAGCGGTCCCTTCTACCGGCAATTCCAGGCTAACCGTGCCCGGCCCTACGGATTACGGGCTGACGGCGCTGCTGCATTTCAGCCAGGAAGATTACGAAGACATCGTCCGCAACAGTGAGCGGGTTAACGAGGCCAATGATGTGGTTGTTAACCCCGAATTCTATGAGACTTGGATCCCGGAAGACGTAAAAGCGGAGTTGGAAACGGAAATCCATGCCGATGGCGAATCCATCATTCTGGTCGGCCATCCCGCATACAAGCCAGATCTTTTTGTAAACCGAGAGGGCGGTTCTCCCCTGATTCATGGGAGTATTCAGCCCCTTGGCAAGGGCTATATCGTGGTCAGCTTGTATATGATGTGAAGCTCAGCAGAGGCGAGCGACACAAGCTGTTTCTTCAAGCGTAAAACTGGGACAGGTCTATCGTACTGAGGTGCCCATGAATTCAGAAGGCAAGGACGAGAAAATCATCAAGAAGAAGCAGGGGATTCTCGTCGTTTCAGTGAGCATTGTTTTTGTACTCGGGGCATTAATAACTCTCATTTCAGGTAAGACCTTTTTCGCGGATAGTGAAATCATGCATTTAATATGGTTGGCAGTTTTCCTGGGAGTATTGCCGGTTCTTCTTCTCTTATCGTTCCGTGCGGCTGTCAAAGCGAGGAAATCACGCGAAAGTCAGTAGGGTTTTAGGGGGGAGAGGGAACTGCTTCAATACCTGGCTTAGTCTGTGTAGCGGGAAGCGTCCCGGTGCATATCCTGCCTGAACAAATGGAGACTTCTGTGCGCTATCTGACTATGTTTCTGATTGCCTGGTGTATGCCTGCGGCGGGAGGTGGTGTAAGCAACGATAATCCGCTTCCTGTCGTTTACTCACGAGCTATGGGGATTCAGGTTGTACGTCATCAGGGCGAGCTCTATCGTCTGACACGATTCTCTACCGAATCTCTCTATCCGTGCCTGAGATTTGAACGGCTTCTTCCGGGACATGAGTGGAAAATCGATGCCCAGCGTGATATCTGCTCGGTTCGAGACGAACAAGGCGATGCTATGGAGTTCATCGATACCTCGTATACCGGCTGTCGGTCCCTTCGATTTGAAGATGCGTCATTCCGGTTCGAGGTTGAATATATTCCCAGACGTTCATCGAGTGAACGGGTATTATCCTGCAGCTTGCCGGTCGGGGATCTCGAAAGCGCTGGGCTACTTTCATGTTCTTAGAGCCTGGATTGACCCGGTTTCGCGAAGTTGGGGCTATTTCGTTTTTGAAGCCTATAAGGACATGAAAGCGTCAGGAGGGATCTGATTGAAAAAACTTCATTATCTTTTCCTATGGCTAGGGTTGGTGGGGTGCGATGTTAATGAAAAAGACGAATCGAGTGTTAATAAGATAAACCACCACAATGGTTTGGCTGCAGAAGCCGATTTTGAATACACATCTATAGAAAAAATCGACAATGGATTCGTTTTTCACAGGAACCCTGAAGATAGTAGTCGCCAGACTGACTCTATAACCTTGGAGCTGCTAAAGGCCTACGACATATCCAATACCGAAACCAGAACCATAGGCGCTGTTACCTATCAATTTCATCTGGATACCTTTCACGGAGGTTCAGGCGGCGCAGAATATACTCTCAGGATCTGGAAGCCCCTGGATGGCAGTGGTGTGGCGCTGGAGCACTATGTCCAGTCTGAACACGATCCGGACTTTGCTGAATCCTGGAAGCTGATTGAGAGTGCAAGTGTGCAATTTGAGAAGGATTAATTGAATGGCCTGACGTTGGATTCAGGACCAGGCACGAAAAAGTGAATCGTACCCTGCAAGCGATGATGTCATGATCGATTTCTCGGAGGTCGGAAGCGCTGTCAAAAGCATCGAGGACAATTTCGGAAAGCCTGAGTCAGTCACCCGGGACCGACAGTTCGCCGGCCCGGGCTGCAACGACTAGTAGGGCGGCGCTTCAGCGCGTTCGACGTAGTCCTGATAGGCCGGAATGGCGACAGCCGACAGAATCCCCACCATGGCGATTCCGGCCATTGGCGACGCCTGAACCAGTTCGATCGGGTGGTTCTCATAACCCAGTTCGAGCCGGATGGCCTGGTCCTTATAATCCACGGCGGCGCTGACGGTCGAGGTCTCGGGCCAGGCTCGTTCATGGGCAGGCGGGAAAGCCATCATGTTTACGTCGGCGTTGACCGCGTCGCTTAACATCTGCATCCCCAGCAGATAGTAGTGGTAGTTTTTACGGACGACGTCTTCAGAATGGCTTAACACCATCATGCTGTGGCCTGCGTCCCCGGTGGCGGCCAGCCAGGGCTGGAGGTCGAAGTCGCTTCCCAGATCGGCCCGCGCCATCAACACCTGGGGTACTCCGGCGAAGACCCAGTTGTCGCCTTCACGCATCACCCAGGTCTGGATGCTTTGCCCGCGTGTCCACAAGGCAACTTCCGGGTCCTGCTGCGGCACCCACTGTTCCGCGGGTACGCGCCAGCGCATGAGCTTGGTGCCGTTATAGTCATGCTCGGTGACGGTGAGAAGTTCCGAAGCCGACAGTTTGGCAGCCAGGTTGGCCAACTGGTCCGGCTTGGTAGCCTCCAGAATGCTGTAAGTGCCCAATTCGTCGTAAACCGTGGTAAGGCGTCCGGAAACGGCTTCGACAATTGCGCGGACGGTCATGTCGTGATCGGCCAGTTCGGCGTCCCAGGTAGAAAGGTCTTCACCGCTGAGCTGGACCACTGTTTCCACCCACGCGTAATCCGGCATCGAAATCACGCTGAGGATGTCGGGTCGGCCATGGGTGGTCACAGCGGTCGGTGCCGCAGCGGGCAAGGCCAGATCCCAGATCGGGCCGCCGGTGCCGTCGGCATAGACGCTCAAACGGCCGCGCCCCTGCGCGGTCCCCAGGCTTAACGCCACTTCATCGGTACGGTCCAGGCCGCTTTGTTCAAGCTCGGCCCATTGGTTGGGGTTCATGAATGGCCGTGCCATAGGGAGCAATCTGGCCGCGCTCACCCAGGTATAGAGTCCGTAACCGCTGGCCTCCATGCCGGCCTGGCGGGTCAGGGCCGGGTGTGTTTCATTGGCCGTCTGCCCGATTTGAGACAGGGCATCGGTCGTGGCGGAAAACCCGGCGACGAGCGCCAGACGGCGATTATCGGGGTTGTATTGGTAGTAAGCCGGCATCGGACCGAAGGAGAGCATGCCCGATTGATTCTCTGTCAGTGGCCGTTTCAGGCTGACATTGGGCTGGGTGGCGACCCATTGGGCGATACGTTCCTGCAAGGCTTCCCGGCTGTCGAAATCCAGGCGGGCGGTGGCCTGCACCCGGGCCGCAGTGAAGCTTGCTCCCTCAGGAATGGATACTGCGACTTCCAACGGCGAGCGCAATCGCTCCAGCGCGAGGTTGGCTATCGACGCTGCCGCGCCCATGCCTTCCAGCTCGGTTCGACTGCCGCTGAACAGTTGCTTCAGCGCCGTCTCATTGGCCTCGCTTTCCAGAAACTGTCCCATCCCGTTGTTTTTGGGCGCGGCAAACAGTGCGGTAACACTCGGCACACGGATGTAAGCCACGGTGTCTTCCGGCAGATGGTGGATCAGGGTGGCGGGCTGAGTGACCTCATCTGACCAGGTGATCTCGCGTTCGGGCGGTGTTTCCGGTTCGGTCTGGGCCTGGGAACCGGTTTCGGGCTGGCAAGCGACCAGAAGCAAGCTGGTCGCCAGCAGGGATAGGCGCTTCAATGGCATTAACAAGGTCCTTCTTGGGTCAACGAAAGGGACAAGCTTATTGGAATGCCATGTCTGAGCCAAGTCTGCCGGTCGACGAAGTGGGTGGATCTCTGCCTTGTGTAAGTTTTAGCCCGCGAGGAAGCGTTGAACAATCAGAGGGCCCTTGATTCTTTCCCAACTGGAAAGCAAGCATGCTCGTTCTTGGCTGTGTGCCGCCTTGCCTCCTATGCTTTACCTGTGAAAGCGACGGCTTCACCGATGCGAGGAATGTGATGTCGTGAATGTCAGGGAGGCGTAAATGAAAACACATACGACATGGGGGCTGTGGGCCATTGCTCTTCTGTTTTCCAGCCTGTGCGTGGCGCAGACACCGGAAGACAGGGAGATACGATGGTTCGCCGTCGATTCATTGAATACCGGGCTTGATGAGCCCCCCGAGTCGGTCAGTCGCCTGACGCCACGGGATTCGGTCCGTAGCTTTCTCGATCTCACCAAACAGCAGAACTTCCCGGCGGCAGCGCACCTTCTCAATCTTTCCGATCTGAGCCCTGCCGAACAGCGAGAGAAGGGGGCGGAGCTGGCCAGGCAGCTGGCCGCGGTACTCCGGCGTGGCGAGTGGATCGATACCTCAGATTTGCCGGCGCGACAGGATGCCGTGATTGAAGATCCGGCGGGAAAGAATCCGCAGGCAGGGCAGCCAAGACGCAACCTGCAGATCGCCTCCCTCAGTGTCGAAGGGCAAGCCTATGATATTCGTCTGGCCCGTTATCGGGTGGGTGACGAAGAACCCGTCTGGTTGTTTACACCGGACAGTCTGGGCCCGGTTCCTGTGCTTTACGAAAAATACGGTCCCTCCTGGCTGGAACAGCATTTACCGCAACGCTTCAAATCAACGTTCGGCATGCTGCAGATCTGGGAGTGGATTGCCATTCCGGTTTTCCTGCTGGGGACGGGCCTGGTTGGGTGGCTTGTCAGTCGCTTCGTTGGCCTGGTGGCGCAATGGTTACCTGCCGGGTCACCCAGTATCTTCGCCGACCAGATCAAAGTGCCCATGGCGCTGGTCGCCATGACGGTTTTGGCCCAGATGCTGTTCAATTACGTGGTTTCCTTCTCGGCTGTGGCCACGACGACATTCCGCATAGTGCTGATCACCATCATGGCCTGGGGTGTCGGTATGATTGCGCTGCGTTTCGTCGACGTCCTGTTGCTCAAAGTGAAGCGACGTCTTGTGGGCGAAATCGATGACACCAAACCCCGGGATGAACGGCATTTTTTGACGACTCTCCAGGCGGTGCGCCGTGGCATCATCCTGGTCACAATTGTCGCCGTTTCCATTTATATACTGTCCGAGATCCAGCTCTTCGAAACCCTGGGCCTGACCCTCCTGGCGTCAGCCAGTATTCTCACCGTTCTCCTGGGTATTGCCGGTCAGGCAGTGCTGGGCAACATCCTGTCCTCTTTTCAGGTATCGCTCGCCAAACCCATACGAATTGGGGATCTGGTCATCTTCGAGGATCAATGGTGTTACGTGGAAGGCATCTACTATACGTTCATTCGCTTGCGAACCTGGGATGAACGCCGTCTGGTTGTACCCGTCCAGTACTTCACTTCCAAGCCCTTTGAGAATCTGTCGGTCAAGACTCCCAAGATGTACAGAATGATCGAGCTGGCGCTTCACCTGAATGCTGACATCGAGTGCCTGAGGGAGAAGTTCAAGGAGTTCGCCGAGGCCGAGAAGAACGTCGTTGAGCACCACAAGCTTTGCTGCTATGTCACTGCGCAGAGTGCTGCGGCCCAGACGGTTTCTTTCTATCTCATGACCTCCGAACCCTTTGCCGGCTGGGAAGCAGAAATGCATGTCCGTGAAAAGCTGTTGGGATTCATCCGCGACAATCACCCCGAATGGTGGCCGAGGGAGGTGGTGGTCACCAGCCAGCACGACCTCACAGGTGGTGAAAGGCCAACAACCCGTCCACCGCCGGGAGCAGCCCATGCTGGTTCAGGGGACTCAACGTGACGCTGAAAAGCAACGTTATTTGCTAGTATGACCGCCTTTTTATCCTGGAAACGGTCAAGTCCTACATAATGAACGCTCCTTTCAAACTCCGGCCTTACCAGCAGGAAGCGGTCGATGCCACGCTGATTCATTTTCGCAAATCCGATGAGTCTGCGGTTGTCGTGCTGCCAACCGGTGCGGGTAAGAGTCTGGTCATTGCCGAGCTGGCCCGCCTTGCCCGGCGCAGGATCCTGGTGCTGACCCACGTAAAGGAGCTGGTGGAGCAGAACCACGGCAAATACGAGAGCTATGGGTTAACCGCTGGCATTTTCTCTGCCGGGCTGAAGCGTAAGGAAAGCCGGCATCAGGTGACCTTTGCCAGTGTGCAGTCGGTGTCGGCGAACCTGGATCAGTTCAGGGATGAGTACTCGTTGGTCATCATCGATGAGTGCCATCGGGTCAGCGGTGAAGAAACCAGTCAGTACCAGAGGATCATCGAGCTGCTGCGGCGACAGAATGGCTCCCTCAAAGTGCTCGGGCTGACCGCCACACCCTATCGTCTGGCCATGGGCTGGATCTATCGCTATCACTACCGGGGCTTTGTCCGCGGTGGAGAGGAAAAGCCCTTCCAGCATTGTATTTATGAGCTGCCGTTAAGCTATATGATCAACCGGGGCTATCTCACCAAACCCGAGTTGGTGAATGCAGCGGTGGCGCAGTACGACTTCTC
Organism: Marinobacter lacisalsi; assembly: GCF_042651045.1. Classification (NCBI taxonomy): domain Bacteria; kingdom Pseudomonadati; phylum Pseudomonadota; class Gammaproteobacteria; order Pseudomonadales; family Marinobacteraceae; genus Marinobacter; species Marinobacter lacisalsi. The sequence continues at coordinate 10,260 of NZ_JBHSDI010000007.1, forward strand.
CGCGCTGCCCCAGGACCGCTTTGGCGAGTACGCCGAGAAGGACGTTAACCAGCTGTTGAGCAAGCATCGCCGTGTCACCCGCGCCATTATCGAGCAGGTGATGGAACTGGCCGCTGAGCGAAAGGGGGTGATGATCTTTGCGGCAACGGTGGATCATGCCCGGGAGATCACCGGCTATCTGCCGGCAGATCAAACCGCCCTGGTCACCGGCGCCACCGATCTGAAGGAGCGGGCGTCGCTGATCCAGCGCTTCAAACAGCGGCAGTTGAAGTACCTGGTGAATGTGTCTGTGCTGACCACGGGCTTTGATGCACCGCACGTGGACTTCATCGCCATTCTTCGGCCTACCCAGTCGGTCAGTTTGTATCAGCAGATTGTGGGCAGGGGTCTTCGTCTTGACGACGGCAAACAGGATTGTCTGGTGATTGATTACGCCGGCAACCATGTGAACCTGCATCACCCGGAGGTGGGGGAGCCGAAACCGGACTCCGACAGTGAGCCGGTGCAGGTATTCTGCCCGGGCTGTGGTTTTGCCAATATCTTCTGGGGCAAAACAGACGATGACGGCCGGGTGATCGAGCACTACGGTCGCCGTTGCCAGGGGCTGCTGGAGCCGGCGGACGAGGGTGAACCGGCAGCGCAGCAAGGGCGCCCGCAACAGTGCGATTACCGTTTCCGGTTCAGGGAGTGCCCCCACTGCGGCGGCGAGAATGATATTGCGGCCCGTAACTGCCACCAATGCCAGAAAGCCATTATCGACCCGGATGATCAGCTACGGGATGCGCTGAAACTCAAGGATGCCATGGTGATCCGTTGCGCCGGCATCAGCTTGAGTGCCGGTGAAAGCAAACTGAGGATCACCTATCACGGTGAAGATGGGGAAGAGCTGAACGAGTCGTTTGATTTCGGCAAGCCGGCGCAGCGCACCGTTTTCAACAAACTGTTCGGGCGTCGTTTCGCCAATGGCCGGGTGCCAAAACAGTTCAGCAAGGCTGATGAAGTGTTGGAGAGCCAGGCCTTGTTGCCGGCGCCGGATTTTGTGATTGCCCGGTGGCAAAAGCACTATTGGCGGGTGCAGGAACGGATCTTTGACTATCGCGGGCAGTATCGTAAGGCGAATGAAATGTAAGGCTTTTAAATTGAAGCACTTGCTGCCGATGCGGAAGGGATAGTGCACGGCGACGCAGTTGGAAGGTTAGCTTCATCTAACCGATATCTGGTTTTCCAGTGCCTGCAGCACACGCTCGACTTGTCACCCGCAAAATGGCGGGTTCTTGATCAGGCCCATCGCAAGCGAAATCTGGCAGAGTATGAAGGCGATATCGACGTAGATGAAGCGATGGTGACAAGTCTCGTAGCAATAACAGAGGAAATCAGGCGACTTGTAGTCGCAATAACGGCAGGACAAATCTTTTAAATACCCAAAACGGGCAATAAATTACCCAATTTGGGTAGGTGCTTATGGTCAACGGTGCTCGTGTGGCTTGGCGGGGTGCGCCCAGCCACACGCTATCAGCTTCAGGAAGGAGACATCAGCTGAACGCAGCCTGGTGCGGCTTACCGCCAGCAACCCGCTTCATCCACGCCATGTCCAGCGGAACCAGCACGTTTACGGCGAACAGTACCCAGCCCAGGGGCTGCAGGCTTGGGGCAAACCACACCATCAGGGCAAGGGCCAGCAGGCTCCAGGTGACATCGGCGGCAATCATCAGGCTGAGGAATTTCTCCTGCCACCGCTCATTGATGGCCACGACGACCATATCCACACACCACAGCAGCATCACAATGCCCACCACCAGGTAGAAGGTTGCGCCGGGGCCGCCCGCCCACTGGGCGATCGGCTCAGCGGCAAGAATCAGGGCCAGTGCCAGGGGCGTGGAGAGGAAGACATCACTCAGCAAGATCTGTTTCACACTGAATTGACGGACAAAGCTTTTCATAGGGCCACCTCAATCGGTTTCACAATGGGTTGGACTACACTACAAAGCTTCTACCCGGATGGTGGGAGTCTCAATTACCTCTGAGGTAATGGTGCTGCCTACCGTCGGTCAGGATAATCACTGGACATTCGGAAAGAACGGGAACCCCAATGAGCGCCTTCGGTACGCTCTTCAGAGAAATGCGGCAGGGTAAGCGCCTGAGCCAGATGGACTTCGCCCTCGCGTGCGAGGTGTCGGCAAAACACATCAGCTTTCTGGAAACCGGTCGCAGCAAGCCCAGCAAGGGTATGGTTCTGCACCTGGCGAAGATGCTGCAAGCGGACCTGGCCGGTACCAACCGCCTGTTGTCGTCCGCCGGTTACAGCCAGGTGTACTCCCACCAGGACCTGAGCGCGCCCGGCATGGCCATGATCAGGGAAGCGCTTGAGCACCTGTTGCAGGCGCACCTGCCTTACCCGGCCGTGGTGTTCGACCATGAATATTATCTGGTGATGGCCAACCAGGCCATGCAGAAGCTGATGGCGAGCATGGTGGAGCTGGGCGCTCAGTTCCCGGCCCGGCCCAACTTTCTGCTGTCGCTGCTGGATAGTGAGGGTATCAAACCCTTCGTGGGCGAGTGGGAGAATATCGCCTGCCATTTGCTGCAACGTGTCTACCGCGAGCATCTTGCAGGCCCCTATCGGGATCAGCCCAATCGATTACTGGAGCAGGCCCTGACCATGCCCGGTGTTCCGCAAGACTGGAAAAGCCACGTGGTGGAGCATCTGGACTACCCGGCCATTCCTTTTACCCTGAACCTGGGGGACCAGCCACTCAGAGTGTTTTCCACCATCGCAACCATCGGCACGCCCCTGGATGTCACCGCGCAGAACTTGCGGATCGAGCATTTCTTTCCGATGGATGAGCGCACCAAGTCGTATTGGCACGGGTGAGGTACTATCCGGCGCAACTTTTTGATGGTGCTGGTCGTCTGTGAATGAAAGCTGGCTTGTCTCGCCTGCAGTCAACGCCACCACTGGTTATAATGGCGTACTTTGAACCATCGCGGAGAACCCTATGCCTATCGAAAAGAATCAGGTGGTCCTGTTCCATTACAGCGTCAAAGATGAACAGGGCAATGTTGTTGAAGACTCCCGTGGTGGCGAGCCGAACGCCTACCTTCATGGCCATGGAGGCATTATCCGGGGCCTGGAAGAAGCTCTGGAAGGGCGCGACGCTGGCGAAAGCTTCAGCGTGACTGTCTCTCCGGATAAAGCCTACGGCCCGCGCAAGCCCGATGCGGTACAGCGCGTGCCGATCAAACATCTGATGGGCGCCAGGCGTTGGAAAGCGGGCATGATCGCCCAGGTAAAAACCGAGCAGGGCCCGCGCCACGTGGTTGTCGCCAAGGTGGGTCACAAGTTTGCCGATGTCGACACCAACCATCCCATGGCCGGCAGGACCCTGACCTTTGATATCGACGTCATTGAAGTACGCGCTGCCGATGCAGAAGAGATCGCTCACGGCCACGTGCATGGTCCGGGTGGGCATCATTGAGGGCCAAAAGGCCCATTCTTCACGGCGAAACCGGTGATATAAGGCTGAAGCATGCAAATCGGCGTCATCGCGGACACCCACAGCAAGATGCGCCCCGAAGCCCTGGATGTATTGAAAGGTTCGGACCTGATCCTTCACGCCGGTGACGTGGGGCGGGACGAGGTCCTGGAAGCCCTGGAGGCGATCGCGCCGGTGGTTGCCATTCGCGGCAATATCGACACAGCAGGCCGTGCAGCGACTCTTCCCGATGTGCAGGATCTGGACTTCCTCGGCCACGCGTTCTACATGCTCCACGACGTCAAAGCCCTCGACTTCGATCCGCAAGGCCGCTACCGCGTGGTGGTCGCCGGCCATTCCCACAAGCCCCGTAACGAATGGGTAGGCGACGTGCTTTACTTCAATCCGGGTGGCGCGGGGCCCCGGCGCTTTACGTTGCCGATCACGGTGGGGCGGCTGGAGGTGAGCGAAGACCGTGTGGCGGGTGAAATCATCGAGTTGCCGGTGTGATGAATATGGACGCCGTTCCTGGCTGGACGCGGTGATAGCTGTGCCTGGTGGGAGTGGTGAGGTGCCGTCGAGGACTATATGGAAAATATCACGTCGGAAGAAGGCCTGACAGAAGCGCTACAAACCAACTCGGCCGTGCTGGTTCTGTTCGGCGGCAGGCATTGTGGCGTCTGTCAGGCTATCAAACCCCGGCTTGAGCAGTTGGCCTCCGGTGAATTTCCCGAGCTGGTCACCGCCTATGTCGACTGTCAGGAAACCGCCGGGGCTCTATGCGCAGCGCGGGGCATTTTCTCGTTGCCGGTGGTGCAGCTCTGGTTTGAGGGGCAGCGCTTTGCGGAGTTTGTCCGGGTGTTCTCCCTCGGTGAGATCCGGGCAGCCGTGGAGCGGCCATATCGCGCGGTATTCGGGCCGGTCAGGTGACCGGGCCCAGTGGGTAAGCATCCGGAAACCCCTCTGTCAGTGGCACCGGCGAAAGCCTATTGAAGGTTACTCAGCTCGTTGGCTCGTGCCTGGATGCCATCGCCTCGATCAGGAAATCAACGGCTACCCGGACTTTGGGGACCTGATAACGGGTTTTGCTGTATAGCAGGTAGATGGCCAGGTCCGGATCAGGCGTAACCTGCACTTTTGGGGTAAGCGTCAGGGGCACCAGGGTGCCCCGCTGAAGATACGGCGCCAGCACCCACCGTGGTAGCAGGAGAATGCCTTCACCACGCTCGGCTTTATCCCGTAACCAGCGTCCCGAGTTACTGATGGCCGCCGCAGGCGCAGAGACGTCGTGCAGGCGCCCGTCCATTTCACACAGCCAGGGCGTGGGGCCCTGGGATGTCCGGTAATAAAGGCCCTTGTGATCACGCAGTTCGCTGGGGTGGGTAGGGGTACCATACCGTTCCAGGTAATCGGGGGAGGCGACGGCCATAAAGTTGTTGTCCATCAGCCGGGTGGCGACTACCCGTTCATCGGGCGCGAGGCCGCCACGGATCGCCAGATCCACGTCATCCCGATTGAGCATGCTGAGGGAGTCGGTGAGGTTGATGTCGAGTGTGATGTCCGGGTAACGCTCGCTGAATTGATCCATCAGCGGCAGCAGGATCGCCTCCCCGAAACCCACCATGGAGCTTATGCGCAGCCGGCCCATCGGGCTGGACTGATACTGACCGACGGCTTCGTCCATGGCTTCCAGCTGCGACAGGATCCGGGAGACTTCGGAATAGTAGCTTTGTCCGATTTCCGTCAGCTTTACCACCCGGGTCGAACGCTTGAGCAGGCTGGTTCCCAGGTGAGCCTCCAGGTCGGCCACCCGCCGGGACAATGATGACGGCGGTACCCCAAAGTGTTCCGACGCGCCGGTAAAGCTGCCGGTTTCCGCGACCTTCACGAAATAGCGAATGGCTCTCAGCTGATCCATATTCCCCCGCGAAGCATTTCCATCCGGTGGTTCATTAGTGTCGAAAAGACAATAAAGTTTCGCTTTTAACCACCTTAAAGTCCACTAATCAATGGCGCACAATGGCTCGCTGACTCATCACAGGAGGACATTGTCTATGAGCACCTACAAAGCCATTAATCTGGTAAAGCGCCCTGACGGGAATATCGGTCCCGAGCTGTTCGAAGTGGTTGAAAAAACCGTTCCGGAGCCCGCTGACGGCGAAGTTCTGATCAAGCAAGCCTACATGTCCCTGGACCCTGCCATGATGGGCTGGATGAGTTCCGACACGGACAGCTACATCCCGCGTGTGGAGCTGGGCGATGTTATGCGATCGTCGGGCATTGGTGAGGTCGTTGCCTCCAACAATCCTGACTTTGCGGTGGGCGACCAGGTCATGGGCATGTTTGGCTGGCAGGAGATGTTCCTGACTGATGGCACCGGCATGAACAAAATCGATAAAGACCTGCCGGCGGAAATGGCGCTCTCGGTCTTTGCACTGCCGGGGCTGACGGCTACCCAGGGCCTTTACGGCTACGGCGATCCCAAGGCGGGTGAGACACTGGTGGTATCCGGTGCCGCCGGGTCTGTTGGCTCTATCGTGGGCCAGTTGGCGAAGGCCGATGGCCTGCGGGTTATCGGTGTGGTCGGCAGCGATGAAAAGGCCGACTGGATCGTCAATGAACTGGGCTTTGATGGCGCGGTGAACTACAAGAGCGACGACCTGGGTGCGAAGCTTGATGAACTGGCACCGGAAGGGATCGACGTTTACTTCGAGAATACCGGTGGCCCGACCCAGGACGCGGTGTTCGAGCGGATGAATGCGCACGGTCGTATTGTGGTGTGCGGCATGATTGCCGACTACACCGCCGAGACTCCGCGCCCGGGTCCCAACTGGATGCGTATCGTCAAGAAACGCCTGTCGATCCAGGGGTTCACCATGCCGGATCACCGCCACAAGACCAGGGAGCTGCAGGCGAAGCTCACACCCTATGTTCAGAAAGGCCAGATCAAATACCGGGCACACGTTCTGGAGGGGCTGGAATCTGCCATGGACGGTCTTGGCATGTTCCTGACCGGTGAGAACAAAGGCAAGCTGATGGTGAAGCTTTAAGATCAGGCTGCCCATCGCCGCCTGTTGTGGCGGTGGGCAAACCGCCGGCAAAGATTGAACCCCGGGTATATCGTGCTGCCGGTTGGTACCCGATCAACCGGATGAAGTGATATCCTCACGCACCGCTATCCAGTACGCAAATCCGGCCTGAATGCCGACACCCGGCAGGCCGTTTTCTATCCGGAGTTTGAGTTACCCATGAGAGTTGTTATTCGCTATTTTTTCCGCACCCTGCGCCTGATCCTGACACCCTTCATGCTGCTCAGCGAAAAGCTCAGCACGCCCAAGGGCATGACGCGCACCGCTGAAGATCAGGCCCTTGTCGACGAGGCCAGCAGAGATCTCGCTCTGTATCAGTTCAGCGCCTGTCCTTTCTGCATCAAAGTGCGCAAGGAGATTGCCCGCCTGGGCCTGAACATTGAAACCCGTGATGCCCAGCACGACCAGCAGCATCGTGCGGCGCTGGAAGCTGGCGGCGGACGCATCAAGGTTCCCTGCCTGAGGATCTATCAGGATGACGGCAGTGAGCAATGGTTGTACGAGTCCGCCGACATCAAGGCGTGGCTGCAGGAACGGTTCGAGCCGGCCTGACCAACTCCACGGCAGGCTGGCGTTTATTCCTGATCAGCCGTCGATCCGGCTCAGGGACGAGGCCAGAGCCGTCACTTTCTGGTGAGTCTCCTCCACCAGGCCGTCGATTTCACTGGCGGACGTGCTCGATTTTCGCGCCAGTGAGCGAACCTCTTCGGCCACTACCGCGAACCCGCGACCGGCATCACCGGCCCTGGCTGCCTCGATGGCGGCGTTCAGGGCCAGCAGGTTGGTCTGGTCGGCAATGCCGTTGATGGTCGAGACAAACCCGCTTATCTGTTTGCTGCCCTGCAGGACCGAGTCCATGGCTTCCCGGGTTTCCAGCAGGGCCATGTGGCGGTCGGTGATATCAATGCCGAAAAGAACGTAGCGGCGTACATCACCGTTGAAGTCCTTTAACGCCACGATCTGATAATCCAGCGCCATGGACGGAGCTCCCTGGACCTCGATGGAAGTCTTGCCACTGTATTCACCCTGTTGTTTCAGCTGGGTCCGGTCATCGGATGATAGCTGAGACCACAATGCTGCAGCGGCCCGAGCAGCACCCTCTTCACCCCTGCACTTGTCCTGTACCAGCTGATTGGCGCTCAGACAGGCGCCGTCCGGGCTGTATTCGACAATGGCCATGGCATTTTCAATAGCACTCATGCGGCGGGTGAAATCCACCGTTTGCTGCTTACTGGCCGTGATGTCTGCCTCTACCGAGATAAAGCGTTCCACCTTGCCTCGCTGGTCGAACACGGGGGCGATGGACAGTGATACCCAGTATGGTGTGCCGTTCTTGTGGTAGTTGAGAATTTCCGTGTAGAAGGGCTCGGCGCGATCAAGGCTGGCGCGGATTTCCCTGACTGTTGCCGGGTCGGTGCCTGGCCCTTGCAGGAGCGGCCCGGGTTTCTTGCCCCGGATTTCTTCCAGGTGATAGCCGGTGAGATGCTCGAAGCCGGCGTTGATGTATTCGATCGCGCCGTCCCCGTTGGTGATGATAATGCCGCTGTTGGCCCTGTCGGCCACCATGGACAGCATTTCCATCTGCTCCCGTCTTTCGACTTCTTCAGTAACGTCCTTGATGAAGGCGGTGTAGGTGATTCGTCCGTCGAACTCGGTCTTGCTGATGGCCGCCTGCCCCCAGAACCAGGAGCCGTCTTTACGCTGGATGTGCAGTTCACGGTAACTGCCGACAATCCGGTTCTCGCCGGTCGTGCGGTTGCGGTTAACGTACTCATCGTGGTTGGAACGGAACGCTTCAGGCACCAGCATCTTCACATTCCGGCCCAGCACTTCCTTCCTGTCGTAGCCCCAGAGCCGTTCTGCCGCGGCATTGAATACGCTGACGCAGTTGTTCTCGTCGATGGAGACGACGGCATCCATGGCCTGCTCCAGGGTCTGGTTCATCAGCTCCCGGGCGTAACGCTCTTCACTGATGTTCCGGACAAACAGGGTGATTTCCGCGTTCCGCTGCCCGGCACCGGCAGTGCCTGCAACGGCCAGGTGCGCCCAGAAAGCTTGCCCGTCCATCGACGTCAGTGACAACTCGGCTTCACTCTGGCGGCCGGAAAGCACCGGATCCGCCGCCTGGCCAAACAATCGCGATGCCGGTTGCCCGATGGCCTGGTCCCGTGAGCACCCCCAGAGCCTCTCGGCGGCTAGGTTCAAAAAGCTGATGGCACCCTTCTGGTCAACACTGACCACCGCTTGTGGGGCGTTCTCCAGAATATCGTTGGCGTTTGAGCCGAACAGGCGGCGGGACAGGAACAGGAGCATGGCTTTGGGGATCCTTGGTCATTGTCACCCTGCAGGCTTTCGGTAAGCGATCTGCAGGTTCTCAGGGGGCGGCCCATTGCGAAAAGTGACGTCGGTTGATTTTGTGACGTTGATTACGACATGGGGTGCGCATCAGACCTTCAGATGCCGGAAGGATATGTATCAGGTTGTAATCAAGGGCAGGGCGGGAAGTGGCCGTCGAGGCAGTTGGTTTTAAGCCAGGTGAGGCTTATGCTGATCACACGCATTTCCCACCCTGGAGTCGTTTATGAGTCTGGCTGTTGCACTACATGTTCTCTCTGCCGTGATCTGGGTTGGCGGCATGTTTTTCGCCTATATGGCCATGCGTCCGGCGGTGGTCGAGGTGATTGATGCGTCGCAGCGGGGCGTGCTCTGGTGCCACACCCTGTCCCGTTTCTTTCGATGGGTATGGGCGGCCGTGATCCTGTTGCTGGTAACCGGATACTGGATGATCTTCAGCGTATTTGGTGGCATGGCCGGTGCGGGCTGGCATATCCACGTCATGCAGGGGCTGGGTATTGTGATGATGCTGCTTTATTTCCACGTCTACTTTGCCCCCTTCCGGAGGCTGAAACAGGCGGTTGCCAAACAGGATCCCCAGGAGGGCGGGCGCCAGGTGGCACAGATCCGTAAGCTGGTGGGCACCAACCTGATTCTTGGGCTGATTGTGGTGGCCATCGGGGCCGGTGGCCGGTATCTGTAAGCTTGTCGCGTCGGCGTGGTGTTGAAATAGCCCAGGGTAGGCAGAACCGACAGGTTCAGGCCGGGGCGAGCGCCCGAACACAGCGACAGAACAGCTCCGCCGAGAAGAGTGGGTGTTCGCCCCGCTGTTCTGCGACGAATAGACGGCCGCCGGAATCGCGGATTCCGCCTTCAATCATCAGGTTGTCACTCAGCTCAAAGTCCTCAATGGTGTGGCCCCGTTCATCCAGATCGGTTGCGCCTGCCCGTTCCCGGTAGTGCCGGTGGTCCAGTGTGAACCCGAACGCGGGCTTGCCCTGGCCGATCATGTAGCCCACTTCAAATACGGTGCCCGGATCGGCACTGATCCCGCGAAACGGCGTCAGGTTGGCGATGATCGCGTCGCAGCTGTCCATCAACTCACGGTTGGCCTGGTAGATCTGGTGCCCGCGATGGGGTTTGGGGGCTTCTTCTGAAAACGTCAGTACGGTATCCAGCGGGTCGACCCCTTCAAGTCCGGCGTTCATGAGCAGGCGTTTTTTCTCGGCCACGATGGCCTGGTGTTCTCCGGGCGGGAAGAAAACCTCGGGGCCAGCGAGGTAGATGCGTTTCAGCTGTGCCATGGGCGTCTCTTGTGGGTATCAGATCCTTACGGGGGTGCTGTCAGGCTCAGATCTTGCCTTCCGACTTCCGCCTGCCGTCCGGTCAATCATTCAGTGGCGAGGGTTATCCTTGTCTGGAGCTGATGCTTCATCCGATGCGTTGTCGTCCGAGGTGAGGTAATACTCCTTTTTCTCGACGGTGACAGCATCAGGATCTTCAACGGGGTTTTTGCGTCGGCCTTGATACAGCCAGAAGGCCACCACGGCAACAATAACGATCAGTACGATCCATTTCATGTCCGTTTCCTCCGGACGGCGGTGTTTCCTGTATTCAGGCACCCCATGTGACGGTTCGTCAACAAAACCGGGATTAATTTATTGTTCGTTTGCCCATTGCCGGCACGCTAGCTGCCAGGTGGTGAATTGCAATGTCTTCCGAGGACCGATAATCTTCGAGCGCTATAAAGCCTGCCCCAATGGAGCCTCGGAACCTCGTCCGGGCTTGATAGGGCTTTTATCACCACAAAGGGAATTGCCATGCCGCGTATATTTCGACTGTTTGTCTTCAGTATTCTGACTGTGGGCCTGTCCGCCTGCGACTCCTCTGACCCCAATGAGGTCAACGCTCCGTCTCCTGAAACAGACCGCGAAGAGGCCGCTGCTGCCGTGGAAGCTGCGGCAGCCATGAGTGACTCGGGAGCTGCTGACTCGGAGTGTGAGTACTTCGAGGAAATCCTGGCGATGCTGCCGGACGAGAAGACGATCAATGGTCTTGATCGTGTACACACGGAGTGCAGCGACCTGAGAGCTGCCGCCACCTACAGGGGCGACAGCGCAGAGTATGTATTCGCCGCCCAGATACTGAAAGGTGACTCTCCGAAGCTGGAAGCTTACATGGATTCGATGGAGGGGGCGCCCGAGGTGATCGTCAAGGAGCTGGAGCGTGTAATCACTATCAACGGTGACATGTTTGAAACGGGCCTCTCGCTCTGCGAGGAAATGGCACAAAGCGACTACTCTCTCGGTGTTCCGACGCCTTTCAAAACCGAATCCGGCCTATGTGTTATGAAAGAGGATGGGGCCCGGTGGATTTCCCGGAAGCTGGTCGGCGACGATATTGGCCTTGTGATTGAGTTCTCCGGGCCCGAGGCAGACTCCCTCGAGGATGCTGAGGTGGCGGCCCAGCGGATTGAGCCATTGTTTACCAGGTTCTCGGTGGGGAACTGAAAGGCACATGCGGTGCCTTGGCACCAGGGTGAGGTAATTGCCATTAGCAGTTGGTTATGCCCCGCTGGCTCATGGGGCCTGTTGCGGATGTTTTGCCGGTGATAGACGGGGAGCTGGGTATTGTACTGCTGGTGATTGGCTGCCGGGCGAGGCCCCGGGAACGCTGGGGCCGCCACGTTGACTGGTGTCCTGGTTTACCTGGACAGCTGCTGGCGGATAACGACGGAGTTCTCCCAGATACGGACGAGTACCCAGGCCACGCCATAGTAGAACAGGCCGAACAACACCGATTCAGCGGCAGCGACTATGGTCATCAGGTGAAGGTTGGCCATCACCGAGAAAACGGCCCCTGCGATATTCAGCAGCAGGATCAGGGTTGCCACAAACATGATGAGCTTCGTCCAGAACGACGACGGCTCGTTGGAGTTGGTCTTTGCTGAAGGTGGCGCGGCTTGAGGTGCGATGTCCTTTGACTGAATGCCCAATGGTCCGCTGGCTACCGTGACTTGCTCAATGTCGCCATCACCGCGCTGGTAATGCACAACGGCCTCTGGTTTGCCCTTACCGCCTTTGATGGCGTTAGTCAGATGGTTTGCTGTGCGCACAGGGGTGCCGTTGTAACTCGTGATTACGTCCCCTTTCTGCAGTCCGGCCTGCTCGGCGGCACTGCCTTCCCGAACCAGTTCGACGGTTACCCCTTTACTTGTCATTTCTGCTCCTCATGGCTTGTGGCTGGGACGTGGCCCGGATTTCCTGGCGCCAGCCTGGTAATTTCAACCTTCTGGTTAACGAACGCCACTCGGCCGTTCGATATAAAACCATGCACCTGATCATCAAAGAAAATCATTCCCGGATGCATGGACTGGCTACCCCAGAGCAAATGGGCATCTGAGTAGACTGTCCTGAGTATGGAAAGCCCCAGCGCGGTAGGCTCCATGTCATGTTTGACGATGGGATCTATTTTTCGATTCCCCGGGTTTGGCTCAAACTCAAGCTGACCGTTCTTGTCATAGCTTCCATTGGAATAGAGCCTGACAGCAGCGCTGTTGCCTGGTTGGGTTTTCCACGCAACCGGAAAGCCAACGAGAGAGGAAACAGGATCCTTCGGCGAGACGGCGGTCAGGCCTCCCACGTCTACGGTTATAACAATGTCTGCGGGCCAGTATATGAATCGCTCATCCGGCTTGTTTGCCGGCAGCTTCAGAGTGAAGATCGAGTCGGGATGGTTGTCGCAGCCCTGGACGCATTCCAGTGTTGTGTCGAGCGCCGTGGCAACCTGTTCCAGGCGTTTCCGGATGAGGGCGTTCGTGGCTATCCGGGCCGCTTTCACGGATGGAATGATCTCACCGTCGATCTCTGCCGGAAGGAAGGCCTGGCTGATGTATTCCATACTGCCGTCACCGGACATGAGCCCCAGCACAAGAACCACAGCACCCAGCTCTGCGCCCAGATCCGAGGCGATCTGCCCCTGGACGGCGTCTGTTGCCATGGACGTGGCCGTTGAGTAGTCACCGGCATCCCACTGACGCACGTAATCAGTCTGCAGAATCTGGGATTCCAGCTTTGCCCGTGTATCACTTTCCGCGAGGTAGCGGGCCAGATAGCCCAACCGGACGTGTTCGTCCTGTGTCAGCTCCACTTCCTCGTAATGTGGGCGATCCCAGACATCTTTTAACCATGGCGGGGTGGCACATCCGGACAGCAGACCAATGAGGAGTATGGTCAAAGGACGTTTGAGGCTATGGGGCATCGTTTCTCAGTCTTTGGGTGCGCCGTCGTTCACGGAAGCTGGCGTATGGTCGGATAAGCTGCTGGCACATTACCAACTCGTAAGGCGGTGTGTAATAGGCGCTCAATGAAATTTGACGTTCTTTTTCATGTATCAAAAAGTAAAGCGAACTGGGGGGGGGATATACATGTGCACGTGATGGGTAGGTGCAACACGGGTAGGCGTTCGTCAGGCCGGGACAGCGGTGGCCAGGACGGGGTCTTGAAGTGCCAGCTCACCTCCCTCAACCACCCGCGTGGTAATGCCACCGTGGCCTCGCATGGCGTTGTACCCGCCGGGTCCAAGTGCCGTTTCCATCTTGCTGCAGGGGTGACAAAGGCCGGTGTACTCCAGCACCGCACCACCGACATGGAAGGTTTTGCCCTTCAAGGCCAGCAGGTTCAGCCCAGAGACTACGATGTTACGACGGAAAACCTCGGGCCCGATGGTCTCCCGCTGCAGGCATGAGGCAATGGCGTACAGGTGCTCTTTCTGAATCAGGGTGACCTGCCGTTTGCTGGTCTCGCGGCCTTTGAAACGATCACCTTCCAGGCCGTTTCCCGGGGTAATGGCCACCCTGGTGAGTGCCCTCATGGACTCGCCACGGGCGGTACGAATACCAATCCACTCCACCCGTCCGGTCTGGGGGAGGGTGTCGAACAGGGTTTGCAGTGGAGTGGCTTCAGGCAAAGTCGTATTCACCGCCTTTCTCGAGGCCTCTCTCATAGGCGGGTCTGGCGTGCACCCGCTCTACCCAGGCGGTGATGTGGGGCCGGTTCTCGCCGACAATTCCCCGGGCCAGCGAAGCTTCCAGCGGAAAACTCATCTGGACATCCGCGCCGCTGAGATCGTCGCCGAGAAACCAGGTGTTTTTCGCCAGATGGGCTTCCACAAAATCCATGTGCGTATCGATCATCGGGCCGATGAAGGCCTGGTTGGTCTTGTCCGCAATGCCTTTGGCCACCGGCTTGATAAAGAACGGCATCGGGCTGGTCTTCACCTTTTCAAACACCAGGCGCATGAGCAGCGGTGGCATCAGGGAGCCTTCGGCGTAATGCAGCCAGTAATTGTAATCAAGCCAGGCCTGGCCACTGGCCGGCGGCACCATGGTGCCTTCGCCGTAGGTCCGGGCCAGGTAGTCGATAATAACGCCGGACTCCGCCACCACCATGTCGCCGTCGGTGATCACGGGGGATTTTCCCAGGGGGTGCACTCTCTTGAGGCTCTCCGGCGCCTGCATGGTCTTGGGGTCGCGCTCGTAATATTGGACCTCATAGGGCACTCCCAGCTCTTCCAGCATCCAGAGGACACGTTGTGAGCGGGAATTATTCAGGTGATGGACTGTGATCATGCCGGCACTCCGTTTTCGTTTCTGGAATGAGCAGGTTAGCAGAGTCGGCCTGCCCGGTGGGCCCTTCAGTCTTCACTTGCCTTCTTGCCGGACTTGCCTCGGCGACGGTGTGTTCGCTTTGACGATGGTTTGATGTTTTGTGCAAGCACCTCAAACTGCGCGGGGAAGTGGCGTATGACTTCCTGGATATCGGACGGCACCGATTTGTCGGCAACAATGCCAAACTGCACGGTACCATCGTAACTGAGAATGCTCAGCCCCAGGCCGACGGCCCCCGACTGGGGCACCCAGACCATCGGCTGCCGGATGCGGGCGCCTGCCAGAAAACGGGCCGTGGAAGGCCCCGGAACGTTGGTCACCACCAGGGATGTTTTCTTGCTCAGGAACTCCAGGGTGGTTTTTTCCAGTACTGCCGGCCCGTAGCCGAGCACCGCAAGCAGGCCGAAGGTGGCGCGGGGCTGGGCTGAGCTTTTCAGCTCCCGCATGGCTTTCTGCACCGCCCCGAAACGGGCCTTGGGATCATCCACGCCCACCGGCAGGGGCACCACGACCAGCCCAAACTGGTTGCCCAGTTCACTGATTGGCTGCTCCCGTGAACGAAGGTTGAAGGGCAGGGCAACGTGGATATCGGAGGATATCTGAACCTCATGTGCCAGCAGGAACTCACGCAGGGCGCCGGCAACACTGGCCAGGAGGACATCGTTCACGGTGCCGGCGAGCGCATGGGCCGTTGCCTTGACCCGCTCCAGGTCCAGGGGAGCCGACCAGGCCACCTGTTTGCGGCCGCTCAGAACGGGTTTGAACGTCTCAGGATCGGCCGGAAGCAAGCCCAGGTGGGCCAGTTCCATGCCCGTGGCCACACCCTGACGCGCCAGGTCCAGCAGGTGTGACGGGTGCCTGATCAGACCAACGCCCTCACCAAGGAGCCCCTGGCCCAGGCTCAGTCCCCGCCTGATCAATCCCCTGGCCGGCCTGAACACCCGCTCCGCCAGCTCTGTGACGGCGAGCAGTGAATGATCTTCCCCGTCCTGGTCGTCAGTCTCATCGGTAAAGGAAAGCAACACCTGCACCAGTGCCAGGCCATCGGCGATGCAGTGATGAATGCGCACGACCAGGGCGGCCCCTTCGCCAAAGGGCTCCACCAGGTGCATTTGCCAGAGCGGGCGTCGGAAATTCAGTGGGGTGCTGATCAGGTCGCCGATCAGCTCCTGTAGTTCGGCTTCTCCGGCACCCCCCGGAAGGCCGATGCGGTGAAGGTGATGGTCGATGTGGAAGGTTGGATCGACTTCCCACCAGGCACGGTCACCCTCATCGATCACCCGCTGACGAAAACGCTTGAAGCAGAGGAAGCGTGCTTTCAGGACGTCGCGCAGTCGCTCAATATCGATCGGGCGGTCCAGTATCAGTACCCCTGCAATCATCATGGGGTTGTTGTCGCTTTCCATGCGCAGCCAGGCCGCGTCCACACTCGCCATGGGTTCTCGGTTGCCAGTCATGATTCGCCTCGCCTTGTGGCAAATAACCTTGAGCGCTTCAGGGTAACTATAGAACTATTGGCGTCATGTCGGTCCAATTATGATGAATGCGATGTTCATCCATATCAGTGCCTGTACCGGACAAGACGGGCGATTGATGGAATGGCTACAGGCTTTTTCGTCTCCGTGCTATCCGGATGAAGGCGGATAGCAATTGACGGCAGTGGTTACAGGTTCCATTGTTAGAGCAGACTGACAATTCAGGTGAAAGGTTGAGTGAGTGATATGGACGGAGAAAGTATTGGCCCGGAAGAGAAAACAAATCGAAGAACCAGCCCGGGAGCTTTCTTCCGCGGATTCTTGCGTGAGCCCCGCCAGGTGGGCTCGGTCATACCCAGTTCGAGATTCCTGGAGAACCGGATCCTCGATGCGTCAGAGCTGGGCCAGGCCAAGCGGGTAGTGGAGTTGGGGCCGGGCACCGGCGGCACCACGCGGGCCTTTCTTCGGCACCTTGGTGCGGAGGCGCGCCTGCTGTCAATCGAGCTGAGTCCGTTCTTCAACGAACTGCTTGATGAAATCGAAGATCCGCGCTTCACCAACCACCTGGGTAGCGCGGAAGATCTGGCAGCGATTCTGGAGTCGCACCACCTGGGAAAACCGGACGTGGTCATCTCCGGCATTCCTTTCTCAAAAATGCCGGAAGCGGTAGCCAACCGGGTTGCACAGGCGGTGCAGGATAACCTTGCCGAGGGCGGACGCTTTGTCGCCTACCAGTTTCGCAGTGACGTGGCCCGGATCACCGACCCGGTCATGGGGGCCCACGAGAGCTGTACACTGGAAGTGCGAAATATTCCCCCGATGCGGGTTTATCGCTGGTTCAAGTCTGCCGCTGGCTGATTGTTCGATTTGAAGCTGCCTCTTCCGGTTTGAGGCTGAATACATACGAGGTATTCGTCGGGGGAACGAGTGCTGTCCTGAAGCCTATCGGTAGGGGATCGGCCGGCCGGTGGGTCACTTTTATGTACACCCCTGTAATACCTGCGTATTTCGCATTATGGGGCAGCGGATCGAAGTGGTTTTGTCTATCCGGCCATCTACGTGGATAATAGCCATCAAACAACACTGGCCCGGGCTGAATCAACGCCCCTTCACAAACAAAGTCTGATAAATGCATTCTCTAAAAACGGTTCTCCTGATTGGCTTCCTTGCAAACGGCCTGCTGCTGGCAGCTTGTGATTCATCCGCTACTGCGAATGTGGCTCCCCCCGATTCCGAGAATGTGAAGGCAGATCGCAGTAAGAACACCCGAGCGGTAGGGCAGTTCGAGTATGAGCTGCGGACCGAGGAAGCCTCTGTACTGGACGACCGGTTCCCGTTCGGGTACTGGGAAATCACCAGGGTCTACCCTGAAATTCTGTCCGACAGCCATCCGTTGGTGGCTGATGCTGCCAACCAGAAGATTGCGGCCCTTATTGATCAGTACCGTTGCGATGGCCTGGGGGATCAGTCTTTCCGGACCCAGGAGGTGTTCCTGGGTAATGGCCTGCTGAGCATCGCGTATGAAGCCATGTGGATGTGTGCCGCCATGCAGTCTCCTGCCAGTGAGTCCGGCTCCCTGAACATCAGCCTGACAAATGGCACGGAGGTGAAGCTGGAAGACCAGTTCCGGGGGCCCAGTGACTACGCACAGTTTCGGAACCAGGCTATCCGGAAGCTGAACCGCGAGCTTGAAGACAAGGTATCCGATGCCGGAGAGGGATGCCCGGAAGTTCGTGCGTTCAACGGGTTTCATACTGACGGTACCAACCTGATCGTATCATCGCGGTCAGACCAGCAGGACAGCACAGCCTGCGATGTGGAGGTCAGTTTCCGGTTGCAATCGCTGGAAGGAAAACTGAGAGCGGACAGTGTCTTACTGGCTGGCGCCAGAGAAGGCAACGCGGGCCAGCAATAAACCAGGTCAAATGGGCGGCGCCGTTTCCCGCTCAGAAAACCTGGTGCAGTCCCGATACCCCCAACCGAGCGGTGGAGCCCATCATGAGTGATAACCCCGTCAATGAAATACTCCAGATGGATGGCGAAGAGCGGTACGACTACTTCCTGAGCGAAGTGGCCGAAGAACGCGAAATCTGGATTCTGGTCAACGCCGACAATCAGTTCCTGAAGATCGTCTCGGAAGAGGACGGCGTGGCCTACCTGCCAGTCTGGCCAGGCCAAGGGCTCGCCGCCGACTATGCAAAAGGTGCGGGGGACCTCTCGCCGAAAAGCATTTCCCTGCCGGATTTTTTCAGGAAATGGGTGCCGGGGCTAAGCAAGGACGGGCTTGAGATTGGTGTACTCCCCGGTGCGGATGGCGAGCTCTGGATCACCGGGCCGGAAGAGCTGAAGGGCGACCTGCAAGAGGCTATGTCGGCGTTTTAGCCTGTCGGGTTTTGCCGGTCGGCCCGCCTTGCCGTCCGCTTGATTTTCTCCCAACTGCCCCGATGTCTTTATGCAATACTTCAAGCGAGGCTGATCCATGACCGGCGATCTTCAACACGTAGTGTGCCCCCACTGTCACAAGACAAACCGGGTACCCACCGGGAAACTGACGTCTGGCGGCAATTGCGGTGCCTGCAAGCAGCCGCTCTGGCCAGGCGGTGTGCTCGAATTGACCGAACAGAGCTTTGCGGCCCACACGCAGCGCAGCGACCTGCCGGTGCTGGTGGACTTCTGGGCCAGCTGGTGTGGCCCCTGCAAGGCAATGGCGCCGCAGTTTGAACAGGCGGCCGATGCGTGGCGGGGCAAGGTACGCTTTGCCAAGCTGAATACCGAGCAGGCGCCTGGGCCGGCGGGCCAGTTTGGCATTCGCAGCATTCCCACCCTGATCCTGTTCCGGCAGGGTCGGGAGGTGGCCCGCCAGAGTGGGGCGATGAACCAGGCGCAGATCACCCAGTGGCTGCAGTCGGTTATTGGCGGGAAGTGAACCCGCAGGTTGATCCTGGCCGCCGATGGTCACAATATCCTGGTGTGCTGGCGAATGCCCGCTGTCGTGATGACATGCCACGTGTAACAGAATTTCCACTTGTGCCTATATCGCCGGTCCCGGAAGCATGCTAAAAGGTCTCCGCCCAGCAGACGTTGCGGTTCGAGCGCCTGGGCACTCTCCCGCTCATCAGGATCTCAGCATGTCAGACAAATTTTTCTACAAGGGCCGGCAGGATGCGCGCCAGCACCATACCGCTTATGGCGGCTTCCAGACTAATGCCAGCCGGAAGCGTGGCAGCAGGAAGTACCCGCTGACACTGGTAGTGACCAGTGAAGGGCGCAAGCAGGAGGTCGAAGCCCAGGTGGCCGGGGCCGGTCTGCATGCAAACGTTGTGGTAGATACCCGGGACGGCGTTGTTGAATCCATCACCGAACTGACCGCCGCGCTGAACAAAGGTGAGACGGTTACCATGGCAAAGGGCCCTTCCCGTAATGATCCTTGCCCCTGTGGCAGTGGTGTTAAATTCAAGAAGTGCTGCGGCTGAGTCGCTGGGCACGGTGGTGATGAGAGCAATGCGATGATTGTTTGCGGCGTGGAACTGACCGGCAGCGATGCGGTGGTATGTTTGCTGAACCTGGATCGGGGGCAGTTCAGCCTGCCCGAGTGCAAGGTACGCAAGCTGTCACTGCCCAGGAACCACACCCGGGACGACCTGAAGCAGTTTCAGGCGGCGTTTGTGACGTTGATGACCGAGTACGAGGTGACCCGTGTCGTGATCAAGGAACGGATGCCGAAAGGGAAATTCGCCGGTGGCGCCATCAGTTTCAAGCTGGAGGCCGCCATCCAGCTGATCGACGGTATCGATCTGGAGGTCAGGTTGCTGCCATCCGCGCTGATAAAGTCCACCCTGGCTGCCAATCCGCTGCCGATCCCGTTTGCCGAGACGGGGCTGAAAGTCTTCCAGGAGACTGCCTTTACCGCCGCGTATGTGGGCCATATGGCGAAGTAACAATGGGCCAACGGATGAGGTCACCAGGCCAGTCTCTGGGGGCGCCCGTGGTGGTATGTCCTGTCAACTGGTCGATAGGGCCGTGGCCCAGTCGCAGAATGTGTCCAGAGGCATCGGCCTGGCAAACAGGTAACCCTGCAGCCGGTGGCAGCCCAACTGGCTGAGTAGCTCCATGGTCCTGGTGTCTTCCACGCCTTCGGCGACGGCTTCCAGGTTGAGGGTGTGGGCCAGTTTCAGGGTGCTCTGTACAATGCCCAGATCATTCTGACTGGAGCTCATCTGGCTTACGAAGCAGCGATCGATCTTCAGCTCGTGGATCGGCAGGCGGCTCAGATAGGCCAGGGAGGAGTAGCCCGTACCAAAGTCATCCAGGGCTACCCTGCAGCCGCTGTTGGCAATCTGCAGCAGGGACCCGATCACCGCATCCATGTTGTGCATCATGGAAGTCTCCGTTACCTCGAAAATCACGCGATTCATTGGAATGGCGTGTTCCCTGATCCCCGCCAGCGCAAAGGTCACAAAATGGCTGTCTGTAAGATTCTGAACCGACAGGTTAATGCTGCAGGGAATGTTCAGCTGTCGTTCCCGCAGGATCTTCATGGTTTGCCAGGCCTCAGTCACGACATGGCGTGACAGTAGATCCATCAGCCCGGCGTTTTCAGCGATATCGATCACTTCTCCGGCGGGCACCGGCCCAAAGCGCGGGCTGTGCCAGCGTAGTAGCATCTCCGCACCCACCAGTTCCTGACCGGTGCTGTTCATCTGTGGTTGCAGGTAAAGCTCCAGTTCGCCGGCCCGGATGGCTGGCGGCAGTGCGGTCACCAGGTCCAGGCGGCGCCGTGCAAAATCGGAGATCTCGTTGTTATACACCTGCACTGGAACCTTGCTTGACTGGCTGCGGTCCTGTGCCGCCGAGGCATGCTGGTACAGGATTTCCGTGCTGTCGCCATGCTCCGGTGCAATAGCCACACCGCAGTGCAGATTCATGAATACCGGCAGTCTGACGGCATGAACCGAAATCTCATGATTGCCCACCACCTGTTCGATAAAGGGCTCCATGGGGCCCTCGAAAAGCTCGAGGTCAACCACGAAGGCTGCTGAACCGAATTCCGGAATTGCAATGTAAGCGGACTGGCGGCTTTCCAGACAGACCACACCATCCAGCCCCGCCAGCGTACGGTTGAGTTTTTCCATCAATTGACAGAACACCTCTTCTGCCAGCCGGTGGCCCATGCTCGAGGCAATATCCTTGACCTGCGGATAGTGGACCAGCGTGAGGGCGACCCGCTGCTTTCGGCTCATCATGGTTTGTAAATGCTGATTGAGCAGGGAGGCATTGGGCATCCGGGTGGTCGAGTCGTGCATGGCCTGTTCCAGGGATTGCATTTCCAGGTCCCGGACCTGTCGCTCAGCCATCTGCTGTTTACGCAAAGCTGCCAGCTTGCGTGCCCGTTCATCCTTGATGCGATGGGCCAGGGCAAAGGACAGCAGCAGCACCTCAGCGACGGAGCCAACTTGCATGGAGTGTTTGGTGACGAGGTTTACCGGCAGAAGATCGAAGACGCTCAGTAAATACAGCGAGGCCCCCAGGGCAAAGGTTGTCCAGGCCAGCACGAAATAGCGGGCTATGGCCACGCCGGCCTTCAGCCCGGCCACCCCCACCGCAATGAGCAGTACAATCACCAGGGTACCCAGCAGCCCCGCTAACATGGCCCCGTGTATGGGATTGGCCCAGGTGTAGAAAATCAGCAGCCCGGCCAGTCCGGCCGCAATTTTCATGCTGCGATCCCAGCGAAGGGAAATGTCCTGCCATTTCAGAAAGCTCCTGGCGAATAGCAGGGCAAAGAGAGACACGAGTGCGGTGCTGATGGGCAGGGCATATCGGGGCAGCAACGGCTGTCCGCCCCAGATCCAGGCACTTCCGACCCCGGAGATACAGAGCATCAGCAGGCTGATCGAGCCGATGTACAGGACGTAATAGCCGTAGGCCAGGTCCCTGAGGGAAATAAACAGGAACAGGTTGTAGATCACCAGCGCACACAGAACGCCGAAATAGGCCCCCCAATAAAGACTGACCAGTGAAAACCGAAGCAGCAGGTGGTCCTCGCGCCACAGCTCGACCGGCACCTGCAGCGACGTCGCTGACCGCGCCTTCAGGAACAGGTCCACCTGTCCATCCAGGTTACGGGGTAACGGCAGGGCGACCTGGTAACTGCGAGCCTGGTCTCGCTGATCTTCGGTTTGCTGGCGACTGGTGTAGATGGCCGGTTGTTGGTTGTCCCGGGCTATATAGAGATCCACCTCTTCCAGAAGCGGGTAGGGAATCACCAGGTACCACTGGCGGGTCAGGGGCTCCGGGATGGTCAGTGAGGCTCTGATCCACACGGACTGGTTGGTGAAGCCAAGGTTGAGTACGCTGTCATCGTTTTTATTCCGCCACTGTCCCCGCTGCAGTAGCTCATCAAGGGGCCGTTCACCGTCCAGAATGTACTCGATGTGACTGTTCAGGTGGTAATGGCCCGCGTCTTCCCGAACCGTCAGCTCCTTACCGCTGGTGGTGAGGGTGAAAAGAAGGGATATCGCCAATAACCCCGCTGCCGCCAGGTTGCGTTTTATCATGGCCCATTCCTGTTCATCCTATTCGTCCAGGGGGCTGATCAGGCGGCCGGTAAAGCCGAGGAACTCGGCTTCCTCGCAAAAGGCGGCAAATTCGCCTTTTGCGACACCCGGCCGGCGAAGCAGAACCAGGGCTTCGACCAGACACCCTGGAATATCCCGGTTGCTCCAGGATGGCATGCGTGGCCACATCAGGAATTCCTCGTGGGAAAGCACAACCTTTTCCACCGCGATCTGGCTTTCCTGAAGGCTCTCGCGTGCGGCCAGGCTGATGCAGGGGTGGGTGTCATCCGCGATCAGGGCACCCGGGCTCATATGCTGCTGAAGCTCCAGTATGGCGTCACCATGCTGGGTTAAACCAATGTAGAGTTTTTCGTCCTGTAGATGGGCCACCGAGGAGGTTCGTAGTATCGTGCCACCATCGGTGGCTATTTCCGTGTCTTCTTTATAGCGGGGATCAAATCCGATCACCTTGTCGTACAGTGTGGTGAGATCCTGGCACACGGCATTACCGATGCGCCCGGCGCCACCGAGTACGACAATGCTGGTTTGCTGGCAGTACTGGGGACGTTCACGCATTTGCCGCGCCACATCCCAGATCATGTACCGGGTTCCCAGGCTGCCTTCCACCAGGGGTTCGGTAATATCGATACCGGCTTTCATCACGAAGTTGGGAAGCCGGCCGACCAGGGCGATCTGCCGGACGTTGGGGTAGTCCCGGCGCAACTGATCGATGTAGAGGCGTACCTTTTCGGAATCTTCCTCCAGCTCATGCTCCAGAAACTGCGACGCCACCAGCAGGCCGCGCATGTCCTGATTGCGAATGAAACCGAGCACGAGGTTGGGCGGCATGCGCTGCGCCATGCGGGGCGTAAAATAGGACCCGGCCTGTTGCTGGTTACCGTACACCGCAAACACAAAATGCGGTCTGGCCAGGGTGTGAATGACGGGGCGCAGCCAGGTATTGGCCAGAAAAACCGCAAACCGGCGGCTGTTTTTCCAGAGGGCGCGCTTGCTTCTGGCCGACAGGCGTTGCCAGGCGGGGGCCGCACCATAGAGGTTGCTCAGTTCGTTGTCAGTGAAGCGTTTTCGATCGAACTGCAAGCCAATGTGGGACTTGCCGCTGTGCCTCACCGTCGCTTCGACCTTCATGGCGGGATCGTCGCGAAAATCGACGTCAATCACTTCACCGGGGCGGATATACACCTGCTCCGGCCTTTTCAGGCGTAACCCGCTGGCCGATATGTTCAGAGTATCGGTTTCAACGGTGTGATTGGCATACTTCAGAACTACCGGGACCCTGATCCCAGATCGCAAATGCCGGCGATACTCTCCATGCATCCATATCATGGCTGGCCCCCGACGTACTCTCGAAATTGAAACTCCCATTCAATTTCTAGTCTGGACCAAACTATTGAAAGCCGCCACGTCTCACGACATCACGTACTTTTGAACAAAGCGGGACCTTCGCCCCTTTTCATTCGTCGAGGTGTTTTTCGGCTGCTCAACCGGGAAGGTGAGTGTCAGTGTAAGAAAAACAAGCGGATCTGTTTACCCGACCAGAATGTTCACCAGAACCCCGCCGGCACATCCAGAACCAGGTACTTGCTCACATTACCGACGATCAGCTGGTGGCTGTCCGGCAGCCAGGCGAGATGGTTCATGGTGCTGGTCTTGGCCTTCAGTATTTCCGAGGCGCCGGTGGTGAG
Source organism: Marinobacter lacisalsi (assembly GCF_042651045.1). Classification (NCBI taxonomy): domain Bacteria; kingdom Pseudomonadati; phylum Pseudomonadota; class Gammaproteobacteria; order Pseudomonadales; family Marinobacteraceae; genus Marinobacter; species Marinobacter lacisalsi. Next base: position 34,562 of record NZ_JBHSDI010000007.1, read on the forward strand.
GTTGAAGACTTCGACAAAATAGTCTTCCTCACCATCCCAGTGCCGGATACGACCGGTGAGGGCAACGGCGCCTGATTCGGTGTTGAGGAAGTCGGCATTGGTAATCGTGGTCAGCTGAGGCAGCTTGGCTTGCTTCAGCGCCAGGTCCGGTACTGAGAAACGCTGGATGCCCCCGGATGCGGTGGCTACCAGCAGCTCGTTTCCGTTATTGGCAAAACGCAGAGCCTTCACGTGGTTCTTGCGGCTGGCATCGTTGCTTTCCGCTATCAGGTCCAGGCCACGAAAATCGTCTGTTTCCAGTACCTTCCACAGGCAGATCCGTCCTGTGCTGGAGCCGGCGGCCAGCACCTTGTTGGTCGGGTCCAGGGCGATGGCCATGGCGGATCCGTCACAGCGCGCGTCGACAGAATGGAAGCGCTTGTTGGTAAGGTCGTATATCCGTACCGAGCTCCTTTCGATCACGAACAACGCTTCGGCGCCCTGGCCCCAGACCGCGGGGCCGTGGAAATTTTCCAGGGTTGCCAGGCTCTCGCCGGTTTCACGGTCCCAGATCACGGTTTCCGAAGCCGAGGTGGCCAACAGGTTACTGTCATGGCTGACGGCCACGTGATCCACACGGTATTCGTGCCCGTGAACCACAGCGGCCTTACCCTGCAGGTCGGTGCTGGCGGCGTGGCCGGACTCGAAACCCGTTACGATCTGAGCGGTGCCGGGGTCGTAAGTCAGGGCGGTAATGTAATCACCGTCCAGCTGGGCGGGAATGCGCAGGTTCTCAGAGCGAAGCTGTTCCGGGCCTTTTCCAGACCCGTAGTGGATTGCTATCACGGTTAACGCCAGGCCTCCTGCCAGCGCCAGGGCGGCGCTCTTCATTGAAAACTTGTTCTTTGACTGGGTCATTAAAGGCTCCTGGCCAGCTGGTTTCTGAGTTGCTCGACCACGGCCTTGTCAGGTCCGGCCACAAGCACGTAGACAAAGGAATTGCCCTCGTCCTGCTCCACGCACTTCACGACGGCCCGGTTAGCGCCGGAATTGCCGTACAGATAGGTGCCGCTACGGGCTACGGAAGTGAAATCAAGCGCATGGAGCCCCGCCAGACCGCGTCCGGCACAAGCTTCCGCGGAAATGGCTAGCGTCCGGTGATGGGACCAGACATGCGGCGGATAGGTCAGGTGGGTGGCCTGTCGTGGCGCGGGAGCCTGTCCGGGGTGACTGTCATTGCTGCCCGTAGTGGTCTGGAAGATCCAGTGCTGGCCAATCAGGTTGATGGCGACGCCCACTACAAGGGAGCTGTAGAACACCGTCATCCGGGCCCCGTAACGGGTCATTAACTGGAAAACCAGGCCGGCGGTCCCCAGGTCGAAAAAGAAGCCCACTGTCAGGCCGGCCAGGCCAATAATGGACGTTGCCTGCATCTGGGCCGGCCAGAGCGCAAAGGAAACGCAAAGCGACAACGCCGCATAAAGCAGGGCAGCAACGCCGGGTTTACGTGAGCGGTGAAGGTAAAGGACGCAAAGGAACAGCGCGGTAAACTTGGCCAGAAGCAACAGCAAGCGATCTCTCCCTGATCTGTTTTCCGGAATTATACCCGAGGTTTATTGCTGTGTCGGTTATGAGGTTACGTTGTTCCTTTACGACAGGGCTAGATTAGCCCGATGGAGCCACCGGACTTGCGTTCCGAAAGTTGGCTATTGGTAAACATTGAAAGTAAACTCCTGTCATGCACAAGCTGACCTACAAGAAATCAGCGCTGAAAGCGATGCGGAAAATGCCGCGACCACAGGCTGAAAAACTCCAGCGGGAACTGAAAACAATGGCACAGAACCCATATGCCTATCAGGGCGACTGGAAACCCATGAAAGGGGAGCCATATTGGCGCCTGAGACTCGGCAGCTACCGGGCGATATGCAGTATTGACGACGGAGAGCTGGTCGTTCTGGTACTGAAAGTTGGCTCCAGGGGAGATGTTTACAAATGAGTGCGCAAATCATTGAGCGTGAAGGTAGGCCGGAATATGCGGTATTGCCCTACGACGAATACCTGAAGCTGCTCGAGCTGGCGGAAGATGCCCAGGATCTTGAGGCTGCCCGAGAAGCGAGGCGAGAGCTGGACAACGGTGATGATGAAGTCATACCGGCCGAGATGGTTGAGAAACTGATCTCCGGTGAAGAGCATCCGCTGAAAATCTGGCGCGAGTATCGCGGTATTACCCAAGAGGCGCTGGGGAGAGAAGCCGGTGTTGGTAAGTCCTACATTAGCCAGATAGAGGCAGGTAACAAGTCCGGTTCCGCCAGGGTGCTGAAAGCACTGGCTGAAACATTAGATGTGGATATCGATGATTTATTGGCGGATTGAGACTTCCGGTGTTCGCGTAAACCCGAGATACTGACGAGGTTAGGCGACCCGCCTCTACACCGGATGCCCGTTCCAGCCACAGCAGGCCTTCGGTCACGCGCCGGGCTACCAGCCCCTTGGCAAAGAAGTAGGGGCCTTCGGTGCAAATGGGCTGGAAGGTTCGGTTTTGCGGGTCGGAGCCGGGCTGAGTGAACTGCCGCACGACAGCGTGGCCATAATACCCTCTATCCCCTGCTTGCCCGGGCATGAGTCGGGAGTCTCGTCTACGCTTTGGGTAAGGCCCACTTGTGGTTATTTCTGCACAGTCCTTCGCCCGGTATAAAGTCGTCTGAATGTGTGCGGGGACGGGACAGCTCCCATGTCGGATTACGAGCGCCAACGGCTCTATACCCTGCGCCAGTTGAATATACTGGACACGGCGCCCAGCGAGGCATTCGATCGCATCACCCGTATGGCCAAAAAAGTATTTGGTCTGCCTGTGGCCGCTGTGTCACTAACGGACGAGGACCGGCAATGGTTCAAGTCCCGAGTGGGTACCGAACTGACCGAGCTTCCCCGCCAGAAATCCCCCTGTAGTGACGTCTCGGCCAGTTCGGACCTGACGGTGATTGAAGATTTCCTGGCCACCGAGTGTTACCGCGATAGCCCTCAGGCCAAGCTGGGCATGCGGTTTTATGCCGGTGCTCCGCTGACCACCCGCGACGGCTACACGCTTGGCACCCTGTGCGTGCTGGGCCCGGAGCCACGCACCACATCCAGGGACGAACTCAACAGCCTGCTGGATCTCAGTGCCATGGTCATGGCGCAGATCGAGCTGCAGCATGCCCTTGGCCGCATTGACCCGGTAACGCGGTTACCTAACCGCAGCCAGTTCAGCGACGACCTGCAGGACCTCGCCAGGGAACATCCTGCCATGCAGCACCACGCCATTTTTGTTGAACTGGGCAGTGTGGTTGAGCTGGATACCGTCACACGGGTACTGGGAGGCAGCCAGGTTGACAGGCTTGCCCGGGAAGGCGCTTGGCAACTGACCACAATGCTGAACATGTTGTTGGGCCCCGACCACACCCTCTACTGTGTCGGTGCCTGCCAGTACCTTTTCCTGCGGGAGACGGATGACCAACAGCGGGTGCAGGCAGAAATGAGGCAACTGCATCGCCAACTGAGCCGGCTGTCACTGTGGAGCAACCTGGCTATCATCGTTCGACCCCGTATTGGCATCACCTCGTTCTTTCCGGCACGCACCTCGGCGGATGATGTTATCCGTCTCGCCGAGAGTGCATGCCAGAGTGCGCGATGGCGGGAATCCCCGGTGGCCACCTTCACACCTTCCATGGACAGCGAGCAGCAACGGCACTTCCAGTTACTGAACGATATGCACCGTTTGCTTCAGAACGGGAGCGACCAGCTTCGCCTGGTGTTCCAGCCCCGTATTGCCCTGGATTCAGGTAAATGTGTTGGCGCCGAGGCCCTGTTGCGATGGCGGCACCCGGAATTTGGCGATGTTCCGCCTGCGGAGTTTATTCCCCTTGTCGAAAATACGCCCATGGCCAAGCAACTGACGGAGTGGGTGCTTGACGCCGCCATTGCCCAGGCGGCCGCCTGGGCCGATCAGGGTGTGACACTGCGGGTATCGGCCAATGTGATGGCCTCGAACTTTGAGCAGGCGGGCTTTACGGAGCGGCTGATCAGGCGCCTGGAGCTATACGATATGCCTCCGAATGCCCTTGAGCTTGAGTTGACGGAAAGCGCGTTGGTGGGCAACAGCCGGGCCGTTCGCAAGCAGCTTCGGGCACTCTCGGGGGCGGGTATCCGCCTGGCGATCGATGATTTTGGTACAGGCTACAGCAGCCTTGCCTACCTGGTGAACGTGCCGGCGGACATCATCAAGATTGACCGGGTATTCAGCTCATCACGCAGCAGAAAGCGGCAGGAATCCCAGGTGAAGATGCTGAAGGCCATCATCGACCTCGCCCATGGTATGGGGTACCAGACGGTGGCCGAAGGCTTCGAGCCGGCTTCCATGAGGGAAATACTGTGCCAGTTGGGGTGCGATGAGGCGCAGAGCTTTGCCATCGCCAGACCGCTGGCTCCCGAGGCCTTCAGGTCCTGGTATAACGAACGTCATATTAGCCACTAGGCGGCACCATCGCGCTGGTCCACAGCCTATTCCGTGCTGGCCCGATCAGGCGCGGCAAACTGACAGCCAATCATTGTTAACACCCTTTAACCATAAAGGCAGCGTCGCCAGTTGTGTCGATGGGTGGCGAGGACTGGTCTTGTGCCTATCTCTACTCTGTTACATTGATACAGAAGGTTTACTCAGCGGGTCATGATTTTTTGGTCCGGCGTTCAGGTCGTCCCGAACGTTCCGCACACCAGATCCCGATCTGCATCGTGACGCGTTAGCGTCTGTAATTCCGGGTGCGTATCCGTTGCTGCTGAAAAAGAAAACGTTCGCAGAATTGTTTCTGATCAATTTCTGTCCGGGGGTGTCGGGTAGATACTGACTAAAGAGAGTTCGAACAGCGACGTGGGAAAGGAGAATAACCGTGTCGGAAGAAAAATCAGCCTCAGCCAATCCGGAAGACGACCTCGCAACACGCTTCCCAACCGCCTATACCATCCTGTTTCTGTTAATCATTCTGGTCGCGGCCCTGACCTGGATCATTCCTGCGGGGCAGTACGAGCGGGCCATGAACGAGGAGGTCGGGCGGGAAGTGGCCGTGCCCGGCACTTATGAAACCGTAGAGCCGAATCCCCAGGGCTTTGTCGATGTCATGCTGGCGCCCACGGCCGGCTTCTATGACCCCGACAGCTACGTGGCCAACGCCATTGATGTGGCGCTGTTCGTTCTGTTCCTTGGTGGTTTTCTGGGCGTCATGAATGCCACCGGGGCCATCGATACCGGCATTCGCAGTGCCATGCACCGGCTGGAGGGGCGGGAGATCTGGATGATACCGATCCTCATGACCCTGTTCGCGCTGGGGGGCACCACCTACGGCATGGCCGAGGAAACCCTGGCCTTCTATGCCATTCTGATTCCGGTCATTATTTCAGCGGGTTATGACGCCGTTACCGGTGTTGCCATCATTCTGGTGGGTGCCGGTATCGGTGTGCTGGGGTCCACCATCAATCCGTTTGCCACGGTGATTGCCTCCAATGCCGCCGAAATTCCGTTTACAGACGGGATTGTGCTGCGCTTTGTATTGCTGGTCGGGGGCCTCATCATCTGCGCTGCCTACGTCATGCGCTATGCCCGCAGGGTGAAGGCCGACCCCTCCCGCTCGGTGGTGGCAAGGCAGTGGGATGCCCACCGAAAGCTGTTCCTTCAGGGCCACGATGAGCTGGAGAATGTTGAACTCACTGGCACCCAGAAGGTTGCCCTGATCATCTTTGCACTCACGTTCGTGGTGATGATCTGGGGCGTCTCGTCCCAGGGCTGGTGGATGGCGCGGATGGGTGCCCTGTTTTTTGGTGCCGCCATCGTCATCGGGATCATTGCCCGGCTGGGTGAGAAAAAACTGACCGGCAGCTTTGTGGACGGTGCCCGGGACCTGCTGGGGGTCGCCCTGGTGGTCGGTCTGGCCCGGGGCATTGTGGTGATCATGGAGCAGGGCATGATTGCCGACACCATTCTGCACAGCGCCGAGACCACCCTCGGGGGCCTGCCGGAGCTGGCCTTTATCAACGTGATGTTCTGGCTGGAAGTGGGGATGAGTTTCTTTGTGCCATCCTCCTCCGGGCTCGCTGTGCTGTCCATGCCGATTCTTGCCCCCCTGGCCGATTTCGCCAATGTGGGGCGTGACTTGGTGGTGACTGCCTACCAGTCTGCCAACGGGCTGGTGAACCTGATCAACCCGACCTTCGCCGTGGTCGTCGGGGGGCTGGCCATCGGGCGTGTTTCCTACGACCGCTGGCTGGTGTTTATCTGGCCGTTGCTGCTGATTCTCACGGTGTTCATCACTGTGGTGATCAGTATCGGCGCGTTTCTCTGACCGTGCGGTAAAGGAGACCTGATATGACCGAACTCACCCTGGGCGTTCACTCGGAGACGGGCACCCTGCGACAGGTGATTGTCTGTCGGCCGGGGCTGGCCCATCGGAGACTGACGCCAACCAACTGCGATGCGTTGTTGTTCGACGACGTGTTCTGGGTCAAGCAGGCGCAGAAGGACCATGATGTATTTGCCGGGCTGATGCGGGACCGCGGCGTGGACGTACTCGACGTCAACGACCTGCTGGCGGCTACCCTCGATATTCCGGAGGCCCGGCGCTGGATACTGGACCACCGCATTACCTGGAATCATATTGGTGTGGGTATGGTGTCTGACCTGCGGGCCTGGATGGACGAGCTGCCCGGGCAGCGCCTGGCGGAATTCCTGATTGGCGGGCTGGAAGTGGGCGACTTGCCCTTCGCCCCTGACGGCCTGTTTGGCAACCACCTGGGGCCACACGGTTTCGTGCTGCCCCCTCTGCCCAACTTCCTGTTTACCCGGGACAACAGCGCCTGGATCTACGGGGGCGTCACCCTGAACCCCATGTACTGGGCCGCCCGCCAGCCGGAAACCCTGCTGATGAGCGCGATCTACCGCTTTCACCCGGTGTTTGCCGGCAAGGTGAACGTGCACTGGGGCGACCCGCTCCAGGACCACGGTCTGGCGACCCTGGAAGGGGGCGATATCATGCCGGTGGGCAATGGCACGGTCCTGGTGGGCATGGGTGAACGCAGCTCACCCCAGGCCATTGGCCAGCTGGCAAAAGCCCTTTTTGCCAACGGCACCGCTGACCGGGTCATTGCCTGCCAGCTGCCCAGGACCCGCTCGGCCATGCACCTGGATACGGTGTTCACCTTCTGTGGCGGCAATGTGGTAACGGCGTTCAAGGAAGTGGCCGATGAAGTGATCTGCTACGACATGCGTCCGGGGGAGGGGGACAAGCATCTCTCCTTTCACCAGGACCCACGCCCGTTATTTGAGGTGGTGGCGGAGGTGCTGGGTTATCCATCGCTGGAGGTGGTGGCCACCGGTGGCGAAACACCCGCCGAGCGTGAACGGGAGCAGTGGAACGACGGCAACAACGTGCTCGCCCTGAGCCCCGGGGTGGTGATTGGCTATGACCGTAACGATGACACCAACGCCGCCCTGGAAGCGGCCGGCATCGAGGTGCTGGCCATTCCCGGCGCCGAGCTGGGCCGGGGGCGGGGCGGCGGCCGCTGCATGAGTTGTCCCACCATTCGAGACGCGATCTGACAGGGAAGGAACCGTATTATGGCTTTCAATCTCAAGAACCGGCATTTTCTCACCTTGCGGGACTTTTCGCCCCGGGAAATCGGCTTTCTGCTCAAACTCTCCGCCGACCTGAAAACCGCCAAATACGCCGGTACCGAAGTGCCATTGCTGAAGGGCAAGGACATTGCGCTGATCTTCGAGAAGAACTCCACCCGGACCCGGGTGGGTTTTGAGGTGGCCGCGTTTGACCAGGGCGCCCGGGTCACCTATCTGGGCCCGACGGGCACCCACATTGGTCACAAGGAGTCGGTCAAGGATACCGCCCGGGTGCTGGGCCGGGTCTATGACGCCATCGAGTACCGGGGCTTCGGCCAGGCGGTGGTTGAAGAGCTGGCGCAGTATGCGGGGGTGCCGGTCTATAATGGCCTGACCAATGAGTTTCACCCCACCCAGATCCTGGCGGACTTCCTGACCATGCAGGAAAACGTGGAAAAGCCCCTGCGGGACGTGTCGTTCGTGTTCATCGGCGATGCCGCCAACAACATGGGGGACAGCCTGCTGATCGGCGGTGCCAAGATGGGCATGGATGTGCGCCTGTGTGCCCCGCAAGACTGCTGGCCTGCCGAGGCGATCCAGCAGGAGGCGCGGGACCTGGCCAGCGAGACCGGCGCCCGAATCATGATTACCGACAATATCGACAAGGCCGTGGCCGGTGTCGATTTTGTCTATACCGACGTCTGGGTCTCCATGGGCGAGCCCAAGGAGAAGTGGGCCGAGCGGATCCGGCTATTGCAGCCCTACCAGGTGAATGCCGCGCTGATGGAGAGAACCGGTAACCCACAGGCCAGATTCATGCATTGCCTGCCCGCGTTCCACAACACCGACACCACCGTCGGCAAGGACATCCAGGCCGAGTTCGGCATTGATGCCATGGAGGTCACGGACGAGGTGTTCGAAAGCCCGGCGTCGATTGTCTTCGACCAGGCGGAAAACCGGATGCACACCATCAAGGCGGTGCTCGTGGCCACCCTTGGCGCCTGACGGAGGAACGATATGCGTGTGGTAGCAGCCCTTGGTGGCAATGCCTTGTTGCGTCGCAGCGAGCCGTTGACTGCCGGGGCCCAGCGGGCCAATGTAAAGACCGCGGCGGAATCGCTGGCAGCCATTGTCCGTGCCGGGCACCAGCTGGTGGTTACCCATGGCAACGGACCCCAGGTCGGTCTGCTGGCGCTGCAGGGAGCCGCCTATAAGCCGGAGGAGGCTTACCCGCTGGATGTGCTGGGGGCGGAGACCGAAGGCATGATCGGCTACATCATCGAGCAGGAGCTGGAAAACGCCCTTGGCCATGACCGGGCTGTTGCCACCCTGCTGACCCAGGTACGGATAGACAGCAACGATCCTGCCTTCCGCAATCCGACCAAATTTGTCGGGCCGGTTTACGACAGGGAGGAAGCCGAGGCCCGGGCCGAGGCGGCAGGCTGGCAGATCGCCCGGGACGGGGACAAGTGGCGCAGGGTGGTGCCTTCACCGACGCCCCTGGAAATCCCCGATATGCGGGTGATCCGGTTGCTGCTGGACCAGCAGGTTGTCGTTATCTGTGCCGGTGGGGGTGGTATACCGGTTCTGCGTCGCGATGATGGCAGCATGATCGGTGTGGAGGCAGTGATCGACAAGGACGCCGCCAGCGCCCTGCTGGCCCGCCAGCTGGACGCCGACGCGCTGTTGCTGCTTACGGATGTGGATGCCATCTACCGGGACTTTGGCAAAGACACCGCCACCGCTATCCATCAATTGACCATTGCCGAAGCAGAGAAACTGGAACTGCCTGCTGGCTCCATGGGCCCCAAGCTGGCCGCTGCCCTCGACTTTGCCAGTAGCGGAGGGACCAGTGGCATCGGGCGGCTGGAAGATGCACTTGCCATCCTGGACGGCAAGGCCGGTACCTGCATCTTCGGCTCTCAATGGTAAGTGGCGGGTAGCCGATCGTTGCCTACCGATCCGGACCGACACAGGCCAGAAGCTGGCTTTCCAGACCTTCATCCAACTGCGGCGCAATGATTTCGATCCGGCTTTCAAGGGCGTCATCCAGCGGTATTTCAGTGAGGCTGTCGCTGGTCAGGTTATAGCCGAAGACGCCGCGATCGGTAATGAAGAACGCCTTCATGCGTTCGGCCTCCAGGCCGGTCAGAAAGCTGAACAGCTTCTGGTAATCGAATACCCGTGTCGCCTCAAAGCGCCAGCCGATACTCCGGTATCCCTCGCCCTCATTGGTGGCACTGAGATAGCCGCTGGCGGGCAGTGGGGGCTCGCCCGCCGTTGCTTCACTCTGGTCCCGCTGGTGCGGATGGAGGTTCGCCGTTAATGGTGCGGCGGTAGGACCCAGTAGCCAACGGGGGTCAATGGCTCCGCCAGTGACAAAATCGACCACTGCACCGGATGACCCTTTGTTCCGAACGTAGGTTTCCAACTGCTGCTTCTGGTCCTCCCCGTACAGATCCTGTTTGTTGCCCACCACCACGTCGGCGATGGCAATCTGCTGGTTAAAGGTGGCGTGGCCGGTATAGCGGGTGTCCGCCAGCTTGCGGGCGTCCACCAGGGTGACGGTTTTCTGGATGGCAAGCACGTCCCGGTAGTGCTCGGCCGCCAGTGTCCGCAGAACTTCCTCCGGATGGCCCAGCCCGGTGGGCTCAATCAGCAGCCGGTGGGGCCTGGCCCTTGCCAGCAACTGATTCAGCGCGATCTGCATGGGCAGGCCGGCGGTGCAGCACATGCAGCCACCCGGAACCTCACGCACATAGACGCCGCCGTCTTCGCCGTGGAGCCCCTGGAACAGGCTGCCATCCACCCCCACTTCCCCGAACTCGTTGACCAGCACCGCCCAACGCTCGCCGTCCGGCTTATGCTGCAACAGATGGGAAATGGCTGTGGTTTTTCCCACCCCGAGGAAGCCGGTGATGATATTGGTGGGAACGGCCGTAATGGGAGAGAGTTGCATGGGGGAGGTCTCTGCGCACTGGTTAGCGAAGTGTTATGTTATAACAATTTGCCAGGCTTGAAAATCCCGGGGGGAACCTTGACGTATCGCTTGTGGCAAGAGAGCAGGCTAGAGTGGACAAAGCTTATCGGGGATACCGTTTTTTCATCAGAGAGGACTTATTATGAATATTGATCTTCAGGGCAAGGTGGCCATCGTCACTGGTTCCACCCAGGGCATCGGTCTGGCCATCGCCCGGGGGCTGGCCGGTTCCGGCGCTACCGTGGTGGTGAATGGTCGCAAACAGGAGGCGGTGGAGGCCGCCATTGCCAAAGTGCGGGAAAGCGCGCCTGAGGCCACCGTACGTGGTGTGGCCGCCGATCTGGGCACGGCGGATGGCTGTCAGGCCCTGGTGGACGCGGAACCAGCCGCTGACATCCTGGTCAATAACCTCGGCATCTTCGGGCCGGAAGATTTCTTCGATGTGACTGACGAACAGTGGCAGCGTTTCTTCGATGTGAATGTGATGTCCGGCGTTCGCCTGTCCCGGGCCTACCTGCCGGGCATGGAGAAAAACGGCTGGGGCCGGGTGATCTTTCTCTCTTCCGAATCCGGCCTGAATATCCCGAGGGAAATGATCCATTACGGGTTTACCAAGACCGCCAACCTGTCGGTGTCCCGCGGGCTGGCCAAGCGCATGGCGGGCACCGGGGTGACGGTAAACGCGGTTCTGCCGGGCCCGACCATGTCCGAAGGGGTGCAAGGCTTGCTTGAGGAATCCGCCGAGAAATCCGGCAAGAGTCTTGAGCAGGCGGGTATCGACTTCGTGAAGGCCATGCGGCCGAGTTCCATTATCCAGCGCCCGGCGGAAGTGGACGAGGTGGCCAATCTGGTGGTGTACGTGGCGTCACCACTGTCCTCCGCCACCACCGGGGCGGCGTTGCGGGTCGATGGCGGGGTAGTGGACTCCATTGCCTGATCGCAGGCCCTTGGGCAAAGGGGGCCGAAAGCTGGCCGGTGGATTATTGATGACCATGGCGTAACGCCGGATTAATGCAGCGAAATCGGCCATCCGGCTAGACTCATCGTAGGCAGGTCAAGGTTTTGCCTGCATCTGTGGCAGAGAGGAATAACATTCCATGAACGTATCGTCGATTCTGAATCAGTTGCTCAATCAGGCGTCCGGGCAGTCTTCCGGTAAAGGCTCCGGCAGCGGTATGGACGTCAACCGTGTAGTCGAAAGTCTTTCCTCACAGCTGAAGGGGAAGGAAGGTTCGTCCGGTGGCGTGGATATCAAGAGCCTGCTGGGTGGCGGCGCCCTGGGGTTAATGGTTGGCTCGAAGCGCGGCCGCAAGATGGGCGGCAAGGCCCTCAAGTACGGGGCCCTGGCTGGCGTTGGTGTACTGGCGTGGAAAGCCTACCAGAGCTACCAGCAGGGAACCGCCGGCCCGGCCCACCCCCCGGAGGACCGGCAGGGGCAGCCACTGGAACAGTTGCAGGGGCAGGCAGAAGAGCAAAGAGGCCTGGAGATCCTGCAGGCCATGATCATGGCGGCCCGGGCCGACGGACATATCGATGGCGACGAGCGCGCCCTGTTATCCCGGGAAATCGAGGAGCTCGGGCCGGATGAGGAATTGCAGGCCTGGATCCAGCAGCAGTTCGACGAGCCCCTGGATGCATCCGTGCTGGCACGACAGGCTGACTCCCCTCAGGCCGCCCGGGAAATGTACCTGGTCAGTGCCGTGATTATTGATGACCAGAATCCGATGGAACGGGCCTGGCTGGAGCAGCTTGCCGCCGCGCTGAAGTTGCCGCCAGCGCTGACCCGGGAGCTTGACCAACAGGTGCTGGCGCCGGCCTGATGGTTCCTCTGACGATGCCTGGTAGCACCCGATGGATGGGTATTGGCGTATGAGTGCAGACGGACCGGCAACCGAGGTGGCCCGGCGGCGGGCGGCGTCCCTGCGTCGTATCGAACGGTTCAGTCGACTGATGGACAGTTCTGTTCGCATACCCTTTACCCGGGTGACCTTCGGGCTGGATGGCCTGCTGGGACTGGTCCCTGTGGTGGGGGATGTCACCGGGTTTCTGCTGTCGGGTTACGTTCTGTTGGAAAGCCAGCGGGCGGGGGCCAGCAAGCGGGTCAAGGCCCATATGATCAAGAATATCCTGCTGGATGCGACCGTCGGTTCCGTGCCCATTCTGGGGGATGTCTTTGACGTGATGTACAAGGCCAATATGCGAAACGCCCGCCTGCTCAGGCGTGAGCTTGAGGCCGACGGGGACGTCAGGGGCGAAACCGAGCGCCCCTGACGTGCCATGCTCCCCTGTGACGTGTTCACCAGGGCAGGTCGGTACCATCCCAGCTGATGAACCGGCCATTGTCGGCTTCTGACAGGCTACCCAGGATGTCGTGCAGGTTCCGGGCGGTTTCTTCCGGCCTGTGCACCGTCAGCTTTGCCAATGACTGGCCGAAAGGCGCGCTTAACGGTGACTCGGTGGTGCCCGGATGAAGGGCGACACAGGTAAGGGGGGCGTAGCGCCGAGGGAGCTCGATCGACAGGTTCCGGACCAGCATGTTCAGGGCCGCCTTTGAGCACCGGTAGGCATACCAGCCACCGAACTGATTGTCCGAGATGGAGCCGACCTTGGCTGAGATGGCAGCGACCCGTGTCAGATGCTGGCCGCGAAACCCGGGCGCCAGGGCCTGCACCAGCATCCCGAACCCGACGCAGTTGACCTGAAAAGCCCTGGCCATACTGTCCGGGTCCAGGTCCTCCAGTCGCTTCTCCGGAAACATCTGCTCGTCATGCAGCAGGCCTGCCGCATAGATCAGATTGCTGACTTTTCCAGACGGCGCCAGGGCCTGCTGCAAACGCTCCGCGACTGACTCGCTCAACGGTACGTTGGCCTGCCATGGCAACAAGGTGACGCTCTCATGACCGCGAATGGGCTCAGGCACCTGATCCGGATGACGGCATAGACCGATTAGCGGCTGCCCGGCCTGGTCGTCGAGGTAGCGTTCTGCCAGGGCCTTGCCGATTGCACCCGAGATGCCAGCAATGATGGTTGTCATCCGCCTGTTTCTCCACTTGGTGGTTGTGCAGTCTGTGGATGCTTACGAAGGTCGGTTTCTTTCAGCTCATTTCAGGTGCCCGTTAGCCCTTGCTCGTCCTTGCAGGCCAGAACAGGCATTCGCTTATGCTGGGTAAACCCATATAATTGATAAATGAAGCCGTACGAGCATCCTCACCTTGCCAGTTTTACCGACCTGCTCCTGGACGCCGTCTGCGTTGTCGATGAGGACGGCTACCTGCGCTATATCAGTGCCGCCGGTGAGCGGATCTTCGGTTATGCCCCCGCAGAGATGGTCGGCAGGCCCATGTTCGATTTCGTGCATCCCCAGGACCGCCAGAAAACGCTGGCATCGGTCAACCGGGTGCTGAGCGGCGAGCCCCTGCTGAACTTCGAGAACCGTTACCTGCGCAAGGATGGGACGGTCGCCCATATCATGTGGTCGGCGCGCTGGTCGGAGGCGGAGGGCATCCGGGTGGGGATTGCCCGTGATGTAACTGAACGGCGCCACGGGGAGGTCATGCGCGCGGCCCTCTACGCCATTTCTGAAGCCGCCACGGCAAGCAATGAGCTGCCCGCCCTGCTTGAGCGCCTGCAACCAGTGATGGAGGAGCTTCTGCCCGCAGGGAGTCTCACACTCGCATGGTGCGACCCGATGTCGGGCTGCATTGAATTCCCCTTTGTAACCAATAAGCGTGGCGATATGACCGCATTGCCGTTCGAACAGGCCGAGAGCGTCTGTCGTCGCGTCATCGCCTGCCGCCGACCGCTGATTCTGAATCAGGCCGGGGCCTGCGGCGAGGCGCCCTTCAGTTGCCTCGGGGTACCGCTGGAACTGGCCGGACGCGCGTCCGGGGCCCTGACGGTGCTGAGTGATGAGCCAGGGGCGACCTATTCCACCCAGGACCGTGAGCTGCTGCAGTTCATCGCCGTGCAGCTGGCCGGCGCCACGGAGCGCATCGAGATGCAGGCCCGGATGACCTATATGGCCCAGCATGATCAGCTTACCGGGCTGCCCAACCGGGCCCTGTTCATGGACCGGTTGCAAATCGCACTGGCGCGTGCGCATCGCCATAACACTCGGCTGGCGGTGCTTTTCCTCGATCTTAACGACTTCAAGACCGTGAATGATCGCTACGGCCATGGTGCTGGTGATCAGTTGCTACAGGCCGTGGCCACCACGCTGAGCCAGAGCATTCGTGATGTGGACACCGCAGCGCGACTGGGGGGTGACGAGTTTGTGGTATTGCTGGAGAGTATCGAGCAGCCTGAAGACGCCGGTATGGTGGCTGAAAAGCTTCTGTCGAGCCTGAGCTTGCCGTATGCAGTAGGCGGAGTCAGTGTACGCAGCGTTCCGAGTATCGGTTGGTCGGTTTACCCGGATCATGGGAGGGACGCCGATACCTTGATCGCCCACGCCGACCATGCCATGTATCGACGCAAGCAGGGGCCTGGCACTGATCGCGCCCCTTGAAATCCTGCGGGTCAGAGCCATGGTAGATCATGTAGTAGAGGCCAGCTCGAAGGCCCGTTTATCTGACGGGCCACCGGGTTGAGTGAATTCTGCTGTCTCATACGGTGGCCCCGCGTTTCTGACAGACAAGGAGGCAACCATGAAAACCATCAGCCGTGATGACCTCAAGACCATGAACGAAACCGAGCACGAGGATTTCGTTCTGATCAACGTGCTGCCTCGGGATGCATTCAACCGCGAGCACATCCGCACTTCCATCAATATTCCGGTAGAGGAACCTTCTTTTCTTGAACAGGTGGAGGCGGTTGCAGGTAGCAAGGAGCGCAAGATCGTTGTTTATTGCGCCAATGTCGACTGCGACGCATCGCCGAAAGCCGCCAAAAAGCTGGAAGACGAAGGTTTCACCAACGTGTATGACTATGAGGGCGGCACCAAAGACTGGTTTGCCCAGAAACACGCTGCCTGACCGGTCGCGTTTGTTTGCATGACGAGGCAGGGCGGCTACCCGCCAGGGTAGTCGCCTTGTATCCCGCGAAAACAGACATGCCATTGGGCCACCGGGGCGTGATCCGGCCTATCCATTCACTGGTGGCCTTAATCTGAAGCCGCCGGGCAGAGGGGCTGGTAGTCCGGTGCATTGACGATGTCCAGCAAGGTATCGTCGCTTGCGTTCAGATCGTTGTTCATCACCACCCTGGTGATGGCCTCCATACAGCCATCGTGCTTGAGCTTCCTGAAGGTATCGGCCAGAGTGGCGGCCAGATCCTTGTGGTTCTGGTGGACATAGTGGAAAACGCTGAAGGTGTACACGGGCTCCTGAAGCACCTTGAGTCCCTGGCGCCGCTGGACCAGCAGATTGGCTTCCAGGCTGGGTAACGCCACCAGGTCGACACGTTTCAGTTCAAGTAACTCGGCCAGTGTCGCCATGTTACTGTTGGTTGTCAGCGTCTGCTTTTTATCGGCGAACTGGCGCTCCAGGGGATGAATGCCGTGAATATAGGCCACGCTATATGGCCCGAGGTCAGCTGGCAGTGTCTCACCGGGCATATCGACCCGTGCCACCAGCCGGAAGGTCATTTCAGGCAGGGGGTTGGCTACCCGTACCATATTGTCGGCGCCGGCTTCAGCACCTGTGGACGCAATCAGAATGGCATCCAGCCTGCCCTCGTTGGCGGAGTAGGCGGCGCGCAATATGGGCAGGTCGGTATACCGCGTGGTAATCCCCAGGCGCAGGTAGGCTTCCTTGATAAAGCGCTGGTATAGCTGAAGCGTTGGCGATTGCTCATAGGTGGCAACCTCCATGGTTTCCAGTCCGGACCTGATGCCAGGGCTGGCGTGGCACGGGCCCGAGAGCAATGCCATGCCGGTCAGCAATATGCCTGTATGCAGGGTGTTCAATGCGGTTCGATGTCTGGCCACTTTCGATTTCCGATTCTGATGGATCCCCCGCCTTTGGGCGGTGCCTTCCAGCAACGGCCTGGCACGGGCCCGCTTTCAACTGAATGGCCCGATAGTGTCAGCGTTGCGTGCAGGTCAGGCACTCCGCCTCCGTTCAGCCCCGGCCCTGTGTTTCAGGCGTTCAATACACTCCCGGAATGTCCGGCTGACCAGGGTCTGGTCTTCGATCATGGCCATCATTGGCCAGGTGGCATGCTCGCCGATGTGGATGTACATGGCCAGGTCCTCGGCGCTGGGGTTGGCCAGGACCTTCCGGTACAGGGTGGGTCGGAAGGGGAACTGGATCGTGATATCCCCCAGGTAGGACTGGGTCGCCATGGAGTGGGCCTGTTCGATCAGGGGGCGGACCATGGACGACGACCAGGTGTTGCGCGTCAGGTCCAGCAGGGTGGATACATGGGCGTGCACCAGGGAGGACGCCGCGTGCCTGAACGGGGCGAAAAGTCCCTGATCAAAGCGTTGGCTGATAAAGGGCAATACGTGGGGGTTGGCCTGGCTGACAATGGTCTTGTTGATATTGTGAAGGCGGGCCATGCGCAGGTGGGGGAGGTCACCATGAACACTGCCGTCGATCCATTTTTCGGTTGGCATGTACGGTACCTCTTTGCCTTTTCTGCCATCCCCATGGTCCCGGCCCTGCAGGGTCACTGAGGGATAGATGCCCGGCACCGCACAAGACGCCAGTACCGCCGAGTCGATGGTGACATCCGGCGCGGTCAGCTCATTCAGCAGGCGGGGTTTCTGCCGCGTGCGGGTAGGGGACACCGAGATGTTCAGGGCCCGGCCGCTGTGCTCAAAGGCTTCCCGGAAACTGCTGGTGCCGATGTTGGTGCGGATATGGTCGTGCAGGCGGGCCTGGTCCATGGCGTGGCCCTTGCTCCATATCTCGCCAAGCCTGTGCCAGCGCAGGGCGTTGCGGTGCACCTGCTCCGGGTTGTCGAACAGGCTGTTCAGTTCCCGGTTGTTACGACTGCAGATCGCAGCCGCGACAATCGCGCCCATGCTGGAGCCGGCAATAACATCCGGTAGCAGGTTCCGGCGCCACAGTGCCCGGGTCACGCCAAAGTGGTAGATGCCAAAGGCCGCACCACCGCTGAGCATCAGCGCCGGGCGTCCGAACACCTTCTCGGCACGGCGGAACAGCTGCAGCTTCTGTTCAACGGAGAGGCCCGGCTGCGGCTTGTCGCAGATGTAGTTCATACCCCGTCGGACTTCGTCCAGAAACTCTGCTACCACATGCTTGGTGCCGGTGCGGGCCATGGCATACAGGTCCGGGTTGGACAGTTCGCCGAGGTGGCGGTAGAGGCTTTCCTGGAGTACCCGGGTGAGGGTGGCGGGATCACCCTTGTGCCGGTACTTGTGCATCAGGCGAATATGCTCACGGATCAGCGGCTCGTGGAGCATCTCCGTTTCACTTTCTTCGCGCCATTGGAGATTGCCGTCAAGTTCATCGAGCTTCCAGGCACAGTCGTACCACTGTTCGAAGGACTTTGCGTCAGCGAGGTCACGGTTGAGCTGTTTGCGAAGCTTGGCGTTGGTATCCATACGCTTACGATAGCTCAAATGGTCATCGGTTTCAGCGCAACCGACTGTTTTCCGCAGGTGGTGGTCGGAGACCACCCGATGCCCGGCAAGGCCTCCACCAGTGGGCTCAGACAGCTTCCCCGGCCTCTTCGAGAATATCGGCGTACCAGAGCCCTGAGTCATAGGCCATGGTTACCACCACCTTGTCCTGGTAGTCGTTCCGGTCAAGCAGCTGTTTTGCCACTGCAAAGCAGCCGGCCGACGTATTGCCGATATGGATACCATTGTGCCTATAAAAATGCCGCTGGGCATCCAGCGTCTCTTCCAGGGAAACGGCACATACCTCATTGACCAGCGACCAGTCCAGGAAGGGCGGTGGCACGCCTACCGCCATTCCCTCCAGGCGGTGGTCACCAAAGATACCCTTGCGGATATCACATTCAGCGGGCTCAACCAGCACCGCATCCACATCGAAGCCATGGTCGATGAGGGACTGGGTGACGCCGGTAAAGCTGGCTCCGGTCCCGGCGCAGCCCACGAAGAGTATGCGTTTGCCAACGCCCTGTTCAATAAGCTGGGCGGCGAGCTCGGGGCCCGTGCTGAGGCGGTGGGCCTCCACCCCATCCAGGTTGTTGAACTGGTCGGTGTAGTAGTACTGCCGGCCCAGTTGTTCCTGGCACTGAACGTGGTGTTCAACCACCTCGCGGGGTGTCAGCCCCTGCCGGAGCATGTCCTTGCCAATAAGGCGCGCTCCGAAACATTCGAGCAGCTTCCTTTTCAGGGGGCTGAATGACAGGCCAATCGCCAGGTCAACCTGCACATCGTGCCGGTAGCAGGCCGCCAGCAGGCCGAAGCCGAAGTTACCACCGGTTTTTTCGATCACGGTGGTATGCCCCGGAACGATATCGCCCCGCTCAATGGCACGTTGCACGATATGTCGGGCGGCCCGGTACTTGTGGCTGCCACCGAGGCTGTTCAGTTCGAGCTTGGTATACAGACGGTCGTTATAGCGTGCGAGTTCTGTCATGGGCGCGATACCCCTGTCACCAGTTGTTTGCGATCACTGGCGGCCAGAAGGTAGACCGTGATCACCAGTGCCAGGGTGCTGAGCCCGATGCACAGGGTGTTGGTACCCGTCCAGCCGATGGATGACTGCAGTATGGAAGGCAGGAAGGCCCCCGCCGTGGCCATAACCGAGATGCACAGATCGTTGATACCCTGGATTCTCATGGCCTCGGGGTTGGAACCGGTCAGGGTTGTCAGCATGGCGCCGCCCCCGACGTAGGTGAAATTCCATCCCAGCCCCAGCAACACCAGTCCTGCAGCGGTGGTTGTGTAGCTCTGGTCCAGCAGGTTGACGCCACTGCTAAGAATCAACAGCGCCAGGCCGAGGTAGAGCACCGTGTGGTTCCCCAACTGCCTAATCAGTTTGCCGGTGAAAAAGGAGGGCGCAAACATGGCCACCACATGCCACTGGATGGCCTGACTCAGGTCGCCAAAGTCCGTATACATGGACTTCATATGCAATGACGCCTGCACCATCAGCAGGTTCATTACGCCATACCCCAGAGCGGAAATGGCGATGGCCAGGACAATCTGCCGATTGTTGAGCAGCTCGAACAGAGAGCTTGCCCGCGCACTGCCAGTTTTGGGTTCCTCACTCTGTGGCTGTGGTTCAGAGGGAATGAGCAGCACGATTGCCATGGAAATCAGCGCCAGGATCACGAAAAAGGCGTAGCTGATGGCAAAGTCCGTGTACCCGACCACGGACCGCAGGTTGTCGGAGATCAGGGGGCCCAGAAAAGCCGCCAGCACACCACCGGCCACTACCAGCGAGATGGCCCGGGGCTTCAGCGACGTTGGAATGTGGTCCGCCGCCGCAAAGCGGTAGAAATTGGCGAAGGCGATAAAGGCACCCAGTGCGCAGTGAGCTGCTACCAGCAAATAGAAGGCTCCTTCCTGGATGCTGATAAAGCCCAGAACACCGGCAACCGCCAGGCTCAGGTTGCCCAGCAGGAAGCCCGCCTTTCTGCCGAAACGGCTCATGAACCACGAGGCCGGGTAGGTAACCAGCATCACGAACAGAAACTGGAAACCGTAGGGAATGGTCGCCATGGCCGGATCATCGCTCAGCATCGACCCCACAATAGCCGCCATGGCCACTGACATGACGGCTGTGGTGAGGTTGATGGACTGGGCCGCGAAGAACAGATAGGTCTTGGGTGGTAGTCGTTCACTCATGCGCAGACCAGCCCCTGGTGATACCGCCTGACGTCGGCAACGGCCTGCGGAAACTCACAGATCAGTCGCTCCTTGCCTTTGCCGACATTCTTGCGCCGTACGGTCAGTGGCCCGATGGCGCGGGGGCGGTCGAGATGGGTTCCGCCACAGGGAATCTCGAGGCCGCCATAACGCCAGTAACGGGCGTCCGGGCATTCCGGCAGGCTGCCCAGTTCGATGGGCAGGTCCTGCTCGATCAGAGAATTGGCCACGTTCTGGATTCGCTGGATGCTGTCGCCGTCAAACTTTTCATCGGAGAGAAAGTCGAATCGGGCCGACGTTTCCTTGATGTGGCAGCCTATGGTCTGTTCTTCCAGATGGTAGTCGTGATGAATCGCGGCGGCGTACAGGAAATGGCTGGCGGTGTGGGACAGAGTCAGTTTTGCCCGCCGCAGGGCATTGATGCGTACGGTAACGGGCATGCCGACCTCCAGCCTGGCCAGCAGCGGCAGATCATCGGTGTGCACCAGGTGCAGTATGACCCCGCCGGTCTTGACACCCCGGAAGCCATCAATGTTACAGGGCAGCCCGTACATGCGTTTGACTTGTTCGAAACGGATGGCGCCCACCGGTGTTTCAATAACGCCGTGGTCCGCCTCCTGGCCACCGCCTTCGGGAAAGGCCACGGTACGGTTCAGTTCGACGGCCTCCGTGTACAGCCGGCTGATATGGGCCGGGCATTCCATCAGGTATTGATCGTCGTAGTAGACTTTTTCTGTTGTTCTCATGTCTCGCTCCTTATCCCATCACCGTTATGTTCTGGTCCGATCGCATGGTTACCCGGTGACCGCTCGGTACGTCCCGTGACACCAGGCATCCCGTGCCGATGAACGCGTCGTCGCCGATCAGAATCGGACCCAGCAGGGTGGCATTCATGCCCACCTGTACCCTGTCCCCCAGTTGGGGGTGCCGGGGGGCAGGGGTGTTGTCGGCAATCTCCCGGCTGCCCAGGGTGACGCCGCCGAGGATGTAACAGTCGTTGCCAATCCGGGCTGTTTCACCAATGACGGTGCCGTAGCCGTGATCAAGCACAAAGCGCTGACCAATAGAGCACCGGAAATGGATTTCAGCGCCGGACAGCAGTTTGCCCCGCCGTGACAGCAGCGCGGCGAGCATGGTCTTTTCGGGTTCCTGCAGGTTCTGATAGATCCAGTGTGCGATGCGATAGTGCAGCACGGCGGTATAGGAGGTGGAGGCCCTGGCCAGGACCTCGATTTCACCGCCCGCCGAAGGGTCCTTGCGGGAAAACGTGATCAGGTCATGGGTGCACGTCTCCTTGAGGTCATCGATGATTTTCGCGTATTTCAGTTTGTCGTACAGGGTGACCGAACAGCACTCCATCAGCGCCGCCATGATCAGCCGTTCGACAACGGTAACCGCCTGTCCCCATTTCAGTTCCACGCCCTCCAGTTTCTGGTTGGTAAAGCCACGATTATTGGTATAACTGAGTTGCTCCGGGCTCGACATACATCATCTTCCTTTGATTGTTGTTCTGACGTTGGGTGTTTAGCGTGACAGTTTTATCGTCCTGAAAGGCACACAGTGGTTTAACACTTCCGCCAACTGTTAGGATAAATTCGCGAACAGTTACCCGAGCAGCAGACAAGGCAGGGAAGAGGCGGGTTCATGGATCATCAGGCGCTCTACAACAGGTTCAGAACGCGACTGGAAAATGGCGACTGGAAGCTCGGTCAGCGCATACCGTCAATCCGTCATGTGGTCAGGACGGAAGGGGCCAGTCACCACACGGTGGTCAAGCTTTATGAACGGCTGGTGGCCGAAGGGTACATAGAGGCTCAGCAGGGGCGCGGCTACTTTGTCACGCGCTCCGGCCATGACAGCCCCTCGGGGGCGCTGGCGTTTGCGTCGTCTTTCGAGATGTCCAGTGATCCCCTGTTCCGTTTGCTGCAGAGCAACCCGGACGCGGTCAAACTCGGCTGTGGCTGGCTACCGACCAAGTGGCGGGACACCGATATCCTGACCCGCTCCATTCGAAGAACGGCCCGCCTCGAGCGACGGTCTCTGGTGGAATATGGCGATATCCAGGGCTACCGTCCGCTGCGGCTTCAGCTGTGCCAGCACCTGAGCAGCAAGATCCGTCTCGATGTATCGCCCATTCAGGTGCTCACCACACTGGGGGCGACCCAGGCGCTGGATCTGGTGACCCGCCTGCTGATCAAGCCCGGCGACGTGGTGCTGGTTGATGAGCCCGGTAACGGCAACCTGATCAAGCTGATTGCCCTGGCCGGAGGGCGGGTAATGGGGGTTCCCCGTGGCCTTGATGGCCCGGATGTTGATGCGCTGGCCCGGCTGGCAAAGCAGCACCGGATAAGGGCGTTCTATTGCAACAGTACCTTCCATAATCCCACCGGGGGCTGTCTCAGTGCGCGGGTCGCGTTCGAGATCCTGCGCCTGGCCATCGAACATGACTTCACGATCGTGGAGGACGATGTCTATGGGGATTTCGCCGCCGGCGCTCACCAGAGTTTTGCCGAGCTGGATGGCCTGGACCGGGTTATCTACATCGGCAGTTTCTCCAAGTCGCTGTCGGCTTCTCTGCGCATCGGTTACCTGGCCTGTAACCTGAATCTCATCGCCTCGCTGGTGGAGCTGAAGCTGCTGACGTCGGTGGCTGTGCCGGGGTTCTGCGAACGGTTCGTCAATACCATCATGACCGACGGCTCCTACCTCAAGCACATGCAATCTATCCAGCGTAAACTGATGGTTCAGCAGGAAGTGACCCAACAGGCACTGCGCAAGCTTGGCTGGCAGTTTGAGATAGAGCCGGCGGGGGGCATGTTCCTGTGGATTCACCACCCGTCAATGGACGACCTGGCGCCTTTGATCCAGGAACTGGCCGCACGCAACGTGCTGTTGATGCCGGGTAGTTCATTCAGTGTGACGAACGGCTCGGAGAACCGTCTGCGGGTTAACGTCTCCCACTTTTCACCCGAGCTGGTGCCACTGTTCCGGGTGGCATGACCCCGGAAATTCCACCCGACGAGGTTGTGGATGCGGAATCTGTCGTACATATTGTAGGCAAGCAAATCGCAAATTCCTGGCTTGAGTGTTCCCTTGTCCCGCAGCAGGCCAACGCATCCGTCAAACGGGACACTGGCCATCTGGTTCGCGAAGGGAGGTAGCTCCAATGACGAAGCAGAGCAAGACCCGGCCGCTTAATGTCACCCGGAAACTGTTCGAGTCACATCTTGTGTCGGGCGAGATGAAAACAGGCCGGGAAATCGGCCTTAAAATCGACCAGACCCTGACCCAGGATGCCACCGGCACCCTGGTAATGCTGGAGCTGGAGGCCATGGGCCTGGACCAGGTCCGCACCGAACTTTCCGCCCAGTATGTTGACCACAATCTCCTTCAGGTGGATAACCGCAACCCGGATGACCACCTGTTCCTGCGCAGTGCCTGCGAAAAATTCGGTATCTGGTTCAGTCCACCCGGCTCCGGGGTCAGTCATCCGGTGCATATGGAGCGTTTCGGAAAACCCGGCAAGACGCTCCTGGGTTCTGACAGCCATACCTGCGCCGCTGGCTCCCTGGGCATGCTGGCCATGGGGGCCGGTGGCCTGGCCGTGGCCATGGCCATCTGTGGCGAGCCGTTCTATCTCAACATGCCAAAAGTCGTCGGCGTTAAACTGACCGGCAAACTGCCGGACTGGGTGAGTGCCAAGGATGTGATCCTGGAGATGCTTCGGCGTCATGGCGTGAAAGGCGGGGCGGGGAAAGTCTTTGAATATTACGGCCCGGGCCTCAGGCACCTGTCCGCCATGGACCGGCATGTGATTGCCAATATGGGGCAGGAGATGGGCCACACGGCCACCGTTTTCCCGGCGGACGAGGCCGTTAGAACCTTTTTGCGGCAGCAGGATCGGGAAGACGATTTCGAGCCGTTAACCGCCGACGCCGGGGCAACCTACGACGAGCATGAAGAGATTGATCTGGCGAAGATCGAGCCGTTGATGGCTCTTCCCAGCAGCCCCGGGAAAGTGGTGCCGGTTCGCGAGGTGGCCGGGGAACCGATCTACCAGGCCTATATCGGATCTTCCGCCAACCCGGGCCTGCGGGACTTTGCCGTGCCCGCCATGATGGTAAAGGGGCGTCAGGTGCACGAACGGGTGTCCTTTGACATTAACCCCACCTCGCGACAGGTGCTGGAAAACCTGGCCGGGCTTGGTCACCTGGCAGACCTGCTTGGCGCTGGCGCCCGCCTGCACCAGACCGGTTGCAACGGCTGTATCGGCATGGGCCAGGCGCCTGCGACAGACCAGATAAGCCTGCGCACGGTGCCACGGAATTTCGCCGGGCGCTCCGGTACACAGGAAGACAAGGTGTGCCTGTGCAGCCCCGAGACGGCCACAGCCTCGGCGCTGATGGGCGTGATTACCGACCCGCGGGACCTGGAGATGGATTACCCGGTGTTCGACGACAGCCGTACATTCCATGTAGAGGACCGCAATATCCGCCCGCCGGCCCGGCATCCGGAACTGAGCGTGGTGGAGAAGGGGCCGAACATCAGCACTCTGCCGCAGTTTGACGGCCTGCCGGACAGCCTGGCAGCACCGGTGCTGCTGAAGGTGGGTGATGATATTTCCACCGATGAAATCCTGCCGGCGGGGTCGAAAATCCTGCCGTTTCGCAGCAATATTCCGGCCATCAGCGAGTTCACCTATACCCGGGTAGACCCGTCCTATCCGGAGCGGGCGAAACAGCACCAGGAATCGGGCTCGCTGATTGTGGGCGGAGAAAACTACGGCCAGGGTTCAAGCCGCGAGCATGCGGCACTGGCCCCGCGTTACCTGGGGGTGCGGGCGGTCATCGCCAGGAGTTATTCCCGCATTCACTGGCAGAACCTGTGCAACTTTGGCGTACTGCCGTTGAAATTCACCAGCGACAGGGACTACGACGACATCGAGCAGGGCGATGAACTGGAGCTGAACGACCTGGCCTCAGCCCTGCAGTCCGGCGACAAGATCGTGGCGAAAAACGCCCGCAGCGGGAAACGCTACGAACTGGGACATGACCTGAGTGACCGCCAGATCCGGATGGTGCTCAAGGGTGGTCTGCTCAACGTGATGCGCGAGGAACTGGCGGCATAGCGCCGCCCTGCCGGGCCATCACGCCATTCAAACCCGTTCTGTCAGCGGAAGCTCACTAACGTTCTCCGGTGATGTGTCGCCGTTGATATCTGCGAACCTGGGCGGTCGGGAAAAGTCACCGATCTGGCCCGGATTGCGTATGACCATCGCACCACGGATCAGGGAGCGGCTTGAGGACCCGCTGTCCGGGAACAGACTGTGGCCGGCCTCCCATTGCAGGTGCTCGCCAATGCTCAGAGCATTGGTCACCAGTTCCTGGATACGCCTGAACAGTGGCTGTTGGGCGTTGCTGTGTGGCTCCTCGATTACCAGTGCAAACGCACTGTCGGAATACCGGGCCAGCCACCAGCCGGCAGTATTCTCTGCGGCAAGCTGTTTCAGGGCGTGGGCAACGCCGGGCAACCATTGATTGCATTCACGGCTGCTTTTCGCGGGCGCCTGGTCACGGTAATTTGAAATATTCAGATACAGCAGGGCGAACGTGCGCTTTTCCCGACCTGCGCGAACGATGCAATCCAGCAGGTATTGGTCCAGCGCTGACCGGTTGGGCAGGCCGGTTTCGGTATCTTCAAAGGCCATCTGCTCCAGTCGTTCCCGATGGGCCTCGGCCTGCTCTGCAGCAATCCGGGCGTTGCGGCGGTCCAGGATGATGACCACCATCGCCAGTACGAGCAGGGCGCTGATGGTGACAGCTAGCGGAATGCCCATCCAGTCGCCGGTCAGCAGATTATCGGGATGAGGTGCTGACCCGACGGGGTAGGTAACTGCGAACATGCCGGTGTAATGCATGCCACTGATCGCCGCTCCCATGACCAGGGCGGCGGCGGAATGGAATACGTTTGCGTGATCGCCCTCGGCATCCGCCAGTTGACGACAGAGAATCATGGCACCCGCCGAGGCCGCAAGGGCGATAACAACGGAGACCGCAACCCAGGGCCAGTGGTACTGCAGTCCCGGCGTCAGGCGCACGGCTTCCATGCCCAGGTAGTGCATAATCACAATACCGGACGCCATAAAGACAGTGCTTGCACCGATCTGCAGCGGCGAAATCCTTGGCAGACCGATGCGCTGGAGAGCCAGCCCCGAAGCGATGACAGCGGCCAGCCAGGACAGGAGTGTCAGCCACAGGTCATAGCTCAGGGAGATCTCCATTTTGTGGGCCTGCATGCCCACGAAGTGCATAGTCCACACGCCGGTACCCATGGTGAGAGCCCCCAGGCCCAGCCACAGCGTGCGCCTGGAAAGCGCATGTGTAAGCTGTGCGCCAAAATACAGGGCACTGTATCCTGCCAGCACTGCGACGAAATAAGACACAACAACAAGGCCGTAATCGTAGTGGCCGGACATCGACACTTCCTTTTCAGTGGTCAGGCCCCTTTCGGGGGCTCGGGAATGACCGCATGATTTACGACGCCATTACGGTTCGGTTCGTTGCTGACTTGTAGAACATTGTAAAATGTCCGATCAGGCTGGCGGCCGGTGCCCTCGTCCCTTCTGACGGGACAGTGCTGGTTCAGTGTTCATGGAGACCGATAATGGCGAACAGACCGGATAATATTGTGCTTACCGGCATGCCAGGCAGTGGCAAAAGCACGGTTGGCGTGCTGCTGGCCAAGCGCCTGGGCTTCGGTTTCGTGGACACGGATCTGCTGATACAGCAAAAGGCTGGCCGCACCCTGCAGGAGATTGTGGACGCCGAGGGCTATCTGGCCCTGCGCGCCATTGAGGAAGAGGTTCTGCTGGAGCTTGCCGTGGAGCGGCACATCATTTCCACGGGAGGCAGTGCTGTATATAGCCAGCAGGCTATGGCGCACCTGAAGCAGGATGGTGAGGTGGTATTCCTGGATATTCCCCTGGACGAAATGATGCGGCGTATCGGGGATCATAGTCTCAGAGGCATTTCCAGAGGCCCGGCGCAGTCCTTTACCGACCTGTTCCAGGAGCGATTCGCACTCTATCAACATTACTGCGATGTCTGGGTGAAGGCGTCTGGGCTGAACCAGGATGAGGTCTGCGAGACAGTTATTGCCGCCTTGTAGGGGCAACTGTTGCACGCGAATCCTCATGGGCCTGAGCCATTGAACGGGGGGCGGGCGTCTGCGTCATGGAGAAAGGCGACAATATCTGGACCGCGCGGAAGGTGCATAGCGAGAAATGGCCTCCCGGCCGCCATTTCTCGCTTAACCGTAAATCACTGCTACTCTTTTCGTTGGCCTGGGCGTTGTTCAACGCTCAGCTCGCTGACAGGCGATTCTGTAACGGCATGCAACCCTCCGTTCCAAAAATAACACTCCGCAAAGCGGACACTTGAATCAAAAATACAACAATATCAAGAGGAAAAACCAATGCCTGATTTCAAACGGCACTTGCTCGCCTTCGCGCTGGCGACAATTCCCACCCTGGCTTTCAGTGCTGATGATATTGAACTGCCGGACACCCTCGGAATGACCGCTTACGGCACCGGCTCCGCCGGTTACAGTCAGATGGTATCCATCGGCAATCTGCTGCAGAACGAATACGGTGTCTCTTTGCGTATATTGCCCGGTGACAACGATGTTTCCCGTATGACACCCCTCAAGACGGGACGGGTTCCCTTGTGCGCCTGTGGCATTGCCTCCTTCTACGGTGCCGAGGGTGTGCTGTTGTTTGCCGACAGAAACTGGGGACCCCAGCCCATCCGGGTGGTCACCACCTCCATAGCAACCTTCGGTCTGAGCATTGCGGTGGCGGGGGATATCGATGCGGAAGTCCCCTCCGATCTCAAGGGCAAAAGGGTGTCGTACATTCGTGGCGATGACGCACTTAACATTGGCACTGAAGCCATGCTCGCCTTCGGCGATCTGACCTGGGATGACGTGGAGCGTGTCGAGTTTCCGGGCTACGGTCGCTCATTCGATGGCATCGTCGCCGGTCAGACGGATACTGCATTTACCGTGACCGTGGCCAGTGGTGCCCAGCAGCTCGCGGCGAGCCCTCGCGGCATTACCTGGTTGACCCTGGACCCGGAAAACAAGGAAGGCTGGGCCCGGCTGAAAGAAGTTGCACCCTACTTCCAGCCCCACAAGGTCACCTCTGGCGCTGGTATCAGTGAGGATGACCCGTGGATCGGCTCCAGCTATCCCTACCCGATCATGGTAGCCAATGCCGGTACCAACGACACCCTGGTCAAGAGCATGGTGAAGATCTTCACCGAGGACTATGACAAGTACAAGGATGCCGCCCCGGGTAACGAAGGTTACGCCCTGGAAAACCAGAACATGCAGTGGGTGATTCCATTCCATGACGCCGTGGTGGAGTACTACAAGGAGATCGGTCACTGGACCGACGAGATGCAGCAACACCAGGACATGCTGGTGCGTCGTCAGAACATCCTGCTGGATACCTGGGAAACCTTTACCGCCGGCGACACGCCGGATGATGAGGATGCCTTCCGCAGCGCCTGGATGGAAGCCAGGGCCGAAGCATTGACGGGAGCGGGGATGAATCCGATTTTCCGTTGAGTTCACGGCCGATGGCTTCTTTGGTGGCGGGAGGTTTGACGGCCTCCCGCCGCAGACTTCCGACGGAGTTGCTGCACAATGACCCAACCCCCTGAAACCACCTCCCCGGACCGGGAGAAAGTGGCCGGTATCCGGCGCCCTGGCGGCTTCTGGCCGTGGGTTCCCCGCCTTGCCACAGTGGCGCTGACACTGTTTGCCATCGATTACCTGTTCAACCTGCAACTGATCAATGTGGTTACGCAGGTGGAGAGTCAGTTCTTCTACACGGTGGTGGCGCTGATGCTGCCGCTGGTATTCGTGTTGTGGCCCTTCAACCGCCATTCCGCCCGCAATCGAGTGCCCTGGTACGACATCCTGCTGTTTCTGGCGTCGATCGGTATCTGCGGGTTTTTCGTGATCAACGCGGAGCAGATCCTGGATCGTGGCTGGGAATACGCTGCACCCCAGTATGCGGTTGTCATGAGCTTCCTGTTCTGGGCGACGGTGCTTGAGGCAATCCGCCGGGCCGGCGGCCTGCCCATTGCCATTATCGTGGGGCTTGCGAGCCTCTACCCGATTTTTGCCGACGTGATGCCGGGCCCCATTCAGGGCTTCCCGTCGTCACCGTCGCAAACGGCCATTTATATGGCCATGAGCCGTGAAGGGGTCATGGGCATTCCCCTGCAGGCGTTTGCCAACCTGGTCATCGGCTTCCTGCTATTCGGGGTCGCCCTGCAGAGGACCGGCGGTGGCAAATTCTTTATCAATCTGGCATTCGCCCTGCTAGGCCATGTTCGTGGCGGTCCCGCCAAGGTGGCGGTGTTCTCCAGCGGCCTGATGGGTTCCATGAGCGGCAGTGTCATCACCAATGTGATGACCACCGGCGTGATGTCGATTCCCGCCATGCGCCGGGTCGGGTTCGGCAGGTCCTACGCGGCGGGGGTAGAAGCCTGCGCCTCGACCGGGGGGGTGCTGATGCCGCCGGTTATGGGAGCTACCGCCTTTATCATGGCGGCGTTTCTGAACATTCCCTACGGCACCATTGCGCTGGCAGCGGTGGTGCCATCGGTGCTGTATTTTCTGGGTCTGTTTATCCAGATCGACGCCTACGCCGCCCGCCATGACCTCAAGGGATTGCCGGTGGATGAGCTGCCATCGCTGAAGACGACGCTCAAGGAAGGCTGGTACTTCATATTCGTGTTTGTGCTGCTGATCTGGTTGCTGTTTTTCCTGCGTCAGGAAGCCACCGCGCCGTTCTATGCCACGGCGCTTTTGCTGGTGATTAACCAGGTATTGCCTTACCAGCGCTGGGGGTGGCAGGACGTAAAGGACTTCTTCTTTGACGCGGGCAAGCTATTCGCGGAGCTGATTGCCATTCTGGCAGGGGTGGGGCTACTGGTCGGCGCCCTGTCGGTAACCGGTCTCTCCGGCACCATAGCCAACGACCTGATCTATCTGGCCGGGGGCAATACGCTGGTGTTGCTGATGATGGGGGCGGTAACCAGTTTCATTCTGGGTATCGGTATGACCGTGACGGCGGCCTATATCTTCCTGGCCGTGGCGCTGGCGCCGGCACTGATCAATGGTGGCGGTATGGACCCGCTGGCAGTACACCTGTTTATCCTCTACTGGGGCATGCTCAGTTTCATCACGCCACCGGTAGCCCTGGGGGCGTTTGCCGCCGCCACCGTCGCAGGGGCCCGCGCCATGGAAACCGGATTCCAGGCCATGCGCCTGGGCAGTGTCATCTATTTCATTCCGTTCCTGTTCGTGCTCAATCCGGCATTGATCTTCCAGGGTGTCTGGAATGAGGTGCTGGTGGTTATCCTGCAGGCTCTGGCCGGCGTTGTGCTGATTGCCGGTGCCATGCAGGGCTGGTTGTTGGGGGTAGGAAATCTGGCGGCCAGTGGGGTTCTGCAATGGCCAGTCAGGCTGGCGTTGATCGTCGGCGGGCTGTTGCTGGCGGTGCCCGGTGGAGGGCCGATTCCTCTCACTAATTTGCAACTGTCGATGATCAGTGCGGTGCTGATTATTCCCGCCGTTGTGCTGGCGAAGGTCAGTCATCGCCGTTACCCGGCCGCTGCAAACGGGTAGGAGGCAGTATCAGATCCGCCGGGGTAAACTCCCCGGCGGACTGCCCGCGGCCCGGATCGATCAGTAGTGGATGACGGTCCGGATACTCTTGCCTTCATGCATCAGCTCGAAGGCCTCGTTGATGTCTTCCAGCTTCATATTGTGGGTGATAAAGGTATCCAGTGGAATCTCGCCGCTTTCGGCCTTCCTGACGTAGTCCGGTAGCTCGGTGCGACCCTTTACCCCGCCGAAGGCGGAGCCTTTCCAGACCCGTCCTGTCACCAATTGGAAGGGGCGGGTGCTGATTTCCTCCCCGGCGCCGGCCACGCCGATGATGATGGATTCACCCCAGCCCTTGTGACAGCACTCCAGGGCCGAACGCATCAGGTTGACGTTGCCCACGCATTCGAAGGAATAGTCCACGCCACCATCGGTCATCTCGATGATCACTTCCTGGATCGGCTTGTCATAGTCCTTCGGATTGACGAAGTCCGTGGCGCCCAGTTCCTCGGCGATCTTGAACTTCGACGGATTGATATCAATGGCAATGATGCGGCCAGCTTTGGCCATTTTGGCGCCGATGATGGCGGCCAGGCCGATGCCACCCAGACCGAAGATAGCCACCGTGGCGCCTTCCTCGACCTTGGCGGTGTTGAGCACCGCCCCGATACCGGTGGTAACGCCGCAACCCAGCAGACAGACCTTGTCCAGTGGCGCCTCTTTCGGGATTTTCGCCAGTGACACTTCCGGCAGCACGGTGTATTCGGAGAAGGTGGAGGTGCCCATGTAGTGGTACAAAGGCTGACCGTTGTAGCTGAAACGGCTGGTGCCGTCCGGCATTACGCCCTTGCCCTGGGTGGCCCGTACCGCGCCGCACAGGTTGGTTTTGCCAGAGGTGCAGAACTTGCATTCGCCACATTCGGCGGTGTACAGCGGGATCACGTGGTCGCCCACTTCCAGGGAAGTCACGCCGTCGCCAACGGCTTCGACAATGCCGCCTCCTTCATGACCCAGAATGGTCGGGAAAAGGCCTTCCGGATCAGCGCCGGACAGGGTGTAGGCATCGGTGTGACAGACGCCGGTGGCGACAATGCGCACCAGCACTTCGCCAGCCCTGGGTGGCTCCACATCGACTTCGACAATCTCAAGGGGTTTATTGGGCCCGAAGGCGACAGCGGCGCGGGATTTCATTGGGGGTCTCCTCGACAGCTAATGGGGGGTCGTTATGTGGCAAAACGGACGTATCGTCTGCTGATTATGGTATCAGAGGGGGAAAGGCCCTGGTGATCAAAATCCGCTTATATACGCCTACGGCCTGCTTGTCAGTTCATCTTTCAGTACCCCAGCCACCTCATCTGCCCAGGCCAGGTTGGCTTCCATGGCCAGGATGCCCTTTCTCAGCGCCAGGTGTTGCAACCGGAAACGGAAGGGGACCTGCTCCGGTTTGGAAAAGTATTCGGCTTCGATGTCCTGATAGCGCCCCAGTTCTTCCTGCCAGTTCCGTCGGTGCCGCTCGATTTCTTCCCGCAGGGATGCCGGATCCACCAGGTCACCCCCGAACAGTTTGACCAGTAGCGGGTCGCGGGTGGGCGGTCGCCCCTGTGGTTCCGCAAGCCACGTGGCCAGGGAAGCTGTACCGGCGTCCGAGAGACGGTAAAGCTTCCGGTCTGGCCGGCTCTCCTGTGGTACCTCCTCAACCTCCAGCAAACCTTCCTCTGTCATTTTCGCCAGTTCCCGGTAGATCTGCTGGTGGCTGGCGTTCCACACGTTGGCCATGCGGGTACGAAAGTTCCGGGTGAGGTCATAGCCGGTTGCCGGTTGTTCGTGGAGGGCGGCCAGCACGGCATATTTGAGTGACATGGAAGCTCCTATGGAATTGTTATGCGCATTGTTGCATATTGGTGTTGCTGTGGCTATTATGCAAAAAAGCGCATATCAAGGAGAAAGAGAGATGAATCTGGATGCATTACTGGCAGCGAGCCTGCCTATACAGGTCCATGTGGCTGCGGTCATGCTTGCTCTGGTGATCGGGGTGCTTCAGTTGGCCCTGAAGAGGGGCACACCTATGCACCGGCTCATGGGGTGGACCTGGATTCTTGCCATGGCCGTGACCGCGTTTTCATCGTTTTTCATTCACCAGATCCGGTTGGTGGGCTTGTGGAGCCCGATCCATATCCTCTCGGTGACAACGCTGATCGCTCTGGTTTGGGCGATTCATGCGGCAAGGCAGGGCAATATGCGACGCCATGGCATCATTATGTCGTCGTTGTTCTTTTACGCCGTCATCGGGGCAGGTGTCTTCACCCTGCTCCCGGGACGTCTGATGCATGTGGTGCTGTTTGGTTAGACAGGCAGGTTCAGGCGAACAGGGGCAGTAACCGTTCCTGCCAGAGGGATTCACGGAAACGCTCCCGGAACCAGCCCAGGTGTCCTATCCGCTGTTCGCCGATATCGGCCGGGGCGATAAACGCCATGGTGACGGGGGCGTTACAGTAGAACCCATGGAGGGATTCGGTGTTGCGCCGGGACATCATCTCATCATCGGTGAAGGCAACGGTGGTGATCGGTACACGGACACTGGCGAACTGCTCCCGAACCGGCGGGCCTTCGGCTCCGACAGCATACTCCGGGTTCAGGCACCATCGCCGCCACTGGCGAATGACGTTGGGGGGCAGGTCGCCGACAATGTTCAGGCGGTTACCAGGGAAGTACCCCAACAATCCCAGGCTGGCCGGTGCGAGGAAATACCACAGTAGCCAGGCTACCCGTTTGGTGGGAGGGGCGTTCTCCAACCAATAGCCACTGCCGCAGGCAATGGTGACAATGTTGTCCAGCTCGTTCACGTTGGGGGTCAGGCCCAGCAGCTGGCCGCCGACGCTGTGGCCAATCCACTGCAGCCGCTGTTCCGGGAAACGCTCCCGAGCCAGGCGGATCAAGGCCCGGCAGTCCTCCGTGGCCCACTCAGTGACCCGGACCGGGCAATGCCTTACCGCAGTATGCAGTGAGCCACCAGTTCCGAAGTAGTCGAAAGTGATCGCGGTATGCCCCTGATCGCAGAGAAACCGGGCAAATTTTTCATAGCAATGCTGGTTCACGCCCATGGCGCCGGCAATGATCACCACCGAGCGGGAACCGGTTGACGGAAACACCCGCACATCGAGGCGGTGGCCGCCATCGGTGGTCAGTGGAATATCCTGTCGGATGACATCGTGCAGTGTGGCTTCCCGGGCGCTCATCGGCGGCCTCCTTGCGTTATGGAGTGTCAGAATTCATCCACGAGACGATTGAGAAACCGCAGTATCACGGTCACTTCCTCGTCACTGAATCCTTCGGTCATGCGTTCGTTCAGTGCCTGGATCAGCGGTCTGGCGCTATCGAGTTTCTGGCGCCCAAGGTCGGTCAGGTACAGGCGTGAGGATCTGCCGTCCTGTTCACAGGCCCGTCGCTCAAGTAACCCCCGCCGTTCCATGCGGCCCGCCAGGCCGGTGATGGCGGAGTTGTTCAGGTTCAGGGTGTCGGCCACTTCCTTGAACTGGCAGCCCTCGTTACCGGCGATCACCAGTAGTGCCCCCAGTTGGGTTACTGAAACATCGAGTGCTTCCTCGCAGTGTTGGTCAGCAACCCTGTAGACCCGATGGCGTGCTTTGTTCAGCAGGTAAAAAAGGCGTTTGTCCATGGATTTCTCAATTACTACGCGTGTGGACTAAATATAGTACACATGTGAACTTTATGGTAATAGTATTCTTGAGGACGACTGCGACCGATTCGTCGGGCAGCAAACGCATGACATATTGCTAATGAACTGGCCCATGCTTTTCCAAGGTCCTACCTTTACCAACAAGGGGAGGGCATGTGATGGAAGAACTTGCCAGAAAACTCGGGCTTCGAACCGATCCGACCATTTTTTTTGTATCCGCCGGCACCATGGTGGTGTTTCTGGCGGCGATCCTGATTGCCCCAGGCCCCATTGGCGATGCATTCGGCGCGGGGCGGGCGTGGATCGCCGCTAACTTGGGGTGGTTTTTCATTCTTGGCGTGACAAGCTGGCTGGCGTTCCTGCTATGGGTGTCGATCAGTCGTTATGGCAGCATCCGCCTGGGCGGCAACGACGCCAGACCTGACTACGGCAACATTTCCTGGTTCACCATGCTTTTCGCTGGCGGCATCGGCACTGTGCTGATGTTCTGGGGCGTAGCTGAGCCGATTACCCATTTCTCCAATCCACCGCGTCCCGACGTTGACCCCTTCACGGTGGAAGCCGCCGATGATGCCATGGGCTTCGCCATTTACCATCTGGGCCTCCACACATGGGCAATTTTCACCTTGCCGGGTCTGGCTTTCGCGTACTTTATCTACCGTTATGATCTGCCGATGCGTTTCAGTTCGGTGTTTTACCCTTTGATCGGCGATCGCATTTATGGGCGGGTCGGCAAAACCCTCGATATCTTCGCCGTACTGGGCACATTGTTCGGGGTGGCCGTCTCCATCGGCCTGGGTACCCAACAGATCAACGCCGGCCTGACCGAACTGCTGGACGTGCCGGAATCGGTTGGTGCCAAATTGCTGATAATCCTGGTGCTGGAGATCGTGGCGGTGTGCTCGATTGTTGCCGGCCTGGATAAGGGCATCAAGGTCCTGTCAAACATCAATATTGGCATGGCAGTGGGCCTGATGTTTTTTGTTCTCTTTACCGGTTCGACGGTTTTCCTGCTTCGTGCCGCAGTGGAAACGTTCGGCATCTATATCACCAATATCCTGCCTATGGCGTTCTGGAACGATGCGCTGGCGGAATATACCCACGAACAGGGGGGATGGGGCTGGCAGGGTAGCTGGACAGTCTTCTACTGGGCCTGGACGGTGACCTGGTCCCCGTTCATCGGCATTTTCGTCGCCCGGATATCCAGGGGCCGTACGATTCGTGAGTTTGTGCTGGGGGTGTTGTTCGCACCCTCCATCTTCACGCTGGTCTGGTTCGCGATATTCGGCTGGTCTGCCATGGAAATCGACGGCATTGGCGCAGAGGCCCGGGCCGCCCTGGGTGCCCAGGCAGGGGCACTGTCGCAGGCCGTGGAGGAGAGTGTCCCGCTGGCGATGTTTGCCTTTTTCGAAAACTTTCCGGCGTCAACGCTGATCCAGGGGCTTGCGGTCGTGATCGTGGCGATTTTCTTTGCCACGTCGTCAGACTCCGCCTCGCTGGTGGTCGACATGCTTTGCACCGGTACCTCTGACCCGGGGCCGAGGCGTCAGCGGGTCTTCTGGGGGGTGTCGGAAGGTGTCCTGGCGGCCATGCTTATCGTGTTGGCTGGAGAAGCCGGGCTCACCGCGCTCAAACAGGTGATCACCGTGGTCGGTCTGCCCATGTTCATCCTCGTATTCGGCATGATGTTCGCACTTTTCCGGGGCCTGACCCAGGAGCACCTCCGGGATGTCAAAGTCGGGTCCCCGCCCAACGTGAAAGAACTGTAGTGCCTAGTGGCTCAGTAGGTCAGCGAATTAACCGCACGGGACACTAGATATCCACTTCCTCGTAGAGTTCCGGCACTTCGGCATTCCAGCCCAGGCGTTCGCGGATGTGTTTTCGCATCACATCCGCCGCTACCACCTCGCCATGGGTGATATAGACTCTTTCCGGCTTCAGTTGGCCCTGTCCCAGCCAGGTAAGGATTTCCTCGTAGTCGCCGTGGGCGGAGAGGGAGTCTAGGTTATGGATCTCGGCCTTCACAGGCCAGTACTCCCCGTGGATTTTCACGGATTCAACCCCGTTGACCATGGCATCCCCCCGTGTCCCCGGAGCCTGGAAGCCGGCGAAGACGATGCTGTTGCGGGGGTTGGGAAGCAGCATCTTGAGGTGGTGCAGCACCCTGCCTCCGCTGGCCATGCCACTGGCGGAAATGATAACGGCGGGAAACTTTTTCGTGGTCAGTTCGATGGACTGCTCCACCGTGCGGACGAAGTGGGTGTTTTCGTCAATCAGCTCGCACTGGGCCTGGTTCAGACGGTGCTCCTTGTGGTGGCGGCTGAAGATCTCGGTAGCACGAATCGCCATGGGGCTGTTCAGGTAGACGGGCAGCTTCGGGATCCGGCTCTCTGCCATCAGCTTGTGCACCAGGTACAGGAGCATCTGGGCGCGCCCCACGGCAAAGGCGGGCATCAGAACCACACCACCCCGTGCGGCGGTTTTGCCGATTATCTCCGCCAGTACCTGCTCCGGGTCTGTCTCGCCGTGGAGACGGTTGCCATAGGTGGACTCGCACACCAGAACATCCGCCTTCTGGACGGGCTCCGGTGGTCGCATGATGACATCGTCCTGCCGGCCTACGTCACCACTGAAAACCACGGTCCGGTCATTGTCGGAGTGGGTAACGTGCACACAGGAAGAGCCGAGGATATGGCCTGCGGGTGTGAACTCCACCCGGAAACCCGGTACCGGTTCAAAAGGTTCATGGTAGTGCAGTGATTCGAAATACTTCAGGGCCTCGTAGGCATCCTTCTCCGTGAACAGCGGTTCGGGTTTATCATGCTTGGAGAACTTCTTGCGAAAGGCGTAGCGAGCGTCCTCTTCCTGAAGATAGCCTGCGTCGGGTAGCAATACCTTGCAGAGTTCATGGGTAGCTTTGGTGCAGTAAATACGCCCCCGGAACCCGTTTTTCACCAATGCAGGCAAATAGCCGCTGTGATCAATATGGGCGTGGGTCAGCACCACTGCATCAATGGTGCGGGGCTCAACCGGAAACGGCGCCCAGTTCCTGCGGCGTAACGTCTTCACGCCCTGGTACATGCCGCAATCCACCAGCAGACGGTGCTTGTCATCGCTGAGCAGATACCGTGAGCCGGTAACCGTGCCAACACCACCGAGAAAACGAAGTTTCATATACGAGCCCCAGATGTTGTTCTTGATAAGTGATATGTGACCACTATGGACCGACCCGGAGGATTTTTCATTGATCCTGCTCAGAATCAGGCCAACCTGGCGACGGGCTGCGGTATATACCTACATCCGGTGCCTGGCCAGGGAAAATTCTGTTAGATTCCTAATATGACTTCCCATGGTGACGCTTACCAGCTCCAGCCAACCCGCGTGCGAGCCGAGTTTCTTCGATTGCTTCCGATCTCCCTGTTTGTGGTGGCGTTCGGGGCGGCGTTCGGGCTCGCCGCTGTGCAAAAGGGGCTGGAACCCTTGCAGGCACTGCTGATGAGTACGGTGGTGTTTGCCGGTGCCTCGCAGTTTGCCGCCGTGGACATGTGGGGCCAGGAAGTCTCGCTGATACCGATGATGGCGGTCGTCTTCGCCATCAACTCCCGGCATTTGCTGATGGGAGCCTCGCTGTACCCCATGCTGCGGGAAATGTCACCGGCGCGCCGTTATGGCCTGTTATTGTTGCTCACAGATGCCAACTGGGCGGTATCGGCCCAGGAATACCAGAACGGTCGCAGGAATCTGGAGGTCATACTGGGCGGTGGGCTGGCCCTATGGCTTGCCTGGGTTCTGGGTACCGGGCTCGGTGTCTACTTTGGCGGGCTGCTGCGGGACCCCCACAGCCTGGGGCTGGATATGGTGCTGGGGTGCTTCCTGCTGGCCATGGCACTTGGCGGGCGCAAGACTCCGAGAACCCTGGTGGCCTGGCTGGTTGCAGGGGCGGCATCGCTGATGGCCTGGTACTGGCTGCCGCCGAACACCCATGTGGTGGTGGGGGCACTGGCTGGCGGGGCTATCGGTTTTTTCTGGCTGGAACCCCGAAAGGTCGCTGAGCAACAGCCGGAGGAAGAATGACCCTGGAAACCACCACAACCGGCATCCTGGCCATTATCGCGCTGATGGCGCTGGTGACACTGGCAACCCGTTTCGGCGGCGTGTTCATCATGTCGTTCGTGCGTATCAATCCGCGTATCGAGAGCTTCATCAATACCATGGCCAGCTCTGTGCTGATTGCCATTATCGTGCCCATGGCCTTCGGCGGGGATGCTGGTGCTATCGCCGCGCTGGCCACCACAACGGTTATCATGCTGGCATCACGAAGGGTGTTGCCGGCGATTGCCAGCGGCATTGCCGCGGCGGCGTTGGTAAGGTTTCTGGTGGGATGAGGAATATCAGCCGTAGAGTGAAGCGGCTGATATTCCCGCTATCATGTGCGGATCACTCGCGCATGGTTTTCAGGGCCGTCGCCCATTTCTTCATTTCATCCAGCATGGACGTCGCCGAGTCTGTGTGAAGGTCCAGGGCCTGGAATCGTTTGTTGTCGTCCAGGTGGTCCCACGCCATCTGCACCATTACCCCTTCCACCATGGGCATCATGCGCACTGTCGTGACCTGCTGCTTGGCCATCTGGGCGGAACGTATACCGCCGGAAGCACCGCCATAGCTCACGAAACCGCAAGGCTTGTAGTTCCACTCCTTGTAAAGATAGTCAATGGCATTGACGAAGGACGGGGGCGGACAGAAGTTGTACTCGGGAATTACGAACACGTAGGCGTCGGCTTCCGCAACGGTCCTGGACCACTGCCTGGTGTGTTCGTGTTCGTACTTCTGCATGGCCGGATGATTGGGTTCGTCGAAAACCGGCAGATTGAAATCGGCCACATCCACCAGGGAGCTTTCGAACTGGCCCTGTTTATTGGCGAAATCGTTGAACCACTGGCCGAGGGACGGACCAACTCGTCCCGGACGGGTACTGCAGATGATGGTCTGGAGCTTCAGCGACATAGTGTGGGCTTCCTTTCTGATGGGCTATCGGATGTCGCTCCGAATATCGGAGTCGGTTAAGTGACTTCAATATAGTCATCCTGTCCGGCGAGTGATAACGGATAAATCCGCCCGATTTATTCAACTGGATTGAACGTTGGGTATAGCGACCATGGGTTTGTCATCCTGTGGTACGACCGATCATACTCACCAAGACTCATAACTTCGCCACGGGCAGGTAGCTCACTTATGACCAGGTTCCCGGACTTTGCTGTCCGATTTTCCCTGAAACGCCCCTATAACCGTCCTGCCCGGGAGAACTCAGCGTCTGATTTCAGCCTGAAAACCTGCGGCATCGAAAAGCTGGAGGATCAACTGGAGAGCGACCGCGGCCGGATCATCAATTCGGCGGCCGTGCGTCGTCTGCAGCAGAAAACCCAGGTGTTTGCCCTGGAGCGTAACGCGGCGGTGCGCAGCCGGCTGACCCATTCGTTGGAGGTACAGCAGACCGGGCGCTACATCACCCGTACCATCTTCAAACGGCTGGCTGGTGATGCGGCACGTTATGGTCTGGAGGGCCTGGATCGGGCGATGGAGACCCTGGTGGAGATGTCATGCCTGATGCACGACGTAGGGAACCCACCGTTCGGACATTTCGGGGAGGCCGCCATCTCCCGCTGGTTCTCCGATAACCTGCGCCAGCTTGAGCCATTCCGGGATGACGCTGACTCAGGCTCCCTGAAGGAACCCCTGTCGCGGGAGTTGTCCTGCTTCGAAGGCAATGCCCAGGCGATACGTCTGATCAGCCACCTGCAAAAGCTCAATCTGACGTTTGTGCAGGCGGCCGGCATGTTCAAGTACACCCGTGCAGCGACCGAGCCGGCGCCCGCCAAAGGCTCCCCCCTGGATTACCTGCAGAAAAAGCCGGGCTACTATTTCTCCGAAGCCGGCTTTGTCGCTGACATGCAGCAGGCTTTGGCGATGGAGCCCGGGCACCGGCATCCGCTGGCCTACATTATGGAAGCGGCGGATGATATCTCCTATTGTCTTGCCGACCTTGAGGACAGTGTCGACAAGGGCATTATGACATTCGAGGACGTGGCCTCTGAGCTGAAGGCCGCTTTCAGGGAACTGAGGCCCCACGATTACGAAGGAGCTCATTTCAACGTGTTCGGTAAGCTCCGGTCGTTTGATGAGTTGATTGAAGAGGCGCTGGGCCGGGCCCACGCCGAACCCATCAATGCAGAGCATGAGTTTTTTGTGTGGTTACGGGTCAGGCTGATCCATCCCCTGGTGGATCATGCCGCAGGAACCTTTATCGATCATATTGATGACGTCTTCGAGGGCAGGCTGAACCGGGCGTTGCTGGAGGACGATTCACCGTGTCACAGCGTTATCGAGACCCTGAAACAGGTGGCCGTAAAAAAGGTGTTCTCTGTACCCGAGGTGGAAACCCTGGAACTGCAGGGCTACCGGATTATCGCGGGGCTGCTGGAACACTATCGGCCCCTGCTGATGTTGTCGAAGGCGCATTTTGATGACCTGCTGGCGGGTAAACGCAAGGGTTTCCTGCTGGAGAGCCGACTGATCAAGCGAATGCCTGACAAGCATGTCAGGGCCTACCTCATCATGAAGGAAGACTCACCCGCGGGGGCTGATGACGAGCTCTGGGAGCGCTACTGTCGCTGTCGTCTGCTGCAGGACATGGTCAGCGGCATGACTGACCAGTTTGCCCTGGATGAGTTCCGCACGCTTTCGGTCATGGAGCCGCTGTAGCTCAACGCGTCACTGGAGATCAGTCATAGCTCTCGGTTTCCAGCCGGAACCCTCGCGGCTGGAGCTGCCCGGCCACGGATTCAAGCATGCCGGAATGACCGCAGGCATAGGCTAGGGAATTTTCGGGGGTCAGGCCATGATTGCTCAATACGTCTTCCACCAGGGTGTCGACACGACCGGTAGCGCCCATCCACCCCTGGTTGCGTGGCTCATCCGGACGGCTGATCGTGGGCAGGTAGGTCAGCAGGTCAGGGTGAGCAGCGGCCAGCGCCTCCAGTTCCTGCCGGTAGCCGAACTCGTCCTGGTAGCTGGCGCCATGCATCAGCACGATTCCATGCTCGTGCTGCCCCCGGTGGAGATAGTCCCGCAGGATGCTGATGAAAGGATTGATGCCGGTGACCGTGGCAATCATCAGGTGGCTCTGCACCCGGTCATCAAAGCGCAGGCCACCTTTGGGGTTGCCAAGGCTGAGGGTGTCGCCTGCCTGAAGTTGTCGTAGTCGTTCCGACATCTGTCCTCCGGGGGCCAGCTCCACGAAGAACTCCAGGAAGGGCTCATGGGGAGCGGACACGATGGAGTAGGAACGCCGGATATCGCCAAGACCTACCTTGACCGACTGGCCCGGCGAGAACTGGAATCCCTCTGGCCGGGCAACCCGGAACACGATCAGATCCGCCGTGACATCCCTGCGTTCGATCACCGGGGCCGCGTCGAATGTTGCTGCGAAAGAAGGCGTCTCCGTTACGGAATCCGTGACGACCGACGGCCCGGGCTCTGCCGGTGCCGACGATTGGTCCGGTTGCTGTGGCGCCGGTGCCAGTTGCCGTTGCGATGAGGGCGGGTGGTTGTCGTGTTGCTGCAACCACGCCATCATCCGCCACGCCTGGCCTGATTTGCGCTGGCTGATGTCCCGCAGGGTCGAGCGCAGGGTGTCATCGCCGCAGTCGGCCTGGCGCTGGCTCAGTCCGTCCAGCTCAGCCAGTGCCTGCCTGGCAACACGGCGTCCCCGGGAAAGATCTGCTTCGGTCGTCATGGCAGGTTTATTTCTTCCGGGTCAGGGTGCAGATGGCCCCGGGTTCCTCCACCTGCAGTGCCAGGCTCTCACTGACAAACATCTGGTGATGGATGCCGTCGTTGGAGGAATACCCTGTCATCAGGTCCTGGCCGACGATAATACGGCCGACCCGGGGATCCACCAGAACCGCCCCTTCAATTTCCGCCTTGAAGACGCCGACCTCACACAGACGCTTGAGGTGTTCCAGCTGCAACATGTCGGTGCCTTCATAACGGCGGAACAACAGGTTGTACCAGGTGGGCGACAGGACCAGGGCATAGGGGCCGTGAAAGCCGTTGTCGTCCAGGTGGTTCACCCCCGATAGCACATTCTCCAGGGCCTGTTCGACCTTGCTCCAGTCCTCGCACTTGACCTCATTGCGCCCCTTGGCCGTCAGCAGGCCTTCCAGGCCAAAATCCGGCTGGCCGTAGTAGATGAACTCTTCCTCACGGCGGGCAACCGCTTCAGCTGCGTCCTCCACGGAACGCAGGTCCAGGGGCTGGCCCATGGACTCGTACCCCTCGATACGGCGCACGCTCAGGCCGAAGCCCTTGCGCAGCATGGGAATGGCGCTGGCGCGGCTGAGTACGGCGCCGGCTTCGTCGGGAGCGGGCTGACGGCAGTAGCCTTCCTCGCCCACTTCAATGGCGGTCAGACCTACGCCATAGGGGCCGTCCACGTCCAGGAAGCGACGTCCGGTGAGTACTTCCCGCGCTGAACCGACGGCGGCTTCATCAATTCTCTCCCAGATGTCTTTGGAAAAGGAGGCGTTTTCCCGATTGAGATAATTCATGGCGTTTACTCACCTTTCATGGAACCGATGGTGAATTTATTCAGCGATTTGCCGGGGCTTTCCTCTCCGGCGGCGCTGAGGTCCGCGTCTTCTTCCTCTGCCTCCAGAATGGGCTTTTTGGTGTAGAGGTAGATGTCCATCTGTTCGGCAAAATCAGGGTGGTTGCGTCGCAGCCATTCCAACACCATGCAGGCATGTTCGATTTCCTCCCGCATGTTGTGGAGCAGCAGGCCCTTGAGCTCTTCGTCCTCCGTTGCGTCCGCACGCTGCTGGTACCAGTCGACGGCCTCCAGCTCTTCCTGCACGGAAACCAGGGCCCGATGCATGTCCCTGGTCTTGTTGGTCAGTTGCTCTATGGGCTCGTGGTAACTGCCGCTTGCTCCTGCCATGTCACTCTCCGCAGTGGGTTGATGATGAGTTCAGGGTCAAAAGATGTTGCGTATACCTATTGAGCTTATGACGGACCCGTGTGATTTCAAGGCGCGTTCAGGAGACGTTGCCGGATAGCAATGAATGTGGGGGCAGGTTTCGGGGGCAGGGGGGTGGGACTAATCCAGTTTACTGACATCTGTTGCCTCTGGCGTTTCGGCGCCGCATCTCTTACGTTTACCGAGAGGTATGCCAAACAATTCAAAAGGAAAGAGCAATGCTGAAAGCGGTGGAAACGGGGTTACAGGCATGGTTGCTGCCGGGGCTTTCGGCGTTGCTGGC
Organism: Marinobacter lacisalsi; assembly: GCF_042651045.1. Taxonomy (NCBI): domain Bacteria; kingdom Pseudomonadati; phylum Pseudomonadota; class Gammaproteobacteria; order Pseudomonadales; family Marinobacteraceae; genus Marinobacter; species Marinobacter lacisalsi. The sequence goes on from NZ_JBHSDI010000007.1 coordinate 78,605, forward strand.
GGTGCTGGCAACTTACATCATTTACCGGGTGTCGCTGGCCCTGATCCGCCATTTTTCAGAGCGGCGAACTGTCCCCCGACTGTTCCTGGACGCGGCAGCCAGGGCGCTTGGTGTAGTTACCAGTCTGTTGGTGCTCAAGGCTGTGCTCAATGGCGCACCGGATGACCTGGTGCTCCTGGGGGCAGTGCAGCAGGCGGTTACATTGCTGCTGATTCTGTCCCTGACGTGGGCCGCAGTCCGTCTGACCTCTGTTATTGGCGAGGTCATTGTGCTGCTCAACCCGGTGCTGGAGGGGCAGTGGAAAAGAGCCCGGAAGGTGGAGACACAGACCCGTTTTCTGGTGCGCTGCCTGAATGTCCTTATCATTATCATGGGCATTGGTGCGGCGCTGATGATTTTTGAGCCGGTACAGAAGGTGGGCGCCAGTCTGCTGGCATCCGCGGGTGTTGGCGGTATTATCCTGGGTTTCGCCGCACGGCCGGTGCTCAGTAACCTTCTCGCCGGTATGCAGATTGCGCTTACCCAGCCGTTTCGCATCGATGATGTGCTTTACGTGCAGGGTGAATGGTGCTGGGTCGAGGAAGTGACGGCAACCTACGTGGTCCTGCGGGTGTGGGACCTGCGTCGTCTGATCGTGCCTTTGCAGTGGTTTATCGAGAACCCTTTCCAGAACTGGTCCCGGAATACGGCGGATTTGCTGGGCACGGTCTTTATCTGGGTGGACTACACCATGCCGATTGAACCCCTGCGACAGGAATTCTTCCGCTTGCTGGACAAGGCGAAACAGTGGGATGGCAACGTGGCGACGGTTCAGGTGACCGATTCCAGTGATCAGGCGCTGCAGGTCCGTTTCCTGATGAGCGCTCCGGACTCCACCAAAAACTGGGACCTGAAATGTGCCATCCGGGAAGGGCTGGTGTCCTTTATCCAGCAGCACTATCCCTCACAGCTGCCACGACTCCGTGCACGGGTGGTGGATACCCCTTCAGGGTTCGAAGGCGACACGCCAGCGTCGGAAGAATCCCGCTCCGACCCGTAACATGTTCCGGTTGCACACTCTCTGTGGCGGGCTCTACAGGGAAGACAGCAAAGATGCATTCTCGTCCCCCATTCGGGGCGGTTGTCGCAAACCTGGAATAAAAAAGCCATAGGGCGGTAGCCCTATGGCTTTGTTTGTGTGCCGTTGGCTCAGGCCGTGATATCAGGCTCTGCGACGACGGGCAGCACCCAGGCCGGCCAGACCAAGACCCAGCAGGGCCAGGGTGCCGGGTTCGGGCACGGTGGTGATGCTCTGAACATACACCACCATATCGTTAACGTCCTTGTCACCGCTGGCGTACGGCAGGTCTTCAAACGCCAGGAAGTAGTCCTCCAGTTCCCACGTGGTCGCGCCAATGGGTACTGGCAGTGTCAGGTTCGTGGTTCCGTCGCCCTTGAAGGCGGCCATCTGGTCTTCTCCGCCCTGGTTCAGTGAGCTGTCGGAATAGAACAGTGGATCACTGCGGCCAAGGTAAAAACCAAAGGTCGTGGAGCTCAGGGCTCCCAGGTCTGAGCCGCCAACTGTGACAGTGCCATCCCCGGCAATGCTCAGCGATACCTGGGAAGACACGGTATCCACACCAGAGAAGAGCTGGAAGAAGTTGGTCTTGTCAGCCGGGTCGTAGATGCCAAAGGTGTTAACGCCCTTCTTCCCGGCCAGCTCCAGAACCATTGTGGTTGTGGCGTTGCCGCCGAGAATTTCCCAGTGGCTGTCGTTGCCATCGGCAAGCTGATCCGCGTTGGCATCAACCGTTGCACCAAAGCCGGCCAGCCTGTCCGACAGGTCGTTGTATCCGTCTTCCACAACAACGACAGCGCCTGCGTATCCTGCCCATACAGACAAAGCGACTGCTGAGGCGATCATTTTCATTTTCATAACTATTCTCCAGTTGTTAAGCACCATGTCCATCTAGTTCTTTTAGCAACCAGGCTGTCTCAATCCAGTACTGCAGAGATCCTTGGCTTCTATTCAACACCGCATGACGAATGGGGTTGAAACAATGACCCGACTCGGTCTTTCAGGCCATTTGCCAAACATATAAGCGAAAATCGTGCCCGTTTTTGTTTTCCTTTTAAAACAGTTTGTTAGAATATATGGAGCAAAAAGCGGCGCAAAGCATTTCGACAGTTATTGTGTCCCGGAGCAGGGTCCTCTATTTCTTCCAGCAGGCGCCCCTTTATGAATATATTTTCATTAATAATAAAATACAGAAAAAGCAAAGGGTTATTGTGTATGAATTATGACCTTTCGGATGCGATGGCACCCAGAAAACATCTCGACATGTATTATTATCAGTTGTGTTTTATTTAAGTGCATATGCATTAACCCAGTGGCTTATGGAGCCAGACAGGCATCCGTTGAGATGCCCAGAGGGCGGCCAAGCGGATAGGCCATAGAGTATTTCGGGAGCTTCGGCATATTTAACGACTTCGACATGCCATTGAAGACGATAGATAGGCTTTGTCATTCCCCGGTTGGCATTTTTTACAATGGTATTGGAGTTTTTACCGCTGGCCAGTGCATTCTGTTTTGCGACTACCCGGCCCGTGTCGCCTGAACGTTACTTCCTCGTTCATTCGATATTTCCATCACCCGGTCAAACGGAGTGTCGGGTTTGGAACGATACTGGGGCAAGCCAAAGCAGGGTCACGTATTGGCAGGATGGATGGGGCAGAATCAAAAGCCGGGCTACGGATCCTCCGTAGCCCGGTTCAGGCTATTCATTCTTCAGGCCTGTAATAGACAGTACTGCAACTTTCAGGAATCGCGGTTGGTTTAGTACGGGCAGGTGCCGCGGTACTCTGAGATGTCGCTGTCGGACTCGTGGCGCGGGCCGCAGACGAACTGGTTGTAGCGCTGGTCCTTGTCCAGGTGCAGCTTCATCCAGGACACACCGAGGCGGCTCAATACGTCGTTGTAGCTTCCGCCGAAGCCGCTGCTGCCGTTGGCGCAGGTATGGCCGCCACCATTCAGTTCAACAAAGGCCTTCGCGGTAGAGTCTGGAATTGCTTCGTAGAACGGATCGGCATGGCTTCTGACCGGTGCTGTTGAATCGTTCTCGCAGGCGAAGATCAGGGTCGGCGTGTCAATGCTGCGGAACTGCAGGCTGGAGCTATCCCACGGCGCCAGAGGAATAGCGGCGCTGACCCGGCCTTCGGTTGCAACACGCAGGGTGCCGCCACCGCCCATGGACCAGCCCATGACGCCCAGGCGATCGGTATCGATCATACCGCTGATCGGGCTGCGGCTGCTGCTGTTCTGCTCGATCAGGTAATCCAGGGCGTTGTTGAGCTGGGTAGCACGGCTGGGCGGTTGATCAAACCCGCTGTTGGTATCGATGGTCATGACCACGAAGCCATGGGAGGCCAGCTTTGGTCCCCACCATGCGATGGATGACTCGGGGGAGACGAAGCCAGGGATAACGACGATCGCAGCCATGGTTCCGCTCGTGCCGGTGGGGTAGTGAATCGTACCACCCCCAAAACCCCGGACAGTGCCGGACACGTTGCTGGTGCGCACGCTAAAGGGGCCACTGGAGGATTCAAGTAAGGATGCAGTGGGCTCCGGGCCGCGCTCGTAGCCGCAGTCGCTTTCGCAACCGCCGCCACCACCGCCGCCACCGCCAGTGCCGCCCCCACCAATGATGGCAAAGGCAGAAGCGGAGAACATGAGGCTGCCTGCTGCGATCAGCGACAGTGCTGATTTCTTTCCAATCGAGTTGAACATATAGATTTCCCTGTAACGTTGTCTTATTTGAGTGTTGTTGGCGGGGATCTGTCTATCCCCGAGGTCAACGTTAGTTCGGTCCTCAAGACGCAGCTTTCACGAATTAGCACCCCTGGAGGCGCCGATCACATTATTTCGTGGATGAGTATCTTGTGTTTCGCAATGGCTTTGAATTTGGTGTTTCGAGCGCTCGCTCTTTTTGGGCAGGGAGGGACTTTGCTATATGGGGCTGCTGTCGAGCATTGAGAAATCTGGAGCTATAACGGATGTAACAATAAAAACGGGCCGTGGCGAACCACGACCCGTCAAGGCTGGCAGGGAGGTAGCCAGCATGGTTTCGATCAGTTGAATACTACTGTTTTTCTCCGGGCTTCATCAGTAAGGGCAGGTGCCCCGGTACTCGGAAATGTCCCAGTCAGACTCGTGGTTCGGTCCACAGACAAACTGGTTGTACCGCTGGTCGTCGTCCAGGTGCAGCTTCATCCAGGAAACACCGAGGCGTGCCAGTACGTCATTGTAGCTGTTGCCACCGTTACCGCAGTAATGGCTGCCATTGTTCAGTTCAACAAAGGCTTTGTCGGTAGAGTCCGGAATGGCTTCGTAGAATGGCTCCGAGTGGCTGCCAACCGGCGCGACAATGTCAGACTCACAGGCGAAGATCATTGTCGGCGTGGTGATACTGCGGAACCGGAAGCTGGAGGTATCCCAGGGCGCCAGCGGAATGGCTGCCTTGAGCCGGCCTTCGGCGGCTACCCGCAGGGTGCCGCCACCGCCCATGGACCAGCCGATAACACCGAGGCGATCGGTGTCGATCATGCCGCTGTAGGGGCTGGTGCTGCTGCCGTTTTCCTCAATCAGGTAATCCAGCGCGTTGTTGATCTGGGTAGCGCGGCTGGGCGGCTGGTCAAACCCGCTGTTGGTGTCGATGGTCATGACCACGAAACCATAGGACGCCAGCTTTGGCCCCCACCATTCTATGGAGGACTCGGCAGACACGAAGCCGGGAATGACCACGACAGCCGCCATGGTGCCCGTGGTACCTGTGGGGTAGTGAACGGTGCCACCACCGAAACCGCCTACAAAACTGGACACGTTGTCAGTACGAACTGAGTAGGGGCCACGGGAAGCCTCCAGGAAGGAAACCGTGGGATCCGGGCCGCGCTCGAAACCACAGTTACTCGTGCATCCGTCGCCACCATCGTCGCCGCCACCACCGCCGGCGGCGAAGGCCGTAGCGGACAGCAGGAGGGAGCTGGCTGCGATCAGCGACCGCAGAGAATTGTTGGCATTGTGCTTGAACATATTGTTATTCCTGTTGCAGTACTTTGTTGTGAGTTGTTGTCGGGGAACCGCATCCCCCGGAACCTAAATTAGCGACACGTACAAGGATTGGGCTTTCACGAATTGGCAGCAAAACGTGCATCATTCACGGTTGCCAGATTGAATATTTCTCCACTGACTTACCAAGGCGTTTGAGGGCTTTTCAGGTGGTTTCAGGGGCTGATTGTGTAATAAGTGTAATGGCGTTGTAGTCGGGATCAGGTATGACCAGGTTTTCTGAGGGCCTGGATAACCAAACGGGACACCAGGGTTAAGGCACACTAGCGTATAGTAGTGAAATGGATTTTCCTTTTCCGGCAGCAGGAGAGCGCTCCAGGCATGTCTTCAAAAACCAGCAAGCCCGTGGCGGCATCCGCCATCGATAAACACGTCTACAAAGTCTTTCCGAACGATATGAACGCCCAGAATACGGTGTTCGGCGGGATGATCATGGCCAAGTGTGACCGACTGGCCCTGGTGGTTGCCGAACGGCATTCCGCGCGCGTGTGCGTCACGGCGGCGGTGGATTCCATCCATTTCCGCGCCCCGGCCAAGGGCAATGACACATTGCTGTTCAGCCTGTCCCTGAACCGCAGCTGGGGATCCTCCATGGAGATCGGGGCACGGGTGGAAGCAGAGAACAGTTACACCGGCGACGTGCGCCATATACTGTCGGCCTTCTTTACGTTCGTGGCCCTGGATGATGAGGGTAAGCCGGTGGATGTTCCGGCCGTCGCGCCGGAATCAGAGGATGAGAAACGCCGGTACGACGGTGCCGCAATACGTCGGGAAGGGCGGCTGGCCACCCGTGAGCGCCTGTCCCGTCAGTAGGGCTTATCTGTCAGGTTTAACTGGTAACTGGTCCAGCCATTTCTGGCCCCGGTCGGACGCAATGCCGTCTGCCCAGCGCGTGGTTTCCGGCAATCGATAGCGGGTGACGCAGGCCATGACATAGTGAATGGCCGTGGGCAGGCTGATCCGGTGCCCGGGCGAAATATAGAGTGGCTTGACGCCCTTGCGGGTGCGCAGCACGGCCCCGATGGTTTCGCCCTTGTCCTCCAGCGGTACCCAGGCGCCCTTGTCATCCGGAACGGGGGCATGGGTGCCGGTCAGGCGGCTCTTGCCAACGCCGATGGTGGGCAGGCCGGTAAGGATGCCGGTGTGGGAGGCAACCCCCAGCCGCCGGGGGTGGGCAATGCCCTGGCCATCGCACAGCAGAAGGTCCGGTTGGCGGTCGAGCTTGCCCAGGGCCTCGAGGATCACCGGACATTCCCGGAACGACAGCAGGCCGGGGATGTAGGGCATGGGCACTGGCTGGCGGGCGATGGCGTGGTCGATGGGTTTCAGATCGCTCAGCCGCAGGACTACGATGGCGGCGCGGGCGGTGTCCCGGTTTTCGAACCCCACGTCGACCCCGGCAACGGTGGTGATCTCTGGCAGCTGGTCGCGGGTAATAACCTGCCCGGCGGTCTGCCTCTGTAGCTCTATGGCCTGTTGCGGTGTCAGGTTTTTCCAGTCTCTGGTTGGATCGTTCATGGTGCTCGCTTATCCTGCCCGGTGGTTCCATAAAATAGCAAACCGGAGGTGAAAGCATGAAACAGGTACTGATAACCGGCGCTAACCGGGGCATCGGGCTGGAACTGGCCCGTCTGTATGCCGCCAACGGCTGGCAGGTGATAGGCGTGTGTCGACAATCGTCCGGTGAGCTGGAAGCAGTGGCGGCTCGAGTGATCGACCGCATCGACGTTACCCGGGAAGCGGATGTGCTGGGCCTGAAGCAGGCGCTGGCGGGTGAGCAGATTGATCTGCTGATCAACAATGCCGGCCTGCTTCAGGACGAGCAACTGGGCAGTATCGACTTTGATTCCATCCGCACGCAGATGGAAGTGAACGCCTACGCACCACTACGGGTCGCAGAAGCCCTGGTGGAACTGATTCCCGAAGGCGGCAAGATTGCCAATATCACCAGCCGCATGGGGTCAATCGCTGACAATGACTCCGGGGGCCGTTACGGCTACCGAGCCTCCAAGGCGGCCCTGAATGCCTTTGGCAAGTCCCTGTCGGTGGATCTGAAGCCCCGGGGAATCGCCGTTGCCCAGCTCCATCCGGGCTATGTGAAGACCCGGATGGTCAACTTTGGTGGCCTGATCTCGCCGGAGGAAGCCGCCCGTGGTCTGGCTGACCGGATTGAGGCTCTGAATCTGGAGAATACCGGTGGCTTCTGGCACAGCAATGGCGACGAGTTACCCTGGTAACGGTTACGACCTCCCCTCACGGACCGAGGCCGCTGCTGGCGCCGGCCTGCGCAGGGGCAGGTTGGCCCAGGCGATGACCACCAGCAGCATGGCGGAACTGACCACCACATAGATGACCGCCGGAATGGTGAGATAGGCCTTGTCCAGCAGGCCGGCAATCACCAGCGCCAGCAGGGTGTTCTGGATGCCTACCTCAATACAGATACTGGTGCTCTGTGCGCGGTTGAGCCGGAACAGCCGGGCACTCAGGAAGCCGATGGTCATGGTGGTCACACACAGCGCCGTGACCACCGCCCCGGCCTGCCGACTGTAGGCCATGAAGGTGTCGTATTCCTTGAACAGCACGCCCACGATCATCAGTGACAGCAACACGAACCCGCTGGTTTTCACATAGCGTTCGGCCCGGGCGGTGAAGGCCGGCCAGCGGTGGTTGATCAGCATGCCCAGGCTCACCGGTACCAGTACCATCAGGATCAGCCGCAAAGCGGTCTCTCCCACGGGCAGGGTTTGGGTGAGCCCCTCGCCCAGGAAATACACCATGGCGGCATTGGTCAGCACCGGCAGGGTGATGACGATCAGGCACCCGCTGATCAGGGTCAGACTCACCGACAGGGCGATATCGCCCCGGGCCAGCAGGGTGGAGATATTGGAGCCAACCCCGCCGGGGCAGAAGGTCAGCAGCATGACCCCCACGGCGATTTCCGGGTGCACGTCGAAGGCCAGCACCAGACCAAAACCCACCAGGGGTAGCACTGCCGCCTGGTTCACCGCGCCTATGGTGACGGCCCGGGGGTAGCGCACAATCCGGCGCACGTCGTTCCAGCACATGGTCATGCCCATACCCAGGGTCATCAGGAACAGCAGGGCGGTGGAGAGGAGCTTTACCGCGGTCATGGTATCCATAGGCCAGTCCTTGCCTGTGAGTCAGGATCGCATTCCACCAACAGTAAGCAACGGGATCAGTGCGCCAGGTCCCATAGTTCCATTACCAATCGTTCGTAAACGTGCGGTTGCCATGAAGTTCCCACATTGCGCCGGCGTCACTTGCGACAGTCCCCGCTCTCCCTATACTCGTGTCCGGGCTCAGGACGAGGAAGCAGGATTTGCCATGGAAAAGATCAGGAAACGTCTGGTGTCACGGACACAGGTTCGCGCCGGCGTCCGGGCCGGTCGCCAGTATCTGACCGGCCCCGACATCTTCGGCGGCATGATCACGGTGCCGCTGTTCTACGTCTACCCCCAGGGGCTGGATCCTGAGGCCATGGAGCAGTCCCTGGCCACGGTCCTGAAGACGTACCCGCTGGTGGCCGGCCGCCTGAAAAAGGACGCCGAGGGTTACCCCTACATCGACGCCGACGATTCCGGTGTGCCCTTCGAGGTCTATGACGTGGATGGGCCCATGCCGGACTATGGGCCGGATTACCCCCACCAGTCCTTTATCGGCAAGTACTACGACAAGGTGTTTCCCTGGACCATCTACCGACCGGATACGCCGCTGTTCGGCGTCAAGGTATTCCGTTTTGAAGATGGCGGTGCCATCTGCACCATGGCGCCGGTCCACTGCCTGATTGATGGCAGCAGCGTGTGGATGTTTGTGCAGGACTGGTCCCGGGCTGCCCGCGGGCTCGGGGAGCCGGAGGACATCGTCGAACGGGACTTCCTGCTCAACCGCAGCCAGAAGTACGCCAGCCATCTATACGCCCGCAAGGATGTCCAGGTGTTCGGGCTGTGGCAGCGGCTCGGGCTATACGCACGCTTGGCGCTGCAGGTGATGCGCAACCGGCTTGAGATCCACCGAATTCCGGGCCGCTATCTGGACGAGTTGCGGGCCAGCTATGACAAGGCCTGTCCCGAGGGTCCCAGGGTCAGCGACGTGGACCTGCTGACGGCCCAGTGCCTGAAGGTGATTGCCCGTGTGCAGGGCTACCGTAAGGATCTGCACGTGGGTGTGGTGGTGGATTTCCGTTTCAAGCGGGGGCTGGAGATACCGCGGCGCCTGTTCGGGGTGGCTATCGGTCAGGAAGAGCGTGGGTTCTCCGCCCGGGACCTGCAGGAATGTTCGGTACCCGCCCTGACGCTGAAGCTGCGCCAGCCCACTGACCGGCCCGGCACCGTCGACTGGCGCGGCTACCTCGGTTTCATGGAGCGCCAGCGGCAGGAAAAGCGACTGGGCAGCATCCTGCCCCGGTCGGTGCTGCGGGGGCTGGACGGAGGCTTCATGCAGAACAATTACTGTGCCATGCCCGTGTATGATGCCGATTTCGGTACCGGCGCGCCCACTTGGTATACCCCCACCGCCGCCCCCTTCCGCATGATCAAGGTCGTGCCCACTGCGGAGGAGGGCAATAGTGTGGACCTTCATCTGATCCTTACCCGGCGGGAGCTGAAGGCGTTTCGTGAGCAGTTTGCGCGCCTCTGAAATGGCCGGGTTGTGACAGTGCAAAAAGCCCCGGGGAGCGTCGGCTCTCCGGGGCTTCTTTGTGCTGACGCCCCCGGAAGACTGTGGAGCCCGGCTTCCGGGGGAGTGCGTTCCGGCTACGTTTCTGCAGCCACCGGGTTGGGGCGGGCGTCCGCCTGGCCCTGGGCTGACCCGGCTTTCTCCGGTTTCCGGATGGGCTTACGGAACGGGTATATCAGCTGCTGCCAGTAGTTGTTCAGCGGGTAATCCTGCTCATGGGACAGGCCAAGCTTTTCCGGCATGTCCCGGTCTTTCGGGTAGTAGAAAGTGCCGAACAGGTGATCCCAGATCATGATGCCGCCGAAGTTCTTGGCTTCACTCATTTTGGTGGAGTGGTGCCAGCGGTGGATCTCGTTGGTGCCGATCAGGTAGTTCAGGGCGCCGTGCTTCAGGTCGATGTTCAGGTGGGTGATGGTGGCCAGCACGCTGCCGATCACCGCCACGGCCACAAATCCCTCCTGGCTGATGCCGGACTGAAGAAGCACGAATACCGGAATAAAGCGGCGTACCAGAACGTCCAGTGGGTGCACCCGGTAGGCATTCATCAGGGTGACCCGATGGGCGCTATGGTGAACGGAATGCAGTTTCCACAGCGCGGGAACCGTATGGGCCATGCGGTGAGTGGTGTAGAACATGAAATCAAAGATCAGCAGGCCACAGATCACCTGGGCCCACATGGGCAGGTTGGACAGCCCGAAGGAGGGGCTCAGCAGCCCGAAGTGAATCAGCAGGCTGGACGATGCCAGACCGAAGAACAGGGTGACCATCAGGTTCTGGACACTGCTCAGCAGAAACATGAAGCCGTTGGAAACGACGTCGGTGAGCAGCTCCCCCTGCTCCAGGGGTTTCTTGTGCTTTGGCATCACGAACTGCAGTACCAGCCCCAACGCATAGTAGGGCAGCAGGAACCACAGGAAAAGCTGGCTGCTGTCGTAGTCAAAGGCTGCGATGGCCACAATGGCCAGTAGCAGGAAGACGTAGAGATAACCTCGTGAGACGAGGCTCCTGAACAATTGGGGCATTACCCACCTCCTTTTGGTTTGGCGAACTCTGAACAATGCATCAGGACACTTCAGAGGTTTAGTGTCCCGTGCGGTTGATTCGCTGGCCTACTGCGTGACGCTGGGGCCTCTGGCCAAGGCGCCAGTCCGAAGGTGTGGTGGTTCCACATCAAGGGCTGGCAACACCGGCCAGAGGCCCCAGCGTCGCGCCCTTCGGGAGCCACTGAGAGCCTTGATAGCCGCGTTGCGCTGACTCGATTTGGAACCACCAAACCTTCGCCACCGCGCCTTGCTCTCAAGGCTCTCAGTGGCTCAGTAGGTCAGCGAATCAACCGAACGGGACACTTGTTGGCGTTTGTCCCTGTAACGATTCGTGGGAAGGTTTGTACCACGGAGATAAAGGTGGATTTGTGGGGTTCATCTCAGCGTTTGGACAAGCACCGTAGAGTTACCGTATGGTCACGAAATGGTCAGCGTAACGTTATGATATAAGTGACAAAAGTCTCACAGCGCCTGTCAGGATTTCCGACTGTTGTGAGATGCTCCACATGCCCTTCTTGAGGGCAAATATGGATGGCAGATGACGGATGTGGAACCGGTACTCACTTCCGGTAGTCAGGGGTGCTGATTCGATAGCTGTCCTGATATGTTATCGCCTCTCCCGGACCGGGGATGTGGCAAGCGCACCGTAGCGTTATGGCATCGTCGGACCGGGCCGGCGACGCATCGCCCGCACTCTGGAGGCCATTCCGGCCCCCTGCAGTTCCAGAGTGATCCCGGTCCCGCAAAAGGGAAGTCAACGGAAGATCCGATGTTCAGGAGCCCCCGCGCCACTTCAGGTAATGCCGGCGCCTGACATGTCATGGAGGAGTCAGCGCAGGAATGAATCAGGGAACATCCTTTTTCGGTCGTTGGGTCAGCGATCCCCGCTATGCCTCAGCCTGGGTACTGGCGCTGCTGGTGCTGGCCCTGGTGTTTATCTACCGGGGTGCGCCCGATACGGTGACCCATACCCCCCGGCTGGAATCGCCGGAATTCCGTATCCACTCCGTGGAGCTGGAGCCGGTCACACTGAAACTCCACAGTCAGGGAACCGCCCGTGCCCAGGATCGCCTGGCGCTCACCTTCCGCGCCGGCGGTGAGGTGATCGAGGTCGCCGACAGCATGGCCAGCGGCGGCTGGGTGGAGAAAGGCGAGGTGCTGGTCCGGCTGGACCCGGAGCCCTTCGAGCTGGACGTGGCCCAGCGTCGCCACGATGTGGAATCCGCCAAGCTGCACCTGGAACAGGCCCAGGCCAAGGCCACCATTGCCCGCCGCAGCCCCAGCCGTAACGCTACCGACTTTGCTCTCAATGTCCCCCAGCTGCGGGAGGCCCGGGCCCGGGTGCAGATGGCCCGGGCGGCTCTGAATCAGGCGGTCAGTGATCTGGAGCGGGCCACCATGAAGGCCCCGTTCAGTGGCCGGTTGGAGCAGGTACGGGTGTCCGTGGGGCAGACGGTTGGCGGCGGCGAATCCCTCGGGGAACTGTTCAGTTCACAGCGCATGGAGGTGCGGCTGCCGGTGCGCAACGAATGGTTGGACCTGATGGCGGTCTTCCCGGATGAACCGGACAAGGCCCTGGAGATACCCGTACGGCTAAGCGGCAGTTTTGGTGGCAGGGAGCGCCACTGGGATGCGGTCATTACCCGTCGGGAGAGTGGCGTCAGCAGCAACCAGATGAGCTGGCTGATTGCGGAAGTGGACCCGGAATCCGGTTCCGTACCCCTGGAACCCCGGGTCTATGTGGATGCACAGATCCAGGGTCGCCGCCTGTCCGAGGTGGCCACCATCCCCCGCTCCGCCATGATTACCAACAACGAGATATGGGTTGTGGACGAAGCCAACCGGCTTCGTCGTCAGCAGGTGGAATGGGCTTATCGCGATGATGAGTCGGTCTATGTCACGGAGGGCCTGGAGGCCGGCCAGCGCATTCTGGAGAAGGGCTCCGACCACCTGCTGGAAGGGTCGGAAATCCGTGTGCTGGGTGATCCGCAACCGGCGCAGAGCGACGAGCCCACCTCCGGCCGCATCGTCAGGGACGTGTAATATGTTCCGCAGCATCGAGTGGTTTACCCGCAACCCGGCGGTCGCCAACCTGCTGGCGCTACTGCTGCTGGTGGGCGGCTTTCTGGCCATTCCCCAGACCCGGCAGGAAACGCTGCCCAACCTGCCACTGGATCGCATCGGTGTGGTGGCAAAGCTGCAGGGTGCGTCCCCGGAAGTGATCGAGCAGACCCTCTGCTCGCCCCTGGAGACCGCCCTTTATACCATTGAAGGCATCGACAACATTCGCAGCGAATCCCGGGAGGGGCTCTGCTCCATCACCGTGGATGTGGTGGAAGGGTACGACTCCGGCGAGGTGCGTAACCGCATGGCGGCCCGGGTGGAAACCCTTAACACCCTGCCACCGGACGCCGAGGAACCGGTGGTGGAAGAGGCCGTCTATCGCAATCGGGTCGCCCGCCTGCTGGTAGTGGCTGACGCCAAGCCCCGGGCACTGCATCAGGTGGCCTGGCAGCTGCGGGACCAGCTGCTGGACCACCCGTCGATTGTTGACGTGGAACTGGAAGGCCTGCCGGCGCGGGAGGTGGCCCTGGAGGTTGCCCGGGAAGATCTGTACCGGTACGACCTGACGTTTGCGGGCGTCGCTGATGCCATCTCCCGCAACCTGGGCCGGGCTTCCGGCGGCATGCTGCGGGGCCCCAGTGCCAACTCGCTGATCCTGTCCGGGGAGGCGGTGACCGACCCGGAAGACTACCGCGATGTGACCGTGCGCCGGACCGGGGAAGGGGAGCGCTTGGTGCTGGGGGATTTTGCCTTTGTGCGGGACGGCTTCACCCGGGATGCCATGGCGGCCTGGTTCAACGGTCGCCCAGCGGTGGCCCTGGATGTGTACCGCATCGGCGACCAGGATGTGGTGGAAACCGCCGAAGCCGTGCACCGCTTCGTGCGGGATGCCACGCTCCCCCGGGACATGGAGCTGATCCTGTGGCGGGACGATTCCCGCCAGTACCGGGATCGTTCGGACCTGCTGTGGAAGAATGCGTTGCAGGGCCTGATCATGCTGATCCTGCTGCTGGCCTTGTTCTTCGGCCTGCGCTTGTCGGCCTGGGTGGGCCTGGGTATTCCGGTGGCCATGGTGGGTGCCTGCATCATCCTGCCGTTGACGGGGTTTTCCTTCAATACCATCTCCCTGTTTGCCTTCATCCTGGTGCTGGGCATTGTGGTGGACGACGCGGTGATCGTGGGTGAGAGCGTCGACGACCAGGCACGGCGACTGGGGCCGGGCATCGACGCCGTGCTGGAAGGCGTGCGCCGGGTGGCTCTGCCCATTACCGTGGCGGTGGTAACCACGGCCATCGGTTTCCTGCCGATGATGTTCCTGCCGGGCCCGGAGGGAGACCTGATGCGGGTGGTACCGGTGGTGGCGATCACCGTGCTGGCGTTGTCACTGGTGGAGTCGCTGTGGATCCTGCCCTCTCACCTGGCCCACTCCATGAGTCGCTCCCGGGCGGTGTCGGGCAGGTTCAGCCAGCGGGTGAACCGTTGGTTCGATGGCCAGATCCGGCGGCGGGTTCTGCCCTTCATGGGCGCGGCCCTCAATGCCCGGATGATGGTCCTGTTGCTGTTCCTGTCAATGTTCGGGGTATGCGTGGCGCTGCTTCACAGTGGCTGGCTGAGCGTGACCTTCCAGTCTCAGGTTACCGGCAACAAGGTGATGGTGGATGTGGAGTTCCCCCCGGGCACCAGCAGCCAGCGGGTGTTGCGGGCCACCGAAACCTTGCAGGTCTCCGCCCAGTTCCTCAGCAGTACCCTGGAGAAGGACCACGGTGAGCCTGTTATTGACGATATTTACGTGGAGCAGGGGCGGCGCAACAACCACTCCACCGCCCACGACCCTGGCGCCTACCTCCGCGCACGGGTCACCGTGGCCATGGTTGGTGGCGACCTGCCAGTCACTCCGGATCAGGTAAGGGAACAGTGGCGCAGGCTCCAGCCGGAGATCGCCGGTGCTGTGTCCATGCGCTTTCACTCCACCATCAACCGGGTGCTGCCGGATCTGCACGTGAACCTCTATCACCCGGACCTCGACCGACTGGCAGAAATGTCACAGGCCCTGGAGCAGGAGCTGAGGGAGATATCCGGCGTGTTCGAAGTGGCCAATGGCATGAGCTCCCGCTTCTCGGAGATCAACCTGGCGGTACGCCCCGGCGCCCGTCTGGGTGGGGTGACAGAAGCCGAGCTGGGAGACCAGGTTCAGTCGGCCTTCCAGGGCATTGTCATCGACCAGTTGCCCCAGGGCGACCACGATGTACCCGTGGTGCTGCGGTTGCCGGCGGAACAGAGCAACAGCCTCGGTCACCTGGAACAGCTGCCCATCCGCCTGTCGGACGACTCGGTGGCACCACTGGTGGCCCTGGCCGAGCCGCAACGGCGTGAACGCCCGGCGGTAATCCAGCATTACGATCGCAACCGCAGTGTGTCGGTCACCGCCTATGTCGACACCCGGCTGACGTCCCCCGGACGGGTGATGGCATTCCTGCAGGAGGGTTTTCTGGCAGAACTGGCCCAGCAATGGCCGGGCGCCCGCTGGTCCGTGGCCGGCAAACCCATCAGCATCACCAGGTTCGTCAATCATCTCACCATTGGCTACAGTGCCGCCCTGCTGGCCATGTTCTTCGTGCTCACCATGATGTTTGGCCGTTACTGGCAGCCGTTGCTGATCCTGATGGCGATACCCTTCGGTATGGTGGGCGCCTTCCTGGGGCATATGTTGCTCGGTTTCGAGCTGACCCTGTGGTCCATCATCGGGGTGGTGGCGGTCAGTGGCGTGGTGATCAACGACAACCTGGTGCTGATTGACCACGCCAACCACCTGCGGGCGCGCTATGAAACCCAACGGGAAGCCTTGCTGGAAGCGTTGGCCGGGCGTATACGCCCGATCATGCTGACCACCCTGACCACCTCGCTGGCAGTGGCGCCACTGGCGTTCGAGACCAGTCCCCAGGCGGCCTTCCTGGTCCCCATGGCGATATCCCTGGGCTTCGGTGTGCTGTTTGCCAGCCTCACCACCATCTTCATGGTGCCGTCGATGATCATGATCGCCGAGGATGTGGTGAAGCTGATACGGCGGCTCCGTGTCAGGGGCCATACCGTGTCGGAACGGGACTCGGTGGAGGAAGCCTACCGTGTAGGGTTGCAGACGGCCGACAGTGGTCATGCAGAAAACCCCTACGAGAACGATGTACTGCGGGCCAGCTGGGAAGCGGGTGTCAGTGACGGGCTGGCAGCCGCTGCCGGATAAGGTCGCCCCTTAATTCTCCTGTGGTTAGTGATGTCGGGTGTTGTCTAGGCCGGGGCTCGAACAGCGGCAGTCAGTGCCAGGAATGCGGCGAGGCCATGGCCGCCACCCCGACGCGACAGCAACTAAAGCCTGGCAATATCGGCATGAGGAATCCGTTTCGGGTCGATCCAGGGTCTGTGTTCCCGGCCCCAGGTGCCAATGAAGTGGTGGCTCAGCAGCGTCCGCCGGGGGAAGGACCGGGGCCCGTGGCTCAGGGGATCGGCGGTAAAGAACCCGCAGGCAATGGCGTCGTAGTCCCGGGCGGGACCCTGCAGCAGGGCGTTGACCAGCATCCGCAGCAGGTTGATGTCGTGATTGCGGATCACCACGGTGTGCAGGGTCAGGTAGCTCAGACACCCGCCCACCTTGGGCAGTGGCATCCCACGGGTGGCTTTCGCCCACATATTGTACAGCGGGCGCCCGAGCCTGACCGGCTTGCTGTAGGCGGCCACCCGGGTCTGCTTGAAGGGTTTCTGGTCCCAGGTGCCGGCCAGGCCGGCCAGCTCCCCGTCTTCAAAGATCAGGTAGTAGTCACTGACCGACAGCGCCCGGTACCAGGGGCCGGGGTCTTTCAGTTCATTGAGGTCATGGTAGTGAAAATACTGGCGTTTCGGGCCCTCCTCATCCAGCAGGGCCTGCATCGCGGGCAGGTCCTCCGGGGTGGCCGGGCGGATCTCCACCGAGGGTGCCTGGAACTTGCGGGAGGCCCGCCCGTAAATCAGGCTGGTCTCGATGCTCCCCTTGGCACTCAGATCCGGCATGAGCTTGCGGGGGCGCATCATGGTGGCCAGGAACGAGTGGTTTTCTTCCAGTACGACCGCCTGGAAAAGTTCGTCGTCGGCCATCATCTCGCGGGTGGTCTGGAACGCCATGCCCAGGGCCCGGGTACCGCGAACGCTGGGGTCCAGGCGCAGGTCATGGAGGTAGCGTACCCGCTGTAACTCGCCGTTGATGAACAGCCGGCGGGTGCCGATATTGAAAATGCCCAGGGTGGATTGCGCCTTCGGCTCCGGGGTTCGCAGAATGAACACTTCCGGATCTTCAGCGCTGATGGCTGCCCCGTGGAAATAGTTTGGTGACCGCTCGAAACTGAGGCTGATGGCGCCGGGCTGGGGGATCGTCGACAGTAGCGACAGGATATCCCCGTTGTCATCAGGCCGGGCGCGGCTGACTTCAAGCTTCATGGAGAACCTCCTTTTCTCCGACACGGGCAGGTGCAAAGGCCGCAGGGAGGTCGCCGGGCCAGTGCTTCAGGGATTCCACCTTGATATCCCCTTCGATCATGCCCCGCGCCTTGCAGGCCTCGAGGTACAGGCGGTGGGCATCGTGGATGCAGACACAGCGCACCGGCTCAAGCTGGTCGAGGTCCCGCGCCAGACGGTAGTGGAAGCTCGCGCGCAGGTAATCCTCCAGCGAGTGTGCCCAGGACCGGGCCCGGGTTTCCCACTGCTCCGGTGATTCCTTTTGCGGCAGGTTAACCACCAGCACATAGGCGGGACGACCACTGTGGCCACCGTGGGTTGCCCCCAGCACCGTCACGGGCTGCGCTGTTCCCGGCCAGGGCGTGTCGTTGAGCCACTGCTGAACCGTAACCGCGTCCATTTTTTCGCCCACCAGGTCCACTGTGTTACTCCGGCCCAGGAAGCGCAGGCAGGGCAACTGGCCCATATGGCCGGTGACCTCGACCAGATCCCCCAGCCGGTACCGCAGCAGCCCGGAGCCGGCGGTAATCAGCGGCGAAACCTGCTGCCCCGGTTGCAGGTCCCAGGCAGGATGAATCCGGCCTGTGTCTGAATCCTCGAACTCGTAGAAATGGGAATTTGCCGCCAGCACATGCTGGTCGCCGTAGGGAATGGTGACCACGCCTTCCGTCGCCCACAGCGCCTTGCCCTGAAACCCGGCCTGGGGCAGGGTCCTGCGTAGCTCGTTGGCCCAGGGGGCGGCCGAGGCGGTTCCCCAGGCGCTGACCAACGCCAGCTGCGGCCACAGTTCCCGGAAGAATGCCGGGTCGGCACGGCCGTCCCAGGTGGCAAGCAGGGAGGCCGCTGCCGGATTCCGGGGCGCTTCCAGGTGCTTCAGCGCCTGCTGGCGATCGCCCCAGGAACCGGTGCGCAGCACCTCGACCAACGCTTCTCGCCAGGCTCCAAGATTACTGAGCAACCCCAGGGCAAAGGTGGGACTCCAGACGGACATGGCCGCCAGATCGGAAGTGGCTGCCAGGCAGGCAACCGTGGCGAACATGGAGTCGTCGGACGTGGGGGCCAGGGCGACACCATCCGGCACCGCCTGGGTTTGTCCCATCAGGATCCGCTTGCCGGTGCTGAGCAGTTTCATGTCATCGTTGAGCTGATCACTACCCTGCTTGCGCATGGATGAGGGTAGCCAGGACAACGACCAGTACTGTTTGCCCCGGGCAATGCCGGGAAACTGGCGGTACAGGTCCGACATCCATGGCGCTATGGCGCCATCAAGCTCCTGAAGGAACTGACGGGTGTAGGGTATCCACTTGATGGCCGAGCTGGACCCGCTGGTGGGCTGGTAACGCTGCGCCGGTGAGCTGGTCAGGCGCTGACGACCGGTCTCCATCTGATTGGAGACCAGGTCTCGCCACTGATCATAGCTTGTGACCGGCTCGCTGGCAGCGAAGTCCTCCCACCGCCAGCCGCCGTGCCAGAGCGCCTGCTGGTCACGGACGGCGCTCACCTGACGGAGAATGCGGGCCAGACGTTCCCGCTGCGCGGTTTCCAGGTCGGACTGCCGGGCCCGGAAACGACGTTCGCCCGGTCTCAGGATCTGCCGCAGAACACCATGGCCCAGACGAGTACTGATCATCTTGCCCCCAGAGCCCTGAGGCGCCCGCCCATCTTGCCAAGGGATTTCGCCGAGGATTGCAGCCACCACTTGGACAGGGCACGGAAGATGGTGGTGTAGGACAACAGGGCAATACAGGGCAGCTCGGTACCCCGGTTCCAGGTGGGGTTACGCTGGCGGAAGAAATCGATCTTGGGTACCTCCCGGGCCAGTTCATCGGTCACCGCGGCGACACCCTGGCGCAGCCGCTGGGCGGATTCACCGAAATCCAGCACCCGGGTGTCGGGGTCATAGTGACCCGGAAACAGCCGCTCGCAGTAGGATTTGACCAGCGGTTCCAGGTCTTCATGGCGTTCTTCCGGATGGGGGTAGTACTGGTCGAAATTGTTGGCCATCAGCAGGTAGGTCTTATAGCCCTTGCTGATCAGCAGCCAGAACAGTGGCGTGGATGGCCGGCGCAGTTTCTGGCGGATGATGTAACGCATGAAGGCGAAGTGCAGGGCCCGTGAGCCCCAGTATTCTGGCATGACTATGGTATCGCCGCTGAACACGCCGGAGCCCTGGTTGCCATTCTCACCCATGGGCATGGTAACGATGGATGAAAAGCCCACGATACGGCCCTGTTCCGGTTCCCGTAGCAATATGGCGCCATCTTTCTTGCTCAGGTCGGCCATGAAGGTTTCCAGGTCAGTGTGCTCGTAGTGGGCCTTGAAGATGGCGTACATCTCCTTGACCTGGCGGATGTGTATGCGGTTCAGGGGGGTGAACCGGGCGTGTAGACGTCGGGATCTGGGGGATTGTTCGGTCATTTTTCTTTCCTCGCTTTTGATGTCGACGCGGACAGCACAAGCGTGTCGAAACATGTCTTCCTGAATGTGAGTGCCCGGCCCATTGAGATGACTGCCGGGCGGTCACCGGGCGTAAGACCAGAGCCTCGGAGACGGGTGAACGGTATAGCGCGGGGCGGGATGGGGCTTGCACAAGGTGATAGCCGCCTGTTCGGGTAATGCAGGAATGTTGGGGGGGTCACAAAACCGGCGCGGATGACGATGTTTCTGTCAGCTGTTTAATATTGTGTTCAGTAAACCGGTAACCGCTCCGATACGGGTGGTTCGTGCGAACCACCGCACCAAAATGGATGTTGTAACCATTTTGAATGGATGGAATGTGAATCAGGCCCTGAACAGGCTCAGAAAATTACTAATCAGGTTAGTTTGGCGTCATGTCGGTGTGCTAATGGAGTTGCCCGGTCAGATCGCTGGCTGGCCCTCCAGCAGGGGGGCCACCAGACTGGTGGCAGAGGAATCGAGGATTGCCTCCAGGTGGGGCGGATTCAGGAAGGTTGAAGAGGGCGTTACGCCATTTACCTGCCGGTAGCAGCGGGACAGGTGAGCCGAGTTGGAGAACCCGGCAAGCAGGGCCGCTTCGGTGACCGAATAGCCCAGGGCCATGATAATGGTGCTGATAAAGACACGATACCGAACCCGATACTGGGTGATAGGCAGGCCGGCCTGTTCCTTGAAGAGTTTCTCCAGGCGGGATTCCGACAGGTTTACTTCATTCGCCAGTTCAGTGAGGGTGGGTGAATCATGGAGTTCGGCGCGGATGCGTTTGGCTACTGTCAGCAGCCTGGGGTCGTATTCCCGGAACACCAATCCCTGTAGCGGTTTGGGTATCAGGGCGTCACGGATGATTGAGCGGGCCTCCTGTGTGGTGATGACGGACTGGTTCCTGACTTTCATCATGGCTCGTATCACCGCCGACTCATCCGCGTGATGGCAGAAAATTCCCTGGCCAACCTCTGTCATGTGGCTGGCCAGGGCGGCATGGTCCTGGGAGAACGGGGCCAGGAAGTAGATGCCCAGCACCGCCTGCCGGCTTTCAATCAGCTTACGGTCCAGCCAGATTCCGGGAGGGATGAGGCAGGTTCGGGTCGAAATGGGAGGGCCCTCACCGGCCTTGACGTTGAGGGTGCCCTGCAGGCAGACCACCATAAGCTCTTGCGTTGTTCGATAGGGTTCCTGGCGGCTGACGTAGGTACCAAGGAACATCACTTCCCGACTCCAGATGAACAGTCGGGGGGTCTTGCTTGAAATGTGGTTGGTATTGTTCTTGTTGGTCATCTTATAGCCCTGCTGAATGCCTTTCAGCGGGAGATCCTTTCGTTTGTTATTGAGGGTCGCATGCCTGTCGCCTCATTCCGTGGACGAGAGACAAACTGTCAACGACGCCTGTCATGATTAGTAATAGCAGTAGCGTGTCAGGCGTGGGCAATGCACTTCACAATTTCCGAAGCCTGTATATTTCCCGCCAGAGATTAACCGCCAAACGGCCCGGTGTGAGCCAGAGGGAACTGTGCCGTAATGTAACTGGCTGTTTTTGTTGGTCTTGGTTTCTGTATGCTGGCGGGAACTCTAGAGTACCGTCAGAACGTCGGCTTTCACGAATTGGCACTCATGCGTAACTGCATCACAAAGTTTGGCGGGTTGAGTGTCGTCCAGTTTCCATCTGGGCATGGATTTCGCCAGTGGTGTTTTCCACTGTCGTTTGATTCTACGTCGGGCGGATAGCTCGGTCAGATCAGCACTACCGGCATCTGAATTGGCGCGCCGGCCCATTGCGGATAGAATCACCGCCATGTCGATTCAACATGCCCTACTCACTTCGCTCCTCGAGAAGCCCTCCACCGGTTATCAGCTCGCCCGGCGTTTTGACCGATCCATCGGTCATTTCTGGCAGGCGACCCACCAGCAGATCTACCGTGAGCTTGGCCGCATGGCGGCGGCCGGCTGGGTGGAGGTGGAAGAAAAGGGCGATGACGGCACCCGCAAACGCAAGGTGTACCATGTTCTTCCCGAGGGGCAGGACGAGCTGGTGCGCTGGGCGTCAGAGCCCGGCAGTTCCGGTGTAAGCAATGAGGCGCTGATGGTGAAGATACGGGCCGAGGCGGTGTTGGGCCCCATTGGCGTCCGTCATGAGCTGGAGCGGCTGATTGCCTGGCATGAAGATCGACTGGCCAGCTATCGTGCCATTGAGGCCAGGGATTTCCCGAAGCCCGACATGCCCCGGGGCCAGCGCCTGCAGCACCGGGTGCTGCTCAAGGGGATTTCGGCAGAGGAAGACTGGCTGCGGTGGGCCCGGGAAACGCTGCCGCTACTCTGATACCACCTGCGGCCGTCCCCCGGATGCCGGCACGTCGCGAATCACTTGCAGTACTGACTTGAGTGCTCGCTGATCGATCAGGGTTTCGGTGCCGGACTTGAAAAACGTCTTCGAAGCGGTCTCACCGGTCAGCGTCCTGAAGGTGCGTGAAAAATGGGAAGAGCTGGAAAATCCCGCCTTGTGGGCGGCGTCGGTAATCGAGTACCCCATGCCCAACAGGATTGACGCCACATAGATCCGGTACCTCAGCCGGTACTGGGTGACCGGCAGGCCGGTTTGTTCCTTGAACAGTTTTTCCAGGTAAGAGGCAGACAGCCCAACGTCGGTGGCGAACCTTTCCAGCGGCATGTTCATGCTGGCGGTGCGCTGGAGTTCCCGCACTACCCTGATCACCCGCGGGTCATAGACCCTGAAAACCTTTGATGCCAGGGTGTCCGGAAACAGACACCGGTGCATCTGTTGGCGGATCCGGTCGCTGGCAGGGTTGGGGGCATCGCGAGCATCGAGCAGTTCACGAATCAGGCGGGTTTCTTCCGGGTGATTGTAGTACAGACCATTGCCGGCGCTGCTCATGAGGCTGACCAGGGCCGGATGGTCCTGGGAAAGTGGTTGCAGCAACCAGGTGGCTGTCACAGCATCACGGCTATCAACGGTTGATGTGTCATGCCAATGGCCGGCGGGCACAAGACAACTGCGTGTGCTTAGCCGCTGACCATCAACAACAATAGTGAGAAATCCATCCAGGCTGATCAACAGCTTGTCCTGGAAAACCCGGTGCGGTGCCGGTTGAGCGGCCAGCGTGGGCAAATGCAGGAGGTTCCGGTTCCAGACGTACAGCCGTGGGCCGGGTGATGAGTGCTGCCGATGTGGGGTGGCCATCCTTGGTCTGGTCTTCCTTGGTATTCCTGAGTAACTGAGCTGGCCCTGTCGTCCGACAGGGCCAGGCCTGATGGTCAGTATGTTGTTTTACGGGTTTGCGGCAGTTTTAGCTGCAGTTGCCGCGGTACTCGGAGATATCCAGGTCTGACTCGTGACGGGGTCCACAGATAAACTGTTCATAGCGCTTGTCGTTGTCCATGTGGACTTTCATCCAGGATACGCCAAGACGTCCGAGAACATCGTTGTACACCGTACCTCCGTTTGCGCAGAAATGGGTGCCCAGACTGATTTCCACGAAGGCTTTGGGTGTGGAATCGGGAATCGCTCTGTAGAACGGGGAAGCATGGAGGGCCACAGGAGCCACCACATCAGCGCCACAGGCGAAGATCATGGTCGGTGTACGAACATCCCTGGCGTAACGGCTGGATGTATCCCAGGGTGCCAGTGGGATGGCAGCGCGAAGGCGACCTTCTGAGGCCACTCGCAGCGTGCCGCCTCCCCCCATGGACCAGCCGATGACACCCAGGCGGTCTTCATCAATCATACCGCTGACGGGGCTGGTAGCGGAGCGATTCTGATCAATGAGGTAGTCCAGAGCGGCGTTGATCTGACGGGCGCGGCTGGGTGGCTGGTCAAAGCCGGTGTTGGTATCGATGGTCATGACGACAAACCCATAGGAGGCCAGTTTCGGGCCCCACCAGTCGATGGACGACTCGGCGGAAACAAAGCCCGGGATGACCACGACTGCGCCCATGGTGCCGGAGGTGCCTGTGGGATAGTGAATGTTGCCACCACCGAAGCCGCTGACCAGGCCGGATACGCGCTCAGAGCGGACCGACAGATGTCCCTCGCGAGCTTCCAGGAAGCGCTCGGTGGGATCAGGCCCGCGCTCGTAACCACAGTCTGTCTGGCAGGGGTCTGGTGGAGTGCCGTTGTCTCCGCCGCCACTGACTGCCATAACAGAGGCTGAAAACAGCAGGGAGCCTGCTGCCAGTATAGATAATGCCGAATTTACGCTTTTTTTGATCATGGGGTTTCCCTGAGACGTTCTCTTGGTTTGTTGTTTCGGGTTTTGCTTACCCGCAGCAAAGGTAACCAAAGAGATTGGTCGCGGCTTTCACGAACTGGCGATAAAACGCGGTCTGGTTCGCAAAAGGGGGGAGGTTGGCGGGGAAAGTTGGTGACGAAAATTTCAGGATCTGTTAAGCAAACTTTGTGGCTCTGGTCGCTGTATTGAGCGACAGAGGGTAAATTCGGGGGCCTGAATGGCCCCCGTCGAGTTCAATCAGGCGGGTTCTGTCACAGCTTCGGTGTTAGTGTCAGTCAGCGCCAGCCGTTGGCGCGCCTGGCCATACTCGCGGATCAAACGCGTAACCAGGCTGTTCACGTCGCCTACTTCCTTGACCGCGCCGACACCCTGACCGGCACCCCAGATATCTCGCCATGCTTTACTCTTGGCGCTGCTACCTGAACCGAAGTTCATCTTTGACGGGTCGGATTCAGGCAGGGCGTTGGGGTCCAGTCCGGCACCCTCGATACTTTTTTTCAGGTAGTTGCCGTGTATGCCGGTGAACAGGTTTGAGTAGACAATGTCGTCGGCGCCGCTGTCGACAATCATCTGCTTGTAGGCTTCGTCGGCGTTGGCCTCCCGGGTCGCAATAAAAGCAGAGCCAATATAGGCCAGGTCGGCGCCGGCAGCCTGGGCGGCCAGCACGGCGTTGCCATTGGCGATGGAGCCTGACAGCAGCAGCGGGCCGTCAAACCATTCACGGATTTCCTGGATCAGGGCGAACGGCGATTGGGTTCCGGCATGGCCGCCTGCACCCGCAGCAACCGCAATCAGGCCATCGGCGCCTTTTTCGATGGCTTTTCTGGCAAACCGGTTGTTAATGACGTCGTGCAGGGTGATACCGCCCCATTCGTGGACCTTCTGGTTCAGGTCCTCCCGGGCGCCCAGGGACGTAATGATGATGGGTACCTTGTATTTGGCGCACAGGTCCAGGTCGTGTTCCAGCCGGTCGTTGGAGCGGTGGACGATCTGGTTGACCGCAAACGGAGCCGCCGGCTTGTCCGGGTTCCGGGCGTTATATTCGGCCAGCTCGGTGGTGATCCGCTCCAGCCATTCCTCAAGCACGTGGGCGGGGCGGGCATTGAGTGCAGGGAAGGACCCCACAATGCCGGCCTTGCACTGGGCAATGACCAGATCCGGGTTGGAAATGATAAACAGGGGAGAGGCAACTGCCGGCAGCGACAGGCCCTTGAGGTTATCCGGTAATGACATGACAGCTCCTGAGCAGGTCCACCGACGGACGGGCGCGGTGGAAGGGGTTAGGCAGACGCTACCAGGAAGACGTTGTCTCTCTGGTGCAACCAGTTGCACAAAATTACCAGCGAGCGGGTTTTTGTGCAACTGGTTTCATAAATGTCTGTCGGGGCCTGTCAGGTCTCATCCGCGGCTTCGCTGGCGACCTTGCGCAGGGCTTCCACCAGCGTACCGGGTTCCTGGGCGCCAGAGATCATGTACCGGCGATTGAGCACAAAGGCGGGAACGCCGGTAACGCCTGCCTGTTGCCAGTAGGCTTCCTCCTGCCGGACCTCGTCTGCGTAGCGGTCGGAGCTGAGCAGATCGCGGGCCTGGTCGCCGTCCAGGCCGATTCGTTCCGCCTGAGCCTGAAGTACGTCGTGGTCGGCAATATTGGCAGCGTGTCCGAAGTAGGCGTCAAACAGTGCCATTTTCATTTCCGTCTGGCGGTTGTGTTCCCCGGCCCATTTCACCAGCCGGTGCCCATCGAAGGTGTTGCGGGTATAGCGCTCCTGCATGCGGGAAAAGTTCAGACCCAGCTCAGTGGCGATGCGCATCATGTCGGCCTGGGCCGCCTCCATTTCCTGGGGGCTGCGTCCATATTTGCGCGCCAGGGCCTGGAGGATGGGCTGGCCATCGCCGGACGCGTCGGGGTTGAGCTCGAAGGCGTGCCACTGGACCTGGAAGGTGATGTCGTCCTTCAGCTGTTCCATGGCCTGCTGCAAACGGGCATAGCCGATGGCACACCAGGGGCAGGCAATGTCGGAAACGATGTCGATCTGAAGTTCGGTCATGGAGGCTCTCGTTATGGTTGATGCATGGTTCCGGGGCAGGTGTTCCGGGACGCTATGACGCCACTGTATACGAGAGAACGGGGTTTGCCGATGTTTGAACGAAAGGGGAGTATGGCACGGCCGCAAGGCGCAGCCATGCCCGACTGGTGGAATTATTTTTTCGCGATTACCCACACCGCGTGCACAATACCGGGGATATAGCCCAATATTGTCAGCAGAATGTTTATCCAGAAGTGTTTGCCGATGCCCACCTGGAGGAAGACGCCCAGTGGTGGTAGAAGAATAGCGATCAGAATGCGGATCAGGTCCATGGGAAAACTCCTCAACGGCCTGTTTGGGTTGAATGGGGGCATTCATCCATGGCCCTGCTGCAGTATCCTTTTGCGCCCAGCTTGCTACTGAATCTTGTGATGAAGATTAGCAATAAAACCCGGGGGCTGGGTTAAAGTTGGGCAATATGGAATCGAGCAACCAACCGTCCCGCCAGCGAGGTGCGACTGACCTGCCATGTTGAGACCGTCCCTGTCAGGCGATGTGGTACACCATACCCGGGATGCCGTCGGCCCGATTATGGTGATTGACTATCGCCGCCATCGGGTGCTGACCTTTGACTCGGTGTTTGAGCAAAGCAAGGTTGACCGACGCCGACCATGGCTGCCGGTGCATGAATACAACCGGGCCATGCTGCTGCCTGTGGCCTGGCATCGACCCGCTCGTGCGGTGGTGCTGGGCGTTGGGGGTGGCACCCTTGTGGGGGCGCTCCACCACCTGTTGCCGGAGTGCGAGATCCAGGGTGTGGACATGCGCAGGGAAGTGGTCCGGGTGGCCCGGGATTACTTCAGCCTGCCGCAGACCGACAGGATTCACATCACCATTGCGGAAGCTCGCGGGGCCCTGGAGGATATGGCCGAGGGCAGTGCCGACCTGATTATGGCGGACCTCTATGGCGCTGATCGCATGAGCCCGGCCCAGTCACGGCGCCATTTCATTGATCTGTGTTACCAGGCCCTGTCGGATCGGGGCTGGCTGGCGATAAACTACCATCGTCCGCCAGACCCTGAGGGCAGACTTTTCCGGCAGCTGCGGCAACAATTCGGCAGCCTGTTCAGTTATACCAGCAAAACCAACAACACTGTCTTGCTGGCCTCCAGACAGCGGGTACCGCTGTTGTCGCCAAGCGACCCACTATTGAGTGAGCTGGAAACCGAGTTGCCTATCGCCTGGCGCAAGCTGATGGCAAAGCTGAGGTGACGCGATCAGCCCTGGCCACAAACATGCCATAGTGCCAGGGTGCGGACTGGCTACATTGGAAGGGTGCCGGTTACAGCCCCTGGTGGTCGGCTTGCGACAGCTTGCGTGCGCCCATTAAGGTCAGGAAGACTGCTACCCCCAGGCCCCAGAAGCCGTTCAGAATCAGGCCCCCGATCCAGGTCTGGGCGGTTACCTCCATTTCCTTCAGCGGAAAGACCACCAGCATGGCCACTGCAGTGGGGCCGATAGCGCCGAGGATGACCATCAGGCACCAGAATGCCAGCTTGCCGAGACGGCCAAGCAACGCCCACAGGACCATACCCCAGAGCCCGCCAAAGAACGCCAGTGACAATACGGCGGGCGCGCCAAACGGTGGTACCGGCCCCAGGTTGAATGGTGCCATCGGAACCACATCCGCCAGGTAGAAAAGGCCGAGTAATCCCTGGTGAAAAACGAGGGTGGCCAGGAAACCGCTGATAAATGCCTTGATCCATACCATGGGGGGTGTCTCCGTCCGGGTGGGGGTTACTGCAGTTTAGCGACTTGCGGCGCGTTAGGTAAGTGAACCGCCCGCGCCATCACCAGAACGGCGTCCTGGTGATGGCTTGTGCGAATAGTCAGGTAAAACGACTGACCAGGCCTGGTTTCAGTCTACCCGGGTAAGGGTGACGTCAATGTTGCCACGGGTGGCATTGGAGTAGGGGCACACCTGGTGGGCCATGTCGATCAGCTGTTGTGCCTGCTCGTCATCCATGCCAGGCAGCGAGATACGCAATTCCACCTGAATGCCAAAGCCGCCGTCAATCGGGCCAATGCCCACCAGGCCTTCCACGGATGTGTCCTCGGGCATCGGCAGCTTTGCCTTGCCGGCAACAACCTTCATGGCGCCGATGTAGCAGGCGGAGTAGCCAGCCGCAAACAGCTGCTCGGGGTTGGTGCCTTCACCACCAGCACCGCCCAGTGCCTGGGGAGTGGTGAGGGCAACGTCCAGTACGCCGTCGGATGAGATGGCACGGCCATCGCGGCCGCCGGTGGCTTCAGCGGACGCCGTATAAAGAACCTTTTCCAGTGACATGATGTTCTCCTTTTATTGGTTGGGGCTGAGCCCCTTGGCTCGTTGACAGTGAGAACACCTTACATGGCAAAACGATTGCCTGCAACTATATTGCGCACAATGTAATTGGGCAAAAATGTGACAGTCCCCAGGGTTCCCCCCGGGACACTAGTTCCTCTGTTCCAGACGATAGGTGGTGTCTGCGGCCAGGTTCTTCCGGGCCAGGTCCAGAGCGGTATGGCCGTCGCCATCGGTGAGTCCGGGGTCGGCGCCAGCGGCCAGCAGGGAGTCGAGCAGGTCGGTACGGTTGGCCATGGCCGCCTCCATCAGGGGGGTGCGTTGCCGGCTGTCGGGCTGGTCGGGGCGAGCACCCTGGGCCAGTAACAGGCGAACCGTTTCCGGGTGGCCATTGCGGGTGGCCAGTATCAGCAGGGTCTCGCCATTGCTGGTGTGCATGTTGACCGGTACGCCGGCCTCAAGCAGCGGGGCCAGCAGGGTGGCGCCACCGTTGCGGGCAAGGTCGAAGATCCCCTCGGCAAAGGCAATGGCGTCTTCGTCCTGGGCGTTTTCCGGTTGCTGTGGGTCATTCGGGTTATCCGTGTTCATGGGGCCTCCTTGTGGATGAGGTGAACATTGGGGCGATGGGTGAGAGCCACTGCGGTCGCCGGATAGCCTGTAACGCGGCGGGATACACTGTATGATCAGCAGCCCGTTTCTCCAGAGTATAACCCGGGAGCTGTGCCCGATGTCGTCCCTGGTCGCCTACCAGTATGTTCTTATCGCACTGATTTTTGTCTGGAGCGGGTTTGTCCGCTCGGGCCTGGGCTTTGGCGGGGCGGTTCTGTCGTTGCCATTCCTGCTGCTGGTACACAACGAACCACTGGTGTTTCTGCCCATTATCGCGGTGCACCTGCTGGTATTCTCTTCCCTGACCATCTGGCTGAATAACCGCCGCTCCGGCAGGTCTGCCGGGCAGCCCCACGACAGTACCGTTGACTGGCGCTATCTCTGGTATCTGCTGGGGGTGATGATCATACCCAAGCTGATCGGCGTGTTCGGGCTGATTACCCTTCCATCCCAGGTTCTCAGCGCCATTATTTTTGTGATTGTGGCGGTGTACTCCCTGTCCTACATTGTCAACCGGCCGTTTCGCAGCAGAAGCCGTGCCGTGGATGTCATGTTCCTGATGGTCGGGGGGTACATCAGCGGCACCTCGCTGATCGGGGCGCCGCTGATCATTGCGGTCGCCGCGCAGCACCTGCAGAAGTACAAGCTCCGGGATACGCTGTTTGCGCTCTGGTTCATCCTTGTGCTGATCAAAATGGCCGCCTTTATCTGGGCTGACGTTGACCTGCAGTTGATCCACCACCTCTGGCTGCTGCCCTGCGCCGCCGTCGGGCATGTTATCGGTCTGCGCCTGCACCAGCGAATGCTGCAGGCGGAAACCCCGGTGTTTTTCCGGGTGTTGGGTGTGGTGCTGCTGTTGGTCAGTCTGGTGGGTTTGCTGGAAGCCTTTCTCCGATGAGTTTTTATTGCAAGAGATAGTAATTCTCATTAGTATTCGTCTTCGGTTGTTGTTCCGGGGCAAAAGCCCCTGTTGTGCTCACAATCTGGAGAAGTTTTATGCTGCCTGATCAGGCTGGCGGTCGCTTGCGGCTGAAGGGGATTGTTCGTCTCACGGGATTGGGAATGGTATTCGCCGGGGTTGCGCCCGTGGTGTTGGCGCAATCAAACGGAGACCAGGAACCCGTTGGGCTGAATGCTCTTGAGGTTACCGGCAGCGTGCTGAAAGTGGATGTGCCGCTTGCGGAAACGCCCCAGCCTGCGTCAGTGGTGAACCGTGAAGAGCTGGATGATCGCAATGTGCAGTCACTGGACGAGAGCTTCCGCTACCGTTCCGGTGTGGTATCCGGTCACTATGGTGCGGACAACGACACCGACTGGTTCAAGGTGCGTGGTTTTGACCAGGCCACCTACCAGGACGGTCTGCGGATTTACCGTGAGGGTTACTACCAGTGGTTGCCCGAGACCTTCGGCCTGGAAAGGGTGGAAGTCTTCAAGGGGCCGGCGTCTATCCTCTATGGTGAAGCGCCTACCGGGGGCATTATCAATGCGGTCAGTAAACGCCCGTCCGATCAGGCCTCCGGCATCGTGGAAGTCCAGGCCGGCAACCGGGATCACCGTCAGCTGAACATCGATACCACCGGCCCGCTCACAGACAGGGTCAGCTACCGTCTGGTGGGCGTATACAAGGACCGGGAAGGGGACCTGGACCATACTGAGAATGAACGTTACTACCTGGCGCCCAGCCTCGCTGTCGAGCTGACCGACCAGACCCGACTGACACTTCTGTCGAGCCTGCAGAAGGACGATGGCGTACCGGTTAACGCCTTCAAGCTGCCCTATGGCACTGTTGATGACACCCCCTATGGCAAGGTGGATACGTCAACCAACCTGGGGCAACCCGGCTATGACAAGAACGAGCGTACCCAGGTAGCGGTTGGCTACGAGCTTGAACACGCCTTGAACCAGCAGTGGTCGTTCCTGCAGAACCTGCGATACAACAGGCTGGACCTGGAGTTGCGCAGCTCCTATGCCTCGTACCAGGACCCTGGCAACCCGAGAAATGTGGTCCAGGGGGTGGTATATCGTGAAGGTACAACCGATGGGTTGACCGTCGACAATCGCCTTGCCGGTCATTTCTTTACCGAGCGGACTGAAAACATCCTGTTGGTTGGGGTGGACTATCAGAACCTTTCAGGCGAGGGCGAGCAATACGACGACTTTCTTGGCTTTGGCACTGTCGACATGTTTGATCCCGTGTATGGCAACTACACCCCAGTGACCGACACTCAGCTGATGGACAGTGATACGGACAAGGAGCAGATCGGAGCGTACGTCCAGAATCAGCTCCGTATCGATGACCGGTGGGTGCTCATGGCCAGTGCACGCCATGACTGGGCCGAGACAGAAGCACAGACGGGAGCGAATACCCAGAAGTCTGACGATAGCCAGTGGTCCCTGTCGGGTGGTGTGATGTATCTGGCGGATAACGGCCTGTCGCCCTATGTAAGTTACAGCGAATCTTTCCAGCCCCTGCTGGCGACGGAAACCGACGGTGATCTCTATGAACCCCTGGAAGGCAAGCAGCTGGAAGCTGGCGTCAAGTACGCACCCA
Organism: Marinobacter lacisalsi; assembly: GCF_042651045.1. Taxonomy (NCBI): domain Bacteria; kingdom Pseudomonadati; phylum Pseudomonadota; class Gammaproteobacteria; order Pseudomonadales; family Marinobacteraceae; genus Marinobacter; species Marinobacter lacisalsi. Next base: position 110,219 of record NZ_JBHSDI010000007.1, read on the forward strand.
CCTGGCTGGACGGTTATGTTTCCGCGGCGGTATACGAGCTGACAGAGGAAAACAGTCTTGTACAGGAAGGGCAGCGAACGGTTCAGGAAGGCGAAAAGCAGAGCCGTGGCTTTGAGCTCGAGGGTAATGCCTACCTGACGGACGAGTGGCAGTTGACCTTGGCCTACACCTATACCGATGCGGAAGATAAAAACGATGAGGTGCTGAACCAGCTGCCCTTGATACCACGGCATCGGGCTGCAATCTGGACGGACTACAGCCTGGCTGCCTGGGTGCCCGGGCTGAGCGTCGGTGGCGGGCTTCGTTACAATGGTGAATCTGTCGGCCACTCCTCCTCGGGGGCTACCAGGATTGAGGTTGACGCCTATACCGTCGCAGACCTCATGGCTCGCTATGATTTCAGCCGGAACTGGCGAGCCCAGGTGAATGTGAACAACCTGACTGATGAGGAGTACGTGGCCAGCTGTGACTACTACTGCTACTACGGTGAGTCCCGCAGCGTTATTGGCAGCCTGAGCTACCGCTGGTAAATCCGGTCTTCCGGCAGCCAGTCTGCCGGGAGCTTGTTCAGAACAACCCCATCTGCTCCCCTGCGGGCCGCCGGAACAGGTCGGTGCGCAGGGCGGGTTCCTCCCCCCGGTTAAGGCCCACGGCCCGAACCTGACGGTTGAATCGCTGGCGTATCAGGTCCGCGTAAGGCCCTGAACCGGTCATCCGCTTGCCGAACTCGCTCTGGTAGGTCTTGCCGTCGCGCAGGTCGCGCATGCGGTTCATGACGTGCCCGGCTCGCTGGGGGAAGTGCCGCTGCAGCCAGTCCTGGAACAGCTCATCCAGCTCCAGGGGCAGTCGCAGCATGACCCAGCTTGCCCGGCTGGCGCCAGCGTTGGCGGCCGCCTCCAGGATATGCTCCAGTTCATGGTCATTTACGAAAGGGATAACCGGGGCCATGATAATGCCGTTGGGCACACCGGCTGCGGTTAGTTCCCGCAGGATCTTCAGGCGCGTGGCAGGGGCCGCGGTACGCGGTTCCATGGTGCGCTTGAGGGAGTTGTCCAGGGTCGTCAGGCTGACGCGGACCGAGCACAGCCCGTGGCTTGCCAGCTCCTCCAGCAGGTCCAGGTCTCGCAGGATCAGCGCACCCTTGGTGATCAGCGATACCGGGTGACGGTATTCCAGCAGCACTTCCAGCAACTGCCGGGTAATGCGGCGCTGGCGTTCCACCGGCTGGTAGGCGTCGGTGTTAACGCCCAAGGCTATGGTAGCCGGCCGGTAACCGGGGTGGTCAAGTTCCCGTCGCAGTTGTTCGGCGGCATTGGGCTTGGCGATCAGCCGGGTCTCGAAGTCCAGGCCCGGCGACATATCCCAGTAGGCATGGGTGGGCCGGGCGAAACAGTAAATGCAGGCGTGCTCGCAACCACGGTAGGGGTTGATGGACCGGTCAAAGGGCACATCCGGTGACTGGTTGCGGCTGATGATGGTGCGTACCTGTTCGTCTACCACCTCTGTGGCCATGGAGTCCGGGCAAAGGTCATCGTCCGGATCCTGGTACCAGCCGTCATCCCGTTCACGGTCAGTGGCCAGTGGCTGGAAGCGATTGTGGGGGTTCATGGCCGTGCCGCGGCTTTTCATAGGGTCACCCGATACTGTTTATATGTACAGTATCGACAATCTTACGGGCGGCAGCGGGCTGGTGCAATCCCGGCTTTATTTCTTTTCCTGCTGCTTCAGGAGCAGAACGATGGCCGGTGGCATATGAGCCACCCCGAACGCCATCAGGAAGGCTGCCATTTCGCCCCCTTCCTCGGCTCCCATATAGACGGAGGACACCACCCAGGCAAAGGCGGTGGCCACCAGCACCAGCAGGATATGGCCAAGCAAACGGCTGGGCAGGGCGTTGACCTGGCGATACAGTTGCCAATGGGCGTAACCGGTTACTGCCACAGTGCCCAGCAGTAAAAACAGTGTCAAAACAAGGCGCAAGGGCTTCTCCTGTTTTACCCTATGAAATAAGCTGACTGCTACCTGAATGATATGGTACCGGTGTGAGTCCGGTTCAACGGCGTTTTGTCACCAACCCTCGAAAAATAACAGGAACCTCCATGTCAGAACCGAATGTAGTCGCTGGTCTTTCCCTGGACCGCCTTGAGAACATCACCCGTCATCTGGATGAGAACTATATCCGCCCCGGCAAATTCCCGGGCACGGTTACCCTGGTGGCCCGCAAGGGCGAGATTGCCTGGGTAAAGGCCCAGGGGCTGATGGATGTGGAGCGGGACAAGCCGGCCCAGCGTGACACCCTGTTTCGCATCTATTCCATGACCAAGCCAGTCACCTCCATTGCCATGATGCAGCTGTATGAGCAGGGGCGTTTCCTGCTGGATGACCCGGTGCACAAATATATTCCGTCGTGGAAACAGCGGCGGGTGTATGCGAGTGGCGTGTATCCCAACTTCCTGACACGGCCGGCTGCCACCACCATGACGATCCGGGACCTTTTTACCCATATGTCAGGGCTGACCTACGGTTTCCTGTTCCGCTCCAATGTGGATGCAGCGTATCGCACCCTGAAACTTGATGGCGGCAGGGATCTGACCCTGGAGTCGCTGGTTGAGCATCTGGCGGAGCTGCCGCTGGAGTTTGACCCCGGCACTGCCTGGAACTACTCGGTGGCCACGGATGTGCTCGGCTATCTGGTGCAGCAGCTGTCTGGCCAACCGCTGGACGACTATTTCCGGGAGCACGTCTTCGACCCGCTGCAGATGAAGGATACGGGGTTCCAGGTAAGGGATGACCAGATGGACCGGTTTGCTGCCTGTTACCTGTATCAGCCGGGAGACACCATGAAACTTCAGGATGACCCGGAGACTTCACGCTATCGTCATCGTCCCAACTTCCTGTCTGGTGGTGCCGGGCTGGTGTCCACTGTCGATGACTATTTCCGTTTTGCCCAGGCCCTGTGCCAGGGCGGTCAGTTGGAAGGCCAACGCATCATCGGGCGCAAGACCCTGGAATTCATGCGCTCCAATCATCTGCCGGGCAACCAGGATCTGCCCGGGCTTTCCATCGGCGCCTTCAGCGAAACGCCCTATGAAGGTAACGGTTTTGGCCTGGGCTTCTCCGTGAAAACGGATGTCACCAAGTCCTATACCAACGGATCGGTTGGTGAGTACGGCTGGGGCGGATTGGCGAGCACCAATTTCTTCGTGGATCCAGTGGAGGAGATGGTGATGGTATTCATGACCCAGTTGATGCCGTCCTCCTCCTATCCGGTGCGGGAAGAGCTGAGAGCCATGGTTAACGGCGCCCTGGTGTAGGGGGGAGTGGATCGGCAGCTCCCGCATCGGCCTGATGGCGTATGTGTTCGGCCAGATCGAATCCGGATACGCCATCGGGCAGGGCCTTGTGAATGCGGTAGCTGTTACCGTCGCCTGTAGAGGGGCTTTCGCTCAGGTTGAGCACTCTGGGAAGGCAGCGGTGCCCGCCACTGTCGAGGACCACTTCTACCAGCGGAAGCAGTTTCTGCCGGGCGCTGGTGGCAAGAACCACCGCCACCTCGCCGGTGTTCAGCTCTACCAGGCTGCCGGGGGGGTAGATGCCGATCATGCGGATGAAGGCTTCCACCAGCTGGTCATCGAACTGGTTGCCACGGTTGTTGTACAGGATTTTCAACGCCTCGGAGGTGGGGATGCCCGGGCGGTAGGCCCGGTCGCTGGTGATGGCGTCATAAGCATCGACAATGGAAACGATGCGGGTGAACTGGCTGATGGCAGCTCCAGTGAGCGACTGTGGGTAACCTTTGCCATCCAGTCGCTCATGATGGGAAAGGGCGGCGTTGCGCACATCCGGTTCCAGTTCGTGCTCCGAACCCAGTAACTCGAAACCGTATTCCGGGTGACGGCGCATCAGTTGCCACTCCCGGGTGTCCAGCGCCCCCGGCTTGTTCAGTACCTCGGGGGGCACCCGCATTTTGCCAACATCGTGGAGCATGCCGCAGAGGCCGATGGTTTCCAGTTGCGTATTGTCGAGCCCGACAAAGCGCCCGAAGGTGATGGACAGTATGCCAACACGCACGCAGTGCTCGGCAGTGTAGGCGTCCCGGTGTCGGATCCGGGACAGCCAGAACATGGCATTCGGGTTGCTGCTGATACTGGTGATGAAGTTGCGGACAACAACCCTGGCCTCTTTCAGGGGCAGGCTCTGCCCGTCGGCCACTTTTCGTAACAGGGCATCGACATAATGCTGGGCTTGCTGATAGCGCCTTTGGGCATGAGGGAGTTCTTCCGAGAGTGGGCGTTCCGCTTCGAAATCGGAGCCGGCGGCGATGGCCTTCCGGTGGGCCGCGGCTTCTTCGGCAACCTGTTCGGTATAGGCGGTGCGCTCCACCGTGATCCATTGGCAATGGGTGCGGAGGATCTCCACCTGTTCAGGTTCGTCTATGACAAAGCTCTGGAACAGTACCGGAACCTTTTCCCATGGCTGGTCCAGTCCTACCACGTGCATCCCGAGGCGTGCCCGGGATGCGGGAATATCGACCTGTCGCTGGGTCGTAACGACGCTCGACGGTTTTTTCCGGCGGGGGGATTTTCGGAACAACGAAGGCATTCTGGACCAGCCAATGGTGGATAGTGTATCCACATTATAAATAGCCAGTGACCCCGAAACTGCCTTCAACTGTAAAATGTGTTACCGGGATCGCTGGCTTTTGATAGCCCCGTCACGTTTTTCGATCTGACCCCCGAGCCTGGCGTTCAGATAACCCTATCAGCCCGTCCGACCGAACATCCGTTCCAGAAAACCCGCCTCGCGAGGATTGGGAACCGGCAGCTCATCCAGCGATGCCATGGCTTCCCGCCAGAAACGGGTTGGGTTATCCAGGCAGGCAACTTTCTCCTTTTCCTCCTTGCTAAAGGTATTGTGGTCACCGGACAGGCCCGATTCCAGCACAGCGGAGGTCCACAGATACAGGCCGCCACGGATGGTTTTCAGTACCGTACAGTAGGTGCTGCGGCTGATGTTGATGGCCAGTTCCGCCGACAGGTTGATCTTTTGCTGAAGGTCCAGCAACTGCTCCCCTGGCAGGCTGATGCGGTGGCCGTTGCCTTTTTTACAGTTAAAACAGGTCTGCTCCAGGCTCGGCACATTGTCACGAAGGTCCAGGTGGCCGAACTGTTCCAGTTGCTGACGGTCGATAGGGGCTGGTATCCAGCCGTACTGGGGAGACCGTGCCACGATGTGGCCATTGACGTCGTGTCGATAGGTGGGGAGTTCGGCGGCCTTGTCGTAGCCCTCGAACTCGGCCCGGAGCCAGGTGGCCATATTCCGGTGGCGAAGCATCATGGACAGGGTAATGGCTGAAGGCATGATGTCGGCCAGTGATTCGCTGGCATCGACGACACGCTCCTGAAGATGATCAACAGGTGCTGGCATGTGATTACTCCCGTACCGGAGGTGTGGTATCTCCGGCCTATTGTTGTTGTATATGGGTAAAAACTAGACGTTGTTGGCGAATGCGTCTGTTTGAGAAAAGTAAAGACCAGGTAACATTTTGTACAGCCAATTATTACCTGATCTCTGTTTTTTGATCAATACAGTCCGGTCATGTGTCTTCTGGCAGAGGCTACCCGAGGCTTGCATCCAGGAACATCATGATGACGAAGCCAGCCAGCAGGGAGAACGTGGCCAGGGTTTTATAGGGCCTCTGGTGCGTCTCGGGGATGATTTCGTCGCTGATAATGAACAGCATGGCGCCGGCGGCAAAGCCCAGGGTCCAGGGCATCATCGGCTGGGCCAGCCAGACCATGGTGCTGCCGAACAACCCACCCAGGGGCTCCAGCAGGCCGGTAAGAAACGCGATCAGGAAAGCCTGGGTACGGGAGTGACGGATACCCAGCAGTGATACGGCGACCGCAAGACCTTCGGGAATATTCTGCAGCCCGATGCCGATTGCCAGGGCCGTACCCTTGCCCAGATCTCCGGTACCGAAACCAACGCCCACCGCCATGCCTTCGGGAAAATTGTGCAGTGCAATGGCTATCACGAACAGCCAGATGCGATGCACATGTCTGATCTCAGGGGCATGAGGGCCAGGGGAAACCAGGCTCTCGCTGTCGCTTGGCAGGCGCCGGTAGAGCCAATAAAGGACCCCGGCACCCATCAGCAGCCCTGCGATGACGATGAGCGATGCCAGCCAGGTCCGGCCGGTCATGGCCTCGCCATACTGGATGCCCGGCAGCAATAGTGAGAAAAACGAGGCCGCCAGCATGACGCCGGCCGCGGCACTCAGAAGCGCATCTTCCAGCCGTGGTGACAGCCGGCGTATCAGGAATACCCCGAGAGCGCCAAGCCCGGTGCCCATTCCAGCCAGAAGGCTTGCCAGGGCACCCAGCCATACCGGGTTCATGTCCGACACCATGTTGGCTCCGTTCCGGGAAGAAAACAGGGAGTGGCCAGTACACGGCTCGGTACGCCTGCAGGCCGACCCTGACTGTGGTTTTCAGGTTATACCTCGTACAACTTTACGACCAGTATCCCTGCGTCAGACCATCGGGGAGACATTCTTGCCCAGTGATTTCAGCATGCCGTCGACATCCTCCTGCAGGTATTCCGGGTCAAATCCGGCCACCTCCACCAGTCCATCCCGGTCAAGCAGAGTGGTACCGTCGGGGCCCAGCGAGACAAGCCGCTCCTGCTTCAGCTCCTGCAGCGTGCGGTTGAGGTGGACGGTGCTCAGTCCGAGGGCATCGGCGAGCAATACCTGTGTAAGAGGGAGATGGTTGCAGTCATAGACGTCCATGCAGGCCTTATCCAGGCGGTGCCCCATTTCCAGAAGGAAGTGGGCAACTTTCTCCCGGGCAGTACGGCGGCCCAGGTTGATAAGCCGTTCCACCAGGACGGCCTGATCCCGTGCGGCGATCAGGAAGAACAGATTGCACAGTAGCCGGGAGCTCTGGAAGACCTCGGAAAGATGGTATTTCGGGAACGGGCAGAGACGGGCGTCGGTCACTACCATCAGGTTTGACACCCGGCGCCGGAAAGCGAATTCCCGCAGCCCGATGATGTCACCGGGTACATATAGATCAAGTACCTGTCGTGAGCCATCTTCCATATTGCGATAACTGCAGGCCCAGCCTGACTGAACCGTGAAGAAGTGCTCCGATTGCTGGCCCTGATTCCAGATAACCGTATTCCTGGGGTAATCCTGGGGGCTCTTCTCGAGGGACGTCAGAAGATCGTGGTCATCCCCTGCCAGTTCGGCATAGTGCTCGAAGTGGCGAATAATACAACTTGTCGTCATGAGCTCCCCTTTTTATGTGACAGTCACGGCCAATTTGATAATTGTGTAGGGTTCCTCTTTCACTCTCTATTACAAAGGGTCCATACTCCAAAAAGTAAAAGCATGGAATCCTGTCACCATAACTTATGTTATCTCCTTCGTAAGGTCATGGTGTTAGCTTGAGTGGACCAAAATTCATGGCTTGGACATGTTATCTGTCCGGGAAGATGGACCTTCCACCATCAGTCCCGGGTCAGATAGCGCCTCCGGTATTTTGGGTCGCGAGTCTCCCGTCGGTTTGACGAGTCAACCAGGCGGGGCGCTACAGGTACGCCTTGTCGGCGAACCGGATGACCAGGTTGGAGGACAGCAATGGGACTAGCTCGCAGGAAACCACTGTTTGGAGTGCGCCGCTCATTGTGGCTGCCGGACAGCGCCAGTAGGCTGATTCGCTGGCTCCCCTGGGTAAAGGGCGTCCGGGGGTTCAGGGTGGTCAGTTATTCGGTGGTTGCCCTGGCCGCCATTATGCCGGCGCTGATCTGGAATAGTCTCAGCATACCGGGTGACACCTGGAGTGAACCCGCGCTGCCTTTCCATGGCCCCCTGGTATTGATTGGCGGCATCCTGGTTCTGGAAGCGGCGTTGATCCTCTGGGTCAAAATGCTGCAGTTCGGCAATGAACGGGTTTGGCGGCGCCGTAAGCCGTCGGAGCCGGCCGCTGCGCCGCCGACCGGCAGGTCCGTCCGGGCGTCGGCTTCCCATGACCCGGACCCCTGCCTCGGCAGGAGTGACACTCCCCGGGTTCTGGTGGTGGACGACGATCCCATCAACCGGATGATCCTGCGCAAACAGCTGATGAGGCTGAACGTTGAACCCGTGAGCGCAGCCGATGGCATGGAAGCACTGGATACGGTTCAGCGGGGGCACTGGGACATGATCCTCATGGACGGCCAGATGCCCCGGCTTGACGGTCCCGAGACGGCCCACGAGATTCGGCTCAGGGCGTTGCTGCCGGCAAATGTTCCCATTATCGGGATCAGCACCAATGACACCCCGGAGTTCCGCGAGCGTTGTATGAAGGCGGGCATGCAGGCCTGCTATCACAAGCCTGTGCGGCGCTTTGTCATTGAAAAGCTGGTGGATTTCTACATCCGGCAGCGGGTGGCCGAAGAGCCTGTCAATATCCTCGAGCGTACCCTGACCAGTGTCGGCAGCCCCGCCAGCCCGGCTTCCTGAGCCGCTGCCGGTCTGTCGACACCCCTTCCTGACCCAAGCCAAGGGCGAACCTGTTTTTCGTCTACAGTCTACAACAGTGTCGAAAACCGGCTGGCCCAGCCCTTCGCCGGTACCAGGCCGCGCCACGGATACCTGGCAGCACGGGAAAACACCTCGGCACTGATCGACAGCCGTCCTTAAGCGATTGTCACCTCTGTCATGTCGCCCGATGGGCTAACCTGTGATGGAAGGGTGGGGTGCCCGACGCTTAACGACAGAGATCCCGGAGGGAGAATGACAGACTGGCTGCTGGTCAATCCCAGGGCAGGCGATGGCGAGCGCAACGAGGCATTCTGGCGGGAGCACCTGGCCAGGGTCGGTCTCGAAGGCGCCAGAGGCTGTGACCTCGACAATCAGGACTGGGTCCGCGATCTGGCGTCGGGGGACCGTATCCTGGCGGCAGGGGGCGATGGCTCGATCAACCGGGCCGCCGCCCTCTGCCTGGAGACCGGCGCCAGCCTGGCTGTGCTGCCGTCGGGCACCGCCAACGATTTCTTTCGCAACCTGGGGATAGACGATGATCCGGATGCCATCTGCCAGGCACTGGTCGACTATAGTGCGCACCCGGTGGATGTCGCGGAGGGGGAATTCGAGGGCGGCCTGTGCCTGAACGTCATTCATGTTGGTCTGGGAACCATGCCCGCCCGGGACGCCAACGCCAATGGTGATGCCAAGAAGCGACTGGGCAAGGTCAGCTACCTGCTGTCCTTTGCCAGGCGGATATTTACCAGGCGTGGGTTCCAGGCCACCATCTCAACGGACTCGGCGGCCGTATCCGGTCGCTGGCTGTCTATCGCCATTGCCAATGGCGGCTATTTCGGGGGCGGTACCGTAGTGCCTGGCGCCAGTATGACCAGTGGAGAACTGAAGGTGATTGCCGTGCGACCGGCCTCGGTGCTGACCCTGATGGGGGCGTTCATAACGACCCGCATACTGGGGCGAACGCCGAAGGACAACAAAACCGTGGTGGAGCTGGCCTCTCCCCGCTGTCATGTCACCACCCGCCATATCAAGACGGTGACCGTGGACGGTGACGTGGCAGGAAAGACGCCGTTAGACGTGACCTGTCGCCCGGGCAGCCTTAAGGTTATCGGGGCTTTCGGGGAGGTCCGGGAAACTCCGGCTCAGTAGCCCGAGTAGGCAGCGGGGTGCCATGCCGCGAATTGCCCGCTGATAGCATCCGCTTCCGGCTGAACGCCTGGCGGTAACAGCTCGGCGGTCAGCCGGTGGTCACGGAGCTCCTGGACCACCAGATCGAAGTCCGTTTCCAGGTGCGCGCGGGTATTGGCCCGGGGCTGATTATCCTTGCGCAGAACCGGATGTGCTTCGGCCAGGGCGCCGGCTACACGCAGTACGCTGATTTCATGGGCGTTGTGATGAAGCCATGCCATTTCCCGAAGTTCCCGCCACTGGGTTGGAGCCTTGTCATGCAGGCGATAGATGACGCCGGTGTTGTTGGTAGGGTCGGAGGGAATGATGACCAGTCGGGCGGTTGGAATCAGGCTCTGATTGAACAGGGTGCCGCTACCGAAGCGCGGCTTGACGGTCAGGCAGAGTTCCGGGAACAGCAGGTTGAGATGCTCCATTTGGGACAGGAAGAAGGCGCCGATGCCCGGCTCGATGAACAGGTGACCATAGAGGGGCTCGCGATCCAGGAAGGTCTCGTCACCGGTCTCCCTGTAGCTCTGCAGTGCCAGCATGGGGATCATCTGCCGGACCATCACACTGCGTAACGCCAGAGGGTGGTCCCGCAAGCGGCAGGAAAGCTCAATGGCCAGGGGCTGCAGGGTGTCTGCGCAGTAACGGAAGCGGCCCATCTGCCTCTCCGCAGCGCTGTAACGCACAACGAACGCCTCACCGTACTCCAGAGTACCGTTGAAGTAGCGTTGGTTGGACAGGTCAAACAGCGCCTGCAGGTTGTAGCAGTCAATGGGGTCGGCGCCGGGTGACATGGGCGTCGTCCTCCGTCTTGTGGGATTACGATTAATTATAGTGAATTGTAGTTAATCGTCAGTGGCTGTGCCGTAACAGGGAGTAACGCTTTGTGTCCCTCTGGGGAGGGTCAGGTGCGGGCCGGAACCGCAGTGACTATGGCGGGTACAATCGGGACGGTGAAGTATGTCGTTAAAGGATCCGTGCCTTGGTGCATGGCCCGGCGATGTGCCTGCCGGGCCATGACGATTGTTACCGGTAGGCCTTCAGGACCTCCTTGGCGATGGCGTTGCGATGGACCTCGTCGGGGCCATCCGCCGTCCGCAGGTGGCGTGCATACACCCACATGTCGGCAAGAGGGAAGTCCTCGGTGTAGCCGCCGGCACCGTGGGCCTGGATCGCCCAGTCGATCACCTTGAGTGCCATGTCGGGGGCGGCCACCTTGATCATGGCGATCTGCTGCTTGGCCACCTTGTTACCCACCAGGTCCATCATCTGGGCCGCCTGCAGCACCATCAGGCGGGTCTGGTCGATGGCAATGCGACAATCAGCGATCCGCTCGCGCCATACGCCCTGATCCGCCAGCGGCTTGTGGAAGGCCACCCGCGAGGTCAGTCGCTGGCACATGATCTCGAACGCCCGTTCCGCCTGGCCGATGACCCGCATGCAATGGTGGATGCGGCCCGGCCCAAGGCGCCCCTGGGCGATTTCAAAGCCACGGCCTTCACCGAGGATCAGGTTGGCTGCCGGTACCCGAACATTATCGAACAGGATTTCCGGGTGACCCTTGGGAGCGTGGTAGTACCCGTACACCGGCATGTCACGGACGATGGTCACGCCCGGGGTGTCCTTGGGCACGATGATCATGGACTGCTGCTTGTGCCGGTCGGCGTTGTCCGGGTCGGACTTGCCCATCACGATAAAGAACTTGGTTTCCTCGGCGCAGCCACCGGTAATAAACCATTTGCGACCGTTAACCACGTAGTCGTCGCCGTCACGCTTGATCCGGGTTTCGATATTGGTGGCATCGCTGGAGGCCACTGCCGGCTCGGTCATGGCGAACGATGAACGGATCTGGCCGTCCAGCAGGGGCTGCAGCCAGGTGTCCTGCTGCTCTTTGCTGCCATAGCGGGCCAGTACTTCCATATTGCCGGTGTCCGGCGCAGCGCAGTTGAAGACCTCCGAGCACCAGAGAACCCGACCCATGATTTCGGCCAGCGGTGCATACTCCAGGTTGGTCAGACCGGGGCCATATTCTTCCTCCGGCAGGAACAGGTTCCACAGCCCCTGCGCCCTGGCCTTCTCCTTCAGTTCGTCGACAATGGGCACCTTGGCGTAGGCGCGGCCACGCTGTTGATTGGCTTCCTTCTGCTGCTGGTAGAGCTCTTCGTTCGGATAAATGTACTCGTCCATGAACGTCAGCAATTGCTGGCGCAGTTCCTTCACCTTGTCGGAATACTGGAAATCCATCATCTGCCTCCGGGGCGTCAGCGTTTATGAGTGGTGCCTGAACAGTGGGAGCTGATCAGATCCTGTGCAGTGGATTCACTATGAAACCGACGAACGAATCAATCAACTGAATTATTCTGATAACAAAACATAAAAGAAACTTATGGAAAGGTTCCGGGCAGCGGATTTATGTCCGGGCGGGGTGGCAAGACAGGCCTTCCTTCGACCATACTGAAGACACATCCAATCTATCCTGAAAAACGTCGAGGCGACGCATGAGCAACGAAGAACTGCAGAAGCTGAAAGAACGGTATGTAGCAGCTGGTGCTGCCAGCCCGAACCAACAGTTTGCGGATCACGCCCGCAACGCCGAACTGTGGGATGCCAATGGCAAGCGGATGATCGACTTTGCTGGTGGCATCGGTGTGCTTAACATCGGTCACCGCCACCCGAAAGTGGTTGAAGCGGTGAAAGCACAACTGGATAAGCTGATGCATACCTGCCAGACCGTCATGCCCTATGAGGGCTATGTCAGGGTGGCGGAAAAGCTGAGTCAGGTTGTACCGGTGCGTGGCCATGCCAAGGTAATGCTGGCCAACTCCGGCGCCGAAGCCCTGGAGAATGCCCTCAAGATCGCCCGCGCGGCCACTGGCAAAACCAATGTGATCTGCTTTGATGGCGGCTATCACGGCCGTACCTTCATGACCATGGCCATGAACGGCAAGGTTGCCCCCTATGCGACCGACTTCGGGCCCATGCCCGGCACCGTATTTCGCGCTCCCTACCCGGTGCCTTACCACGGGGTGTCTGAAGATGAGGCGCTGCGTGGCCTGAAGATGGTGCTGAAAACCGATGCCAACCCGAAGGACACCGCTGCCGTGGTCATCGAACCGGTGCTGGGTGAAGGTGGCTTCTATCAGGCGTCCGCCAGTTTCCTGAAGAAGATCCGCGAGATCTGTGACGAGCACGGTATGCTGATGATCGCCGATGAGGTCCAGAGCGGCTTCGGCCGTACAGGCAAGATGTTCGCCATTGAACACAGCGGCGTTGAGCCGGACATCATGACCATGGCCAAGAGCATGGCCGATGGCATGCCCATCTCCGCCATTGTCGGCACTGACAAGGTGATGGATGCCTCTGGCCCCAACTCACTGGGTGGCACCTACACGGGCAGCCCCACTGCCTGTGCCGCAGCCCTGGCGGTAATGGAAGTGTTTGAGGAAGAGGACATCCTGGGCCAGAGCCAGGCACTGGGGGAGAAGCTGGCAAAACACTTTGCCCAGTGGCAGGAGAAGTTCGAGCATGTGGATAACGTGCGGAACCTGGGGCCCATGGCGGCTATCGAGCTGGTGACCGACAAGCAAAGCCGTGAACCCCGGGCGGATCTGGCCGCCAAGGTCACTGCCTACGCCAAGGAACATGGCCTGATCCTGCTCAGCTGCGGGCTGTATGGCAACACCATCCGCTTCCTGATGCCGGTGACCATCGAAGACGACGTCCTCGAGGAAGGCATGCAGATTGTTGAGGACGCGCTCGCCAGCCTGTAAATGTGCTTTCCTGGCTCACGTAGAACAAGGGGCACCCTGCCGGGGTGCCCTTTTTGCGTTTGGGGCTGGTGCAGGGCGGTGGTATAACTACCAGAGAGTGCGATCCAGACGCTTCCAGACAAACAGAGTGGTAGACCATGAGCGATATTCCTGCGGATTCTGTATTCGTCCGGGAAGGGGACGTGTTTGTGCCTTCGGCGCTGGGGCGGGGGCCCTGGAGTCCGGATGCCCTCCATGGTGGCGCGCCGGCGGCGTTACTGACGGGGTATGCGGAGCAGCTGGTGAACGACCCGGACATGGTCCTGTCCCGGCTGACCCTTGAGCTGGTGCGCCCGGTGCCCATGGCGGCGCTGACGGTGCAGGCCAGCATGGGCAAGGGACGTTCCGTGCGGCGGGTCGAGTTGTCCCTGAGGCACGACGAAACCGTGGTAGCCAGGGCAGTGGCACTGTTCCTGCGGTCCGAGTCCCTGGACATAGAACCCCGCCTGACAGGGCACCCGTTGCCGGGCCCTGACCGTTGCCATGAACCTTTTGTGGTGCCGGGTATGGAGCAGGTGGCCTCATTCCATTACACCGCCATGGACATCCGGGTGGCCCAGGGCCAGACCGTCGCGCCGGGGCCCGCCGCTGCCTGGTTCCGGTTGCAGTATCCGCTGGTGGCGGGGGAGGCGGTTTCAGGGGCCATGCGTGCTGTTGCCGCGTCGGATTTTGGCAACGGCCTGAGCTGGATCCTGCCGGTTGAGGAGTACACCTTTGTGAACACTGACCTGACCGTCTACCTGCACCGTCTGCCGAGAACCGAATGGGTGGCCCTGGACAGCAAAACGGTCATTGAGCCCAGCGGCGTAGGGCTGGTGTGGTCGGAAGTCTACGATGAGCAGGGGCGCATCGGCACCGCACAGCAGAATCTTCTGGTTCGTGCCCGGTCAGGCTGAAGCAGTTTACCGCAAGTGTTCCGTTTGCCTAATTCGCACCAGGTCATCGAACTAGCCTGACGGGACACCAGGTGTCCAAACCGTCATGGAAACCCCGCCGCTTTACCTTGCCCGGGTTGACGGGGCATGGCATAAACGGGCCTGACATTTTCAGGTGGGGTATTGTTATGCGTCAGTCATTTTCACGGGTGCCGGCGCTTGCACTCATGGCCGGCTTATTGCTGAGCCTGTTGCTTTCGGTGGCGCAGGCGTCACCGCTGGCGGAGTCGGTGGTGCGGCTTTCGCCTCTGGGGGGCGATTGCCGATCGCTCCCAGGCCATGCTGAAAGCCGGTATTCGTGACGGGCTGGCTGGTACCGGGCAGGTCGACCCGTTTGTGGCCGAGACCATCGCCGGCATTGGTAGCCGTGCATTCAGTCCCCGGCAGATCCGCGCGAGCCTGGCTTCCGGCCTCGCGGAAGATCTGGACACGTCGCAACTGGAAGTGGTGCAGGCCTGGTACCAGTCTGACCTGGGCCAGCGCATCGCCGGAGCCGAGGCGGACGCAGCAGCGCCGGCCGCCTGGGAATCTGTCCGGGCGGCGGCGCCCTCTCTGCGGGATCAATTCAATGGTACCCCCCGTGAGGCGCTGTTTGCGCGCTATGACCGGGCCACGGGGGCCACAGACACCGCTGTGGAAACCGCCATGGCCGTTCAGCTCGAGCTGGCCGGGTCTCTGGCTTCACTGAGCAAGGAGGATTCCGCCGAATCGGTAAGGGCCCAGATCGAGGGTAATCGCCCGGCGATTGAACGTCAGGTGCAGGAGCAGGTCTATCTGGCGTTCCTGTCCATGTACGAGCCATTCTCGGAAGAGGACCTGGAGGCCTACCTCGGGTTCCTGGAATCCGGCGCCGGGAAGGCGTATACCGCCAGTGCTGGCGATGCCATCCACGACGCCATCATGGGGCCGGTATCCTCGGTGGGAAACCAGCTTGTCCGGATGTTGGGGGCGAGTAGCCGATGAAGGTAGTGAGGATCACCCTGCGGTGGCTTTTCCTCCTGGTTCTACTGGTTCTCGGCCTGACCCTGCTGGTGCTGCTGCTCTTCCGTTTTGTGAATCCGCCCACCACCGCCTTTATCGTGGGCTATCAGATCGAATCCGGGTCGCCGTCCGGCGTTCGCCAGACCTGGGTGCCGCTGGAGGAGATCTCGCCCTGGATGCCATTGGCCGTAATCGCCAGCGAAGACCAGCGCTTCCTCAGCCACTGGGGTGTCGATACCAACGCCATTGTCGCGGCGGTCAATGACTTCCGGGACGGCGATGGACTGCGTGGTGCCAGCACCATTACCCAGCAAACCGCCAAGAACCTTTTTCTGTGGGGCGGGCGAAGCTATTTCCGCAAGGGTGTCGAAGCTGTGCTGGCAATGGCCATGGACGGACTCTGGCCAAAGCGGCGGATTATGGAAGTCTACCTCAATGTGGCTGAATTCGGTCCGGGGCTCTATGGGGTCGAGGCCGCCAGTCAGGCCCATTTCGGCGTGTCAGCGGATCAGCTGACGGCCATCCAGGCAGCACGTTTGGCAGCGGTGTTGCCGAACCCCAAGGTGTTTGACGCCAGCCATCCTTCTCCCTACGTCTGGGAACGGGTGTCCTGGATCCGGCGGCAGATGGACCAGCTGGGCGGTACCCGGCTGGTCGGCAACTTCTACTAGTGTCCCGCGCAGTAGGTCAGCGATTTAGCCGCACGGCACACTATTCGTCCAGAACTTCCTTCTCGAACAGACCCAGTATGGTCATGGTTGCCAGGGCAAAGGCAGCCGTCAGTCCGGCCAGAGGCAGGTTGCCCACCCCGCTGGCAACACCCACGGCCCCGGCGATCCAGATGGAAGCGCCGGTAGTGATACCCTGCACGTTGCCCCGGGCCTGGATGATGGTCCCTGCGCCCAGAAAGCCGATGCCTCCGACGACACCTTCAACAATGCGGGTGGGATCAATCCGTGCGGATGGATCGCCAGTAGCCGTGGCGTACAGGATTTCCATGCCCACCATGACGAAAGCCGCCGAGCCCATGGCTACCAGCATGTGGGAGCGTAGACCCGCAGGTTTGCCCCGTAGCTCCCGCTCAATGCCCAGCAGGAAACCCAGTCCTGTGGCGATGGACAAACGGATCAACAGGTCGATCAATGGCAGTTCGGATTGATCCATCGACTCCTCCGTTGCATTGGCGTGCAAGTAAAAACGGGACACTGGGGCCCGAAAACCTGAGCCACTTAGTGTCCCGTCTGGCTCCTTCAAGCATAGCGTTACTGAAGGAGCCTGGCCTGCCGGTTTCCTTTCGGCAGCTCCCGGTCAGATCAGAACATGTATTGCAGGCCAACGCGGGCGGTGTCGAATTCGGGCCCGTCGTTGGTAACCTGCCCGTTGAAGTCGTCTTCGTCCACGTCATCCACATTGTAGCGGTTGTACTCGGCGAAGGCGGTCAGGGAAGGGGTGACCATGAAGTCGACGCCGGCACCGACGAACGGGCTTACTTCGTCGTAGGTTTCATCCTCGTCAAAGGCGCTGACCTCCATATCCGAGGCGAAGGCACCTACTTTGCCGTAAATACCAAAGGCTTCGGTGAGCGGCAGCCGGCCCTTGGCGGAGAGTGACAGGCCCTTGAGATCGGAGCGGACGTCATCCTCGCCGAACTTGCCGAAGTCGATATAGTCGGCTTCCAGGGCAAAGAACGGGTTGAACTGGTAACCGGCGGAAACACCGTACAGATCACGTTCGTCGTCGAATTCTCCGCCGTGGGCCTTATAACCACCGTAGCTGCCACTGACAAAGAAGCCAGAGCTGTCCCGTTCTGTCTTCCCCTGCGCCATGACCGCTGGCGCCGCGAAGATGGCAGTTGTGAAAACAGTCACACAGGCAATACCGGATGTCATTCGCATAGTACAGACCTCCCTGGGTCATCGGATGATATTACTACCCGGGCACGAGCTATGTCGCCCGACCCGCACATTCAAGGCTAAATCAAAACGAATAGGTTCCAAGTTAAAATCCAAGTACACTTTGGTAATGAGGCGTTAACTCCCAACTTGTTGAATATGTAAGTATTTATCCTGATATCCGGCAGGCTTTCGGAAGTGATTCAGGGGCATGCGGGCGGAGAGAAAAAGGCCGGCCCAGGTGCCGGGCCGGCAAGAGGAGGAAGGGCAGCCCGGCTGCGCCGGGCTGGTACTGCAAGGTCGTTACCGGAGGAACAAGGTCAGATTCCCCGTTCGATAACGGCCTGTGTGACGACGTCGTCAATGGAGCACACCGGGGTTTCACGGCCAACCCAGGGATCGCCGTCAAAGTACTTCTGGAAGATCTTCTCGGCGGTGCGGGTAGCCAGCGCCTGGGACGTCAGGGTGGGGTTGGGCCCCCCGATGGCATTGGGCAAGGCGGAGTGGTCCGCAATGTAAAGCCCTTCCACCGCGCGCGCCTCGCAGTTCTCATCAAGCACCGAATTGCGGGCACTGCTCCCCATGCGCATGGACGATTGCATGTGCAGCAGCACCGGATTCCAGTCCAGGCGGATGATTTTTGAGGCGCCGCCGGCCCGCAGGATTTCCGCGGCGCGATTGGTAAGGTAGTTGCGGTTGCGGATGGTTCGACTGGAGCGGTTGCGCTTTTCCATCTGCACCCGGGCCACCGGGCCATGGTCGTCGGTGAACGCCCGGGAGACATCCACACGGTTCTGGTATTCCACATCGTCATCGGTGAGGATCAATACCGCCATCAGGCGATTGGCATCCGACATCATGTCCTTGAGTTCAGTGCCATAGACCCGGCCGGAGGGCCCGTCCCAGGAGCCGGTATTGGACAGCCCATTGTTGTACAGCGAGCGGATACCGGTGTTGCTGTCGCTCAGATTGTTGGCGTGGATGGCCGGCATGTTGGCGGTATTCTCGATAGAGCCATAGCCGGGGAAGTCCGCCCGTGAGGATGAGGCCGGGCCCTGGGTTCCGCCGACATCGTGGGGGAATTGCCCCACTACCCAGTCGAGTGCGTGATCCGTCAGGCCCCGACCGACCCAGCCATTGAAGTCCGGCAACTCGCTGTTGTGCCACAGGCGCGGGTTTTCGATACAGCCGCCGGCCATAATCACTACCCGGGCCTCTTCGCTGCGAACGTCACCGGTGTTGGTGTCCCGCCATTCCACGCCCCGGGCTACCCGGGTCATGCTGAACCGCGGCCTTTCACTGAGGATGCGGGTGACATAGGCGTCTGTGATCAGGGTGATGGCTTTGCCTCCGGCCTTGTACAGGTCCGCCGTGAGTGCCATGGGAATATAGCTGTTGTCGGTGGAGCGACGGGCTTTCAGGTTCCGCGGTGCGCCCTTGGGCAACTGGCAGCCCTGGAAGCAGTGTCCGCAGAAGGTGCAGCCAGTGGCATCCGGGTAGCGCAGTTGTGAGCTGTCCCGGGTCTTACCGGCGTTGCCTCCCGGCTGCAGGATGGCGTTCTCCTGCGGGCGGAAGCCGGCCCGCGTGACGTCCTTGCTGGTGATGGGCGTGAGGCCGGCCGCTTCTGCACTATCAAAGAACGCTTTCTCCTTCCTGCCCATGGCGGCGGTCTGAACGGGCAGAGTGGCTTCGGTCCACTCATAGTAGGGGCGCATTTCATCGTAGCTGAAAGGGAAGCGGAAGCGTGTGTCGTAGAGATTGCGGTCAGCACCGTTATAGCCAGCGAATACGCCCGGCATGGCCCGGGGGCTGTTGCCGTAATAGTGCAGGGTAGTGCCGCCGACACCCGCCACCTGCGAGATGCTGCCGGGCTTTGTCAGTTCGCGGAACCAGCCGGGTTTGGCGGGGTCTGAGGGGCCCACCCGGAATTTGCCCGTCAGGGTACTGTTCATGTGGTTTTCGAGGTAGGACCACTCCTGTTCCGGGTTGGCGTGGCGTGCGCCGGCTTCGAGTACCAGTACGTCCAGGCCGCGTTCGGCCAGTTCCTTGGCGACGACGGGGCCTCCGCCGCCGGCTCCGATGATGATCACATCACGCATTGTCTGCACTCCTCCGTCCCTGGTAATAACCGATAAAGTCGTCTCCGCCATCCGGAAGGGGCGGCGCGTCCGGCTCATAGCCACTGAGTACCCAGCCCAGCGGGCGCTGGCTAACCGTCAGGTTCTCCGGATCAAATACCGCGAATTCGTTGTAGCTGGCGAAGCTGGCAATCCGGATCACGAACGATACGAATGTCTGCAGTACACCCGGGGCGGCTTCCCGGAAGTCACGATCGGCAATGGTCCATTGCAGGGCGTTCTTCAGCCAGGAACCTTCCCCGTCCAGTGCGGCCATCACCCGGCCTTTCTGTTCCCAGGTCAGGTTGGAAAAGGGGGCGATAAAGGGCCCTGTGCCCGGTTGCTCAATAACCTGGTTGGCCACCAGATTCAGGAGCAGGGACAGCATGATGGAGTTGGGAACCTCCTCTTCCAGGTATTGGCTCAGGGACGCATCCAGATTTTCCAGTATCCATTCGCCGTTTTCGCCCAGGGTGGCAGCGGCGTCGTCCGGAATGGCAAGGGGGGCGGCGTCCAGGTAAGCCCCGATGCCCGCCAGCAGCTGGTTCATGAACCTTGGCGGCAGGGGCACGACCCGGTCGATACCGCCGACAAGATACAGGTCGGCACGGGTTCCGATACCGCCCGGAATCGGTGTGCTGACACCCTGTTGTTGGGAGTAGGGGTCGTCACCGGGAACGGCAAAGGCGACCAGCCCGAAGAAGGTATCGTCGCGCAGTGCTTCCAGCGCGGCTTTGAGCTGTTCCGCGGTCCACTGGACGTCACCGCTGTCCAGGTCGGCAAAGGCCCGGCCCGGCACCAGCAGTCCCGGCGCCACCGCGGCGGCCGCGCCCAGGACACCGGAACCCACCAGTACCCGACGACGGCCGGGGTTGAGTGGGGGGTGTTGTGCTTCTCTCTCTCGTTTCACGAACGCCTCCTTGGCATGCTTCGTTGTAGGGGTGGCTTGTTTTAAGGCACACCTGTGTGCTGGAGCCACTCCGGTCTCCTGCGATCGGTTTGCGTTACAGCGAGCAATCCACGTTTGCAGTTCGGACGACCAGAGGCGACCGGTTGGTTGTCATACCCTGCGCATCCAAGGACGACTTGTCGCGAATAAGGGCATGAACAAGATCGCTACACTGAAAGAGCCCCGGAAAACAATCGGTTGCCTGACAACGGCCAGGCCACGGATCCTCTTCAGGGGCTCTTTCACTTCGCCTACATTATGCCTTCACAATGAGACGTTTATGTTAAGCGTCTCACTTAAATACAAGGTAATTCGTTACCGACCTGACTGAATTGCGGGGGTAAGGGAGCCTCGGGTAATTTGGTACTCAAAAAGGCGCCAGGGAACGCCAATGTAACGGAGGAAGTCTGTGGTCAGGGTTCAGCAAGATGAAGGTGCCGGCACTGGCAAGGTTGATGGCCGGGTGCCATGCATCCGTGGCCGGGGGGGGGCAGTCTTTGTCAGGAGCGCCCCCGATCGATGCGGCGGGTGGATCAGCGACGGCTGGCAGAATTCATGGCGTCACTGATGGCGCGAGCCTCGGCTTCCAGAACACGGTATAGCAGTGAGTTGCCCTGTTTGCTGGCGGCCATGAGCTGTTTTTGTTTGTTTTCGTACAGCCGGTTGAGAAGATCGGCCTGCTGGCTTGAGGTGACAATGGTCATGATGACTCCCCAATTATGTCAACTTATTTTACGACTTGCCGGGAAACTGGCACCTACCGGTTATCGAGCATAATTCAGGCCAGGGCTGACCAAAGGCGTTCCTGGTCGGTTCCTGCCGTGATGGAGGCAGCATTGCGCGCACCGACCCAGTCGTGAGAGCGCCGCACAGCGTTGTATAGTGACCCTGGGCGTCAGTTTCGGCTGTAAAAAAAGAGGTGGGCAGTGCCGGATTTATTTACAGATCAGGATATCCTCAACGAGCCTGGAGGGCCGGAACGGCTGGGGCCATGTGCCTTCCTGTTCCGGGAGTATGCGTTGCCGTTGGCGCAGGATTTACTTGATGGCATTGAGGGGGTGTCGGCCGTGTCGCCATTCCGTCAGATGCAGACACCGGGTGGTCGCCGGATGTCCGCTGCCATGACTGGCTGCGGCGATGTGAGCTGGATTACTGATAGAGGCGGATACCGATATAGCGCGGTGGACCCCGAGACTGGCAGACCCTGGCCGGCCATGCCTCCTTCATTTTCGGGGCTTGCCCGTGACGTTGCCTCGAGGGCGGGTTTTGAAGGCTTTGATCCGGATGTCTGCCTGATTAACCGTTATCGCCCTGGTGCCAGGATGGGGCTGCATCAGGACAAGGATGAACAGGACCTCCACTGGCCGGTGGTTTCGGTGTCTCTCGGGTTGCCTGCAGTCTTTCTGTGGGGCGGTCTCAAGCGGGGTGGTTCGCCAGCGAGGTTGCGGCTGGAACACGGGGACGTACTGGTGTGGGGTGGGGAAGACCGGCTTCGATACCATGGTATCGCGCCGGTCCCGGATGGCCGGTGTGGCGCCACCGGCCATGTCCGCTTCAACCTGACCTTCCGCCGGGCCCGGTAATCCGGGCCGCAACCATCAGGTATCAGGAGCGGCTGGTCACCTCCAGCAGGTGATAACCAAACTGGGTGCGAATCGGGCCCATGACGGTATTCAGCTCGCCGTTGAATACGGCCTTGTCGAATTCCGGCACCATCTGACCGGGGCCGAAAGAACCAAGATCGCCCCCGTTGCGACCAGATGGGCAACTGGAGTGCTCGCGGGCAACGTCGGCAAAATCTTTTCCGTTCTCGATGGCTTGCTTGAGCTCTTCGCACTTGGCTTCGCTGTCAACAAGGATATGGCGGGCGGTAGCCTGTGTCATGATCAGTTTCCTGTTCTGTGTATGGAACCGGAATGCTGCCTGCCCCATCTTCCCGTGGCAAGTGTTTTTGCGTCCGGCCAGCTCCAGTGTACCGTTTGGCCCGGCCGGTCGTCTGTTTGCCGGTCCCTGCGATTAACCTGCCGTCGGCCGAGTGGGGCCGATGTACAGTGCGATACGCTGCTGAACAGCGTGCATCCAGCGGGCCACCACTTTCACAGCTTTCCGGGCGGCTATGCGGGTGTACACCCGACGAAGCTCTACGGCGTTGTGCAGCACGGTGGAGGGGACGGGAGTTACTATGGCGCGATCTTGCATACGTCTTACCTCCTGAGGTTGGTTTGCTTGCATGATTCGGTGCCTCCCGACGAAAGGTTTCCGGCCTGTTCGTCAGGATGGTGGTATTTTGATCGCTCTTATCCGCAGTTTAAATACGTTAAACTGCATATTCCTGTTGCAAATTTGCAGTCATAAAAAACACGGGCACGGACTATGGACTGGGACTATCTGAGATATGTACACGCTCTCGCCAATGGGGGCACTCTGGTCAGGGCAGGAGAGCTGCTGGGCGTGCACCAGACCACGGTGCTCCGGCGGCTGGACCAGATGGAAGAAGAGCTGGGTGTTCATTTATTCGAGCGTAACCGGGATGGTCTCGCCCTGACACCTGCCGGTGAACTCGCCTTCCAGGAAGCGGATCGGCTGTCGATGGATATGGAGAACCTGGAGCGCCGTCTGGTGGGCCAGGAAGCCCAGCCGGAGGGCCGGGTGCGTATAGCCACCACCGACAGCCTGCTCAACGGGCTGCTGGCGCCTGTGCTGACAGAGGTGGTGGCGGCCCACCCGGGTATCGAACTGGAGGCCATTTCCAGCACCGATGTGGCCGGCCTGACCCAGCGCGATGCGGAGTTGGTGCTGCGGCCGACCAATCAGCCACAGAAGACCCTGGTGGGTTCCCGCATCGGTTGCATCAAATCCGCCATCTACGGCAGTCAGGCTTACCTGGAACAGAATTCGTTCGATGAATCCGACCTGCCAGGCGCTCACGTATGGATTGTACCGGACGAAAGCCTTGTGCACCTGGCAACGGGCCGTTGGTATCGACGTAACCTGCGCAGACCGGCAGCGACCATTCGCTGTAACAGCCTGTTTGGCATGTACAGCCTGGTCCGTTCGGGCGGTGGTCTGGGGGTGTTACCCTGTTACCTGGGTGACCGGGCCGGTGACCTGAGGCGGTTGTCCGACCCCCTTGAGGGTGAGAGCATAGATCTGTGGCTACTGGCCCACCAGGACCTGCGCAAGATGGCCCGGGTCCGGATTGCCCAGGACTTTCTGGTCGACAGACTCACGCCCCTGCAACCATTGCTTGAGGGTAGTGTCCCCTCAGTGGCTCTAGATTAACGAATGACCCAGACGGGACACCAGGAGGCCGGTAATGACATCCATGCGCCCCACCACACGTTCGGTTGCCATGCCCGGCGAGGGCCCTGAACCGGTGGAAATGGCCGCGGAGGAAGCGGCGGCGAGACTGGCGGAGTATATTCGTCGCCATCCCCGGCTACTTGTACTGACCGGGGCGGGGGTAAGCACGGACTCGGGGATTCCCGACTATCGTGACGCCCGGGGTGCCTGGAAACGTCGCCAGCCCGTGCAGCACCAGGCCTTCCTGTCAGATCACACACTTCGCCAGCGCTACTGGGGGCGAAGCCTGCTGGGCTGGCCGGTAATCCGCCATGCGTCACCGAACAGAGCCCATCAGCATCTGGCCGGACTGGAGGCGCTGGGCTACACCGATCTGCTGATTACCCAAAACGTTGACCGCCTGCACCAGAAGGCCGGTAGCAGGGCGGTAATCGATCTGCATGGGCGAGCAGATCAGGTACTGTGCATGGGCTGTGGTTATCGCTGTGAACGTGATCAGATGCACCACTGGTGTGCTGACCTCAATCCCGGCTTCCTGGACTTTTCCGCCGGTGCGGCCCCGGACGGCGACGCGGATCTGGAGGTGGATTTCAGCCGCTTCCGGGTTGTCGACTGTCCGGATTGTGGCGGTATCCTGAAACCGGATGTGGTGTTTTTCGGAGACTTTGTGCCGGGGGAGCGAGTCAATCGTGGGCTGGACTACCTTCGCGAGGCGGACGGCTTGCTGGTGGTGGGGTCTTCGCTGATGGTGTATTCGGGGCTGCGTTTCTGCCGTTACGCCCGGGAGTGGGGCAAACCCATGGCCGCGCTCAATCTGGGGCGCACCCGGGCTGATGACATGCTGGACCTGCGTCTCAACGCCGGTATTGCCCAGACACTCTCCCATTGTCTCAGGGCACTTGACCGCTGACCGTCAGGCACAAAAAAGGCCCGGCAGAAACTGCCGGGCCAAAACGACACTCTGCAAGCAGAGTGTTACCCCCAAAGGTCGCCAGAGTCCGTTCCGGCTATCGCTACCGGTTCCTGGTAGCGATATTCTCTTACAGGCCCCGATTGATAACGGCCTGGGTGACCACGTCATCAATGGAGCAGATCGGGCTTTCCTGTCCTACCCAGATATCGCCGCCGAAGTACTGCTGGAAGATTTTCTCCGCAGTACGGGTGGCCAGAGCCTGGGTGCTCAGGGTCGGGTTGGGCCCGCCCAGTGAGTTCGGCAGGGCGGAGTTATCTGCAATGAACAGACCTTCCACGGCCCGTGCTTCACAGTTTTCATCCAGCACCGAGTCGCGGTGGCTGTCGCCCATGCGCATGGAGGACTGCAGGTGCAGCAGCACCGGCGCCCAGTCGGTGCGAATGATCTTCGTGGCGCCGGCAGCCCGCAGGATCTCCGCAGACTTGTTGGCCAGGTAGTCCCGGTTACGCTGGGTGCGGCGTGAACGGCGGCGCTTGTCGATGCTGACCCGGGCGACGGGGCCGTGGTCATCCTCGAACACGCGGGATACGTCCACTTTGTTCTGGCTTTCCACGTCATCATCGGTCAGTACCAGGATGCTCATCTGGTTGTTGATGTTGGACATCATCTCCTTGAGCTCGGTACCGAAGACGCGACCGGCCTGGCCGTCCCAGGCACCCTGGCCGCCGACACCATTGGTGTAGGCTCCACGGATGCCGCTATCGCTTTGCGCCAGGTTGTTGGCGGCCACACCCGGGGTGTTCGCGGTATTCTGAATAGCGCCATAACCCGGGAAATCAGCGCGGGAGGAACAGGCTGTACCCGTGGCACCGCCCACGTCATGATCAAAGATGCCCGTTACCCAGTCCAGGGCGTGATCGGTCAGGCCCCGCCCAACCCAGCCATTGGGATCGGGCAGGTCACTGTTCATCCACAGGCGCGGGTTTTCAATACAGCCGCCGGCCATGACCACGACCTTGGCATCCTCGGTATGAACTTCACCCGTGTTGACGTCACGCCATTCAACACCCGTGGCCTTCTGCATACGACGGCCCCAGCGACGGTCCGACAGGATCCGGGTAACGTAGGCATCACTGATCAGGGTGACGGCCTTGCCGCCCGGTTTCCACAGATCGGCGGTCAGGGCCATGGGCGTATAGCTGTTGTCGGTCGAGCGGCGGGCCTTCAGGTTGCGAGGCGCGCCCTTGGGCAGCATGCAGCCCTGGAAGCAGTGACCGCACAGGGTACAGCCGGTTGCATTGGGGTAGTTCAGCTGAGATGGATCACTGGTCTTGCCGGCAGTGCCGCCCGGCTGCAGGATGGCATTCTCCTGGGGCCGGAAACCGGCGTGGGTAATGTCCTTGCCGGTAATCGGTGTGAGGCCGGAAAGCGCTGCCGCGTCAAAGAAGGCCTTTTCCTTCGTGCCCATGGCGGCGGTCTGCACGGGCAGGGTCGCTTCGGTCCACTCATAGTAACGACGCATCTCGTCGTAGCTGAACGGGAAACGGTGCCGATGGTCGTACATGCGGCTGTCGCGACCGTTGTAACCGGCAAACACGCCGGGCATGGCCCGGGGGCTGTTGCCGTAGTAGTGCAGGGTGGTGCCGCCGACGCCGGCGACCTGGGAGAAGGCGCCAGGCGAGGTTTTTTCCCGGAACCAGGCAGGTTTGGCCGGGTCTGACGGTCCAAAGCGCAGCTTGCCCGACAGGGAGCTGTTCATGTGATTTTCAAGGGCAGACCATTCCTGTTCTGGATTAGCGTGACGTGCGCCCGCTTCCAGCATCAGTACATCCAGGCCGCGTTCGGCCAACTCTTTGGCGACTACGGGACCACCGCCACCGGCGCCAATAATAATAACATCACGCATCAAACACTCCTCCGACCCTGGAAATAACCGATCAAGTCGTCACTACCGATGCCACTGGGCGGTGCATCGGGTGCATATTGGCTCAGAACCCATCCCAGCGGACGCTGGACCACTTCGCGGGTGGCCGGGTTGAATACAGCGAACTCGCAGTAACTGCCAAAGCCGCTGACGCGGAACAGGAACGCAACCATCAGGTTAATGACGCCAGGGGTCGCTTCCCGGTAATCCCGGTTGGGGATCGCCCAGGCAATGGCGCGTTTGAGCCAGGAGTGCTCGTTTTCCAGCTCTTCAAATACCTGAGCCTTCTGGTCCCAGCTCAGGTTGGCAAACGGCGATGGGAATGGGCCGTCGATGGAGCCAGCAATGCGGGTGGCAGCCAGGTTAAGCAGCAGTGCCGCCAGAACCGAGTTGGATACGTCACCCTCGAGTAGTTCGGTAAAGGTGCGGTCCAGGTTCTCCAGAATGTATTCGCCGTTCTCACCAACATCCTCAGAGGCCATCTCGGGGATGTCCATAGGCGAAAACTGCAGATAGGTGGCGATTGAGGCCAGCAGTTGTGCCTTGAACTCCGAGGGGATGGGAATCAGCAGGTCTGTACCGCCGGCCAGGTAGAGGTCGGCCCGGGTGGTGATGCCACCGGGGTAGGGTGTGCTGACACCCTGGTACTCGGAATAGGGGTCATCGCCGGGAACGCCAAAGGCGATCATGGCAAAGAACGTGTCATCTCTCAGGGCATTGAGCGCCGTTCGCAGTTGCTCAACGGTCCAGTCAACGGTTTCAACGTTTTCTTGTGGGTTCCACCACCAGCCCCAGCTGCGGTTTCCCCAGCCTGCGAATGCCATGCCGGGGTTTACGGCCGCTGCTGCGCCAACCAGGCCGGAGCCAATCATCAGTTGACGCCTCCCGGAATTGATCGGCTTATTTGACGGTTTGTCTTCTGACACAGGCACCTCCCTCACATTACTTATCGGGCCCACTGGAGATGGCTGTGCCGGCCATCGGGCCCTGTTTTTATTGGAGAAACTCCAGTTCCTCCCACATCGGATTACCGGTGTTTAACCGGAACCTGTATAGCAAGGCTAAAGATTAATTAAGACAAAACCAGTAAATGTCTCGAGAAATATGACATGTCTTACATCAAATACTTCATGTTGAGACACGGTAGGCGTTTTTTGTCTTGATGGGGTCGATGGAGTCACGGCCCGACTTGCCAAATGGCCTGTTTTATCCAGACCAGGGTACTAGTGTCCCGTGCGGTTAATTCGCTGGCCTACTGAGCCACTGAGAGCCTTGAGAGCGAGGCGCGGTGGCGAAGGGTTGGCGGCCGGCGCTCCGGTGGTTCCAAATCGAGTCAGCGCAACACAGCTCTCAAGGCTCTCAGTGGCTCCCGAAGGGCGCGACGCTGGGGCCTCTGGCCGGTGTTGCCAGCCCTTGATGTGGAACCACCACACCTGCGGACTGGCGCCTTGGCCAGAGGCCCCAGCGTCACGCAGTAGGTCAGCGAATTAACCGCACGGGACACCGGGTCTTTACCGGATCTTTACGCCTTTCCAGGCATGGCTTTACATCCCCCGCGTTAAAGTACGGAAAATGCCGGACAGGACAGGGTTTCCTGTATCCGGCAGCAGAGGCCAAAAGGAGGATCATGATGAGACGCTGGCTGATTGCCTTAACAACTCTGGTGCTTTTGGGCACCGCCCCCGTGGTCATGGCTGACCGTGATCACCACGAACGGGGCCGGGAATGGCACCAAGAAGGTGAACGCTCCGACGGGCGGATGAGAATGCGGGTTCGGGATTCCCATGAGTACCACCGCAGGCACCACCACCGGGACAACGGCTGGCACCATGGCCATCACAAGAAGCGTCGGTGGCACCATGATAACGACAGGCGCGACCGTCGGCACAGACAAGGTTATCGGGACCATCACCGGTACGACCGTGATCGTGGTGGAATCGTTATCGGCATTGGTGATGATCGCCAGGGCGTGGTGATCTGGAACCGATAGAATGGCGGGTCCCGTCCGCAGCCGTCCGTGACTTCCCGGAAGGTGAGTGTCGCTTTGGGCGTCATAGTTAGGAATATATAGGACCTTCCTGTTCCATAGAGCGTGCCAATTTAAAAAATGGGCGTTCCGGGTCTATTGTTAACACAGGTATGTAGTTTCTGCGGCTTTTCAGGAGGAAAAGTGTCATGGAACTGTCCAGGCAATCTGTCAAGGCAAGGCTCACAGGTCGATCGTCCATGCAGGACTACCTGCGGGATCTTCTGGCGAAAGCGGATATCTCCCTGGGCGGCGACAGGCCCTGGGATATGCAGCTCAACGCCCCCGGGGTGCCCGAACGCATATTCACCGGCGGTAATCTGGGGCTTGGCGAGAGCTATATGGATGGCGCCTGGGAGTCGCAGGCGCTTGATGAGTTCATCTGCCGGCTATTGAGGGCGCGCCTGGCCCAGCAGGTGCGCCCGACCCGGGTGTTGTTGCACTGCCTGAAAGCCCGCCTGCTCAACCGGCAGACGGTTGCCCGTGCCAGGGAAGTCGGCGAGCGGCACTATGATCTTGGTAACGAATTTTACGGGGCCATGCTTGATGCCCGTATGACCTACACCTGCGGTTACTGGAAAGATGCCCGAACCCTGGATGAAGCCCAGGAAGCCAAACTCGATCTTGTCTGCCGCAAGTTGCAGCTGGAGCCCGGCATGCGGGTGCTCGACATAGGCTGTGGCTGGGGAAGTTTCATGGCTTATGCCACCGAGCATTACGGGGTGGAATGTGTGGGTATCACCATATCCCGGGAGCAGGCTGAGCACGCCCGCCGAAAATACCCGCATCTTCCGCTGGAATTCCGGCTGCAGGACTACCGGGAGGTGAACGAAACCTTTGACCGCATTGTCAGCATCGGCATGTTCGAACATGTGGGTGAGAAGAACTACCGCACCTACATGGAAGTGGCCCATCGCTGCCTGAAGGAGGGCGGCCTGTTCCTGCTGCACACCATCGGTAGCAACCGGCGCACCCATGGCAATGATCCCTGGATTGACAGGTATATCTTCCCCAATGGCGAGCTGCCCTCCATCGGCCAGATTGGCGATGCGGTGGACGATCTGTTCGTGGTGGAGGACCTGCACAATTTCGGTCCGGATTATGACAAGACACTGATGGCCTGGTACCGCAACTTCGAGCAAGCCTGGCCCCGTTTCGCCGACGAGTTAGGGGACCGGTTTTTCCGGATGTGGCGCTATTATCTGCTGTCCTGTGCCGGAGCTTTCCGTGCCCGTGAGATCCAGTTGTGGCAGTGGGTATTGTCCAGAGGCGGTGTCTGCGGTGTGTATCCCCGCGTGAACTGATGGTTCCCACCCCCTGGTGGATCTGTGCCGCGCCTTCAGCCAGGCACTATCCCGTCGCAATGTGAGCCTGACTATGGATCTGTAGACCGCCCTGTGCGAGGCTGTCGCCGAATGTTAAGGCACACTAGGCGCCCGCCGGGCGGCCGGGCTCTCCGAACCCCGGCCCGTTGTCCATCAGATCAGAGTGAGAAATCATGGTTGCCAGTCAGGTCGAATCCCGGGAATTCCTGTTCCAGCTGTTTGACGTCCTTGATACCGGTGCCCTGGCCTCCCGCGATCGCTACCAGGAGCATTCCCGCAGCTCTCTCGGGGCCGTGGTGGAGACCTTCAGTCGTTTGTCGGCAGGTCGCAGCAGTGCCGGCGATGAGCGGGCGGAAGCATTGGCAGGTGATTCCGTGGGCGTAGTGCCGGAAGTCATCCTGACCCTGGGTAACGCCCTGTACGAGAGTGCCGGACAGCAATCGCGACTGTTCCGTACCCGTTCGGAAGATCTGGTGGCAGCGCCCATGGCGGCATCGGTCAGCGCCTGGCAGGATTACCGGGCATTGCTGGAAAAACTGGAGGCGGCGGATCTGGATGCACCGCAAGCGGCGGATTTGCGGGGGCGCCTGCTGGTGGCGAAGAGTCGCAGCGAAGCCGCTCTGGCCATGGGGCTGTATGGAGCGTCTCTGGCCGAGGATGTCCAGAGTCATCCCGAAGCGGAACGGCGACAGAACAGCGAACGTCTGCTGGCATTCCTGGAACCATTGATTGCCTGGTGGCCCCGGCAGGCAGCCTGGCTGACCTCAGTGAGCCTGGGAAAGGCGGGTGATACCAGCCGGATCCCTGATCCCGGGGAAACCAGCCGCCTTGCGCGGGAGTTTCTGGGGCAGCGGGTGTGGCAACACCAGAGCCATGGTTTGCAGTTGTTCCTGCAGTCCCTGCAGAAGGATCTTGAAGCAGCGTCCACCCAGGACACCCAGCAGTGGGCCCTGTCCCTGAGTGAGACCCTGCAACGGGCAGTGAAGGTTACCCAGGGGCTTGGGCAGGGCCTGCAGGATGGGGCGGAGGATCGTGTTCTGGCCAACGCCAGCCGTTACCTGCACCTGTTTGGTGAGATGCTGGCGGGCTGGATGTGGCTGCAACAGGCCAATGCGGCTGCGCGCAAACTGGCTGAGGCCGCACCAGGCGAGGAAAGCTTCTACCGGGGCAAGCTACATGCCGCCCGCTACTTCTTCCACTGGACCCTGCCGGAAGTGGCGCAGGACCTGGTGTTGCTGCAGAACCAGGACACCACCTGCCTCGATATGCAGGCAAACTGGTTCTGACATCGGCGTATGACGAGGGTCAGATCATCAGGCAAACACACCGATCAGGATAACGCCGAGGATGATCCGGTACGCCACAAACGGCATCATGCCGATGCGCTTGATAAAGGCCAGGAAGAAGTGGATACACAGGTAGGCAGAGATCCCCGAGAGCAGGACTCCCGCCGCCATGGCGCCCCACTGGATGGGTTCCGGTGTTGCCGCCAGATCCTTGATCAACAGCGCACAGGCCAGCACGATTACCGGAATGGACAGCAGGAAGGAAAAGCGTGACGCCGCCTCCCGGTTCATACCCATGAACAGGGCGGCGGTAATCGTGATGCCCGAGCGGGACGTGCCCGGAAAGAGGGCCACGGCCTGGGCACAGCCGATGATCAGAACGTCCTTCCAGGTCATCTGATATTCCGTGCGGCTGCCACGATGACGCAGGTCGGCCCAGGCCAGCGCCACGCCGAATACGATCAGGCCGGCGGCCAGATACAATGGTGATCTCAGCACCGTTTCAATGGTGTCCTTGAACGCGAGGCCTGCCAGTCCCACCGGTATGGTACCCAGCAGGACAGCCCAGGCCAGCCTGGCGTCAGCGTCCGGTTTACGGGTCTGAAGTGAGCGGAACCAGCTGCCGGTCATCGCCATCAGCTCTGTGCGGAAATACAGCACCACGGCCAGCAGGCTGCCCAGGTGAAGGGCAACGTCGAAGGCCAGACCCTGGTCCTGCCATTCGGTGAGCACCGGCACCAGGATCAGGTGGGCGGAAGACGAAACCGGTAGGAATTCGGTAATGCCCTGTACCAGAGCTAGGATCACAACCTGAAGCCAGTCCATGGATCATCCTGTTCGGTGGCGAGTTGAAAGGGGGGCTATTCTAAACAAAAGCCTCGACAGCGAACAGGTGGGCGATTGAATCGGTCTGACACATCGTCTCATTGTTGCTGCCGGTTTCTGGAAAATACCGGCAAACTGATCCAGACTTATCACGGTGTCTGATAATCATTATGCAGCATGGCGTATTTCCAGGAATTCGCTATTTTCGGTTCCCGCTCACCATAGGCAAGGATATGGCGAAAGCAAGGCCCTTACTGGAATCGTCCCTCAAGTCGAAACTGACCCATTACATCCTTCAGCAGCAGATTGTTGAATTGGTCTACCGGGATGCAGCCGGACAGGTTCAGGTAGTACATTCACGTATCCGTGACCTGTTCACCCGTCCCGGGGGCGATTATATCGCTCTGGACAAGGGTGTGCTGCTGGCAGTGGATCACATCCTGATTATCGATGGTTACAACCTGAACGGTTATTGACATCCGGTAATCTGATGGCAATGCAATTGTGACAGGTAGTGTCCTAGTATCGGTGCTGACGACACGGCGAACGTGAACCATGTCTCGATTTGTCGGGGCTGGCCGTGTTCTCACCAACCAAAAGGGATGACTGATGAAAAAGCTGACGCTGAGTTTCTTCACATTGATGTTGGTTCTGGGGCTCGCTGCCTGCAGCGACGACACCGAAGAAGGCGCAGATTTTGACCAGGCTGCGGAAAACGTTGAGGAAATGACCGAGGACGCGGCCGATGCCACCGAGGAAACCTTCGAGGATGCAACCGGCACTCAGGAAGGCCCGATAGAAGGTGCCGCTGAATCTGCCTCCGATGCCGCCGATGACATGGGCGAGGAAATGGAGGAAGCCGGCGAGGAAGTGGATGAGTCCATGGAAGAGGCCGAAGACGAAATGACCCAGTAAATCTCCGGGCACATCTTCGTCAGGAAGAGCAGGCATCCCGGGTGCCTGCTTTTTTTTGGTTTTTTCGGTGCCATCGAATTGGCATGCCAGGCGCCCTGTCATCCAGGGTAGTAAAAAGTGACAAGTTTCTGTCACTGCTCTGTAAACTATCCTGCCCATCCTGTGGTCTCCACAACCTCTGATAATCAGAAGTGAGAGAGACCATGAAAGACCAGAATGCACCCAGCCTGATCAAGCTTGACCCTGAACACGAACCCGTCGTGAACCACAGCGACAATCAGCCCTTCCATCAGGTGCTTTCTTCACGCATGCAGCGTCGGACTGTCATGAAAGGCACCATGGGCGCTGCCCTGGTCGGCTTTATGGGCCTGTCTCTGGCCGGCTGCGGCAGCGACAGCGATGATGACGACGGTGATGACAGTGGCAATGGCGACAGTGGTGGCCAATCCCTTTCTCTGGGTTTCGAGCCGGTAGCACCCACCGATGCGAATCAGATCACTGTGCCGGCTGGCTACACAGCCACGGTTTTCCTGCCCTGGGGGACGCCGGTAACCGGTGCCTATCCGGACTTTGACCTGCAGGCCAACAACACCGGTGAGCAGCAGGAGCAGCAGGTAGGCATGCACCATGACGGCATGCACTATTATCCCATCGACGTGAATGAGGGTGGTAACAGCTCCACTGAGGGCCTGCTGGTGTTCAACCACGAGTATATCGATGCGGACGCAGCGCATCCCAACGGGCCTACGACGTTGGGCAACGGTGACCGGCCGGCCGATGAAGTGCGCAAGGAAATTGCTGCCCACGGCGTCACTGTGGCGCACATCCGCCGCGACAGTAATGGCCAGTGGGAGCTGGTGCATGGCAGCGCGTATAACCGCCGTATCACCGGTGCCACACCCATGGAACTGCAGGGGCCGGTCCGGGGCGACGACAAGGTGGTGACCAGGTACAGCAACGATGGCACCGCTACCCGCGGCACCCTCAACAACTGTTCCATGGGCCCCACGCCCTGGAACACCTATTTGGCCGCCGAAGAAAACTGGCACGGCTATTTCGCTTGCCGTGACGAGCCCATGCCAAAGGAGTACAAACGTGCGGGTGTCATGGCCGAATCCCGCCGCTATAAGTGGGAGTTGGCGGATAGTCGCGCCGATGCATATGTCCGCTTCGATGCGACCAGCACTGGAGCCTCCGCGACTGACGATTACCGCAATGAGGCCAACACCTTCGGTTATATGGTCGAAATTGATCCCTTTGACCCGGAGTCCGTTCCTCAGAAGCGCACCGCCCTGGGCAAGTTCGGCCACGAAGGGGTGATTTTCGCCCCGGCGGTGGAAGGCCAGCCGGTGGTCTGTTATTCCGGTGACGACAGCCGCTTCGAGTACATCTACAAGTTTGTGTCGGCCCAGCCATATCGCGCTGCCACCGCCGATGGCAGCCTGCTGGACACCGGTACCCTGTATGTAGCCCGTTTCAATGACGATGGCAGCGGGGAATGGCTGCCCCTGTCCATGGACGATGCCGGCTTTGTCCAGAAGATGACCGACGCGGTTGGCACCATGGTAG
This sequence comes from Marinobacter lacisalsi, assembly GCF_042651045.1. Taxonomy (NCBI): domain Bacteria; kingdom Pseudomonadati; phylum Pseudomonadota; class Gammaproteobacteria; order Pseudomonadales; family Marinobacteraceae; genus Marinobacter; species Marinobacter lacisalsi. The sequence continues at coordinate 144,694 of NZ_JBHSDI010000007.1, forward strand.
GTGATATCCAGTTCGATGCGGCGTTCGAGGACCAGGCCGACCTGTTGTTGAATACCCGTCTCGCCGCCGATATCGCCGGTGCTACTCCCATGGATCGCCCGGAATGGGGAGCCGTGGACCCGCAGACCGGAGAGGTCTACTTCACGCTGACCAACAACGACAATCGCACCGAAGCCCAGGAAGACGCTGCCAACCCCAATGGCCCCAACCCGGATGGCCACATCATTCGCTGGATGGAAGCCAATGGCGATCATACCGCCACCACCTTCGACTGGGACATCTTTGTGTTCGCTGGCGACAGCGGCACCCAGACCGTGGTGGAGGGAGACGCCGTGGTGGAGCTGGATCAATCGAACCTGTTCAACAGCCCCGATGGCCTGTGGTTCGACTCTGACCGCCGCCTGTGGATCCAGACCGACGGGCGCTGGGGCGAGCCCTGGGGCAACAACATGATGCTGGCAGCGAACCCGGATACCCGGGAAATCAAGCGTTTCCTGGTGGGGCCCACCAACTGTGAGGTTACCGGTGTGGTGACCACCCCGGACCGCACCAGCATGTTCGTGGGCATCCAGCATCCGGTTGCCTGGCCCGAGGACTCTGCGGAAGGACATCCCCGCTCTTCCGTTGTGGTTGTGACCCGGGATGGTGGTGGCGTTATTGGGGCGTGATGCCCTGACCAGTCGCTGAACGGAAACAGATAGCTTCGATATCTGCGCCGGCCCTCGGGCCGGCGTTTCTGTGTCCATGCGGTGTGAATGTTAATTGATGTAAATTGAAAGCCTGATTTAACTAAAGTCGGATTTATTCGCGGTGACTTTGTCGTATGCTGACCTGACTATAATATGAACAATACAATAATTCAGAGAGGTCCAGATGGGGATGCCAGACCGGTTTGCTGTGTTAACCGGGTTGCTGCCATTGCTTGCAACTTCCGTGGCAGCAGGTATGAGCAGCCAGGCGAGTGCCGGCAATGTATGGTTGGTTGTGCTGGTGACGGCACTTGCGGCCCTGGTGACGGGTGGTTTGTGGTGGCGGTGGGTGATGTCGCCCATGCTGGTGGCCACCGATCAACTCGCCCGTGGAGAACTGGACCGGCGCCATCCATGGTATGCCCGTTTCCAGACACTGCTCGAGGAGGCGGCCACTGGCCGGACCCTGACCGGAACCCTGTCCAGCTCCGCAGACCAGAACGCGGTTTCCGCGGCCGAGGTGTCCTGGGCCGTGGACCAGCTCAAACAACGCCTGGACCGCCAGGTCAGTGAAACCCGGCAAATGGCCGACTATGCCGGCCAGGTCACCGAAACCGTCCGTGACAGTGCCCGCAAGGCCGGAGACGCCGCCGAGCGGGCTCAGGGTGCCAGCCGGCTCAGCGGCGATGGCCGCGGGGCCCTGGAATCTGCCATCGGCGATATCCGCAAGGTGCATCAACAGTCAGAACAGAATCTCTCGTTGATCCGCGAACTCAACGACAAGTCTGACCAGATCCAGGGAGTCACCTCGGTCATTGAGGCTATCGCCGAGCAGACCAATCTGCTGGCGCTGAACGCTGCCATCGAGGCGGCCCGCGCCGGTGAACAGGGGCGGGGGTTCGCCGTGGTGGCCGACGAAGTAAGAAGCCTGGCATCGAGAACCACAGAGGCCACTTCGGAAGTGGCCGGTGTGCTGGCGGACATACGCCAGGCCACCGCCAGTATCCTGGATGGTGTGGAGCAACTGTCCGATTCCGTGGACCGGGGACTGACATCGGTGGAGTCTGTCTCCGGCAGCCTGGAGCGTATCGGACATGAGGCGGACCAACTGGAGGTTGAAGTGTTTGCCATCGCCGAAAGTGACCGGGAGAACGAGCGCAACCTGGAGCAGATTCTCCAGGGGGTGGAAACCCTGCGGGACGAGATGTCCGAGAGCGACCGGGGTGTCGGCGAGCTGGCGACTCAGGCGGCGCGCCTGATGGATCTGGCGGAGCAGGCTAATGCCGCCTTTGCCGCCAGCAGCAGGGAAAGCTATCACCGTTTCTTTTACGAGCAGGCGACAACCACCGCCGATGCCATTGGTAAACGCTTCGAGCAGGCTCTGGAGAAGGGCGAGCTGACTGAGGCACAACTGTTTGACCAGCAACGCACGCCTATTGCGAATACCTCTCCCGTCAAGTACCACAGCGGCTTCGATGAGTTTACGGATCGTGTGCTGCCGGAGTTCCAGGAACCGGTCGCAGCCTCCCATGACGCCCTGGTCTTTGCCATTGCCACGGCCCCCGATGGTTACGTGCCTACCCATAACCGGGTTTTTGCCCATGAGCCTACCGGTAACCCGGAACAGGACCTGGTACGCAGCCGCAGCAAGCGGCTGTTCAATGACCGCACCGGTGCCCGTTGCGGCAGCCACACCGACAACATGCTACTGCAGACCTATCGCCGTGATACCGGCGAGATCATGCACGACCTGTCGGTGCCGATCTTCGTGAAGGGTCGCCATTGGGGTGGGTTGCGGCTTGGCTACAAGCCGGCCACCAGCCACACGGGACGCTAGTGTTAAGGCACACTGGTGTCCCGCCCTCATCAGTGCCTATACTGGGCCAACATGCTCAAATACAGGAACAAGCCTTGACCGATGCGGAATTTATTCCCGCCGGGCAGCAAGAGCGACGCCTGGACGAAGACCCCCTGTGGAAGGTGGTCGTCGCCGTCTATCTGCTGCAGGCGTTAGCCATTCCCACGACCGGCCTGATGGCGGTAGCCGGAGTCATTATCAACTATGTGAAGCAGGACGAGGCCCGGAACCCTACGCTCGCTGCCCATTTCCGCTGGCAGATCCGCACCTTCTGGCTCGCGCTGTTGTGGGGGGTGGTAGGCACTGTGACCATCGTCATTTTCATCGGCTGGTTCATCCTGCTGGGGCTGGCCATCTGGTATATCTACCGGGTGGTGCGGGGCGCGCTGGCGCTGAATGATGGTCGTGCGCCCTGATAATCCCGGGACGGCGCCTCAGACCTCTTCCAGGCGCACCGCACTGACCGCACCTGCCAGGCCCATGAAACCCAGTGCCAGAATCACCGCCACGTTTGACACCAGTGACAGCAGGGCGGTCAGGCCGCCGACAACAAGCAGCAGCAGACCGATGACCGAGTTGCTGACCGAGGTGTAATCGGTCCGCTTGTTACCGCCGGCCATATCCACAAGATAGGTCTTGCGGCCCAGGCGCACCCCGGCGTGGGCGATGCTGAGAATAAAGAAGGCGAGGGGGTAGAGCCAGATGCCACCGACCTGCTCGCCGTAAATCAACGCTGAAAAACCCACCACCAGGCAGATACCACTGGCGATGATGGCACCCCGGATCATGACCTGTCGGCTGCTGGCATCCGCCATCCAGCCCCAGATACTGGCGCTGATGGAACTGGCCAGGCTGCTGGTGAGCAGGAAAACCCCCAGCAGCCAGGCGGAATCGGCCTGTTTCTGCGCCAGCAATACGAAATAGGGCGCCGCCAGGGCGGAGCAAAGCAGCAATGCACGGGTGATCACAAAGTGGCGGAACGGCGGGTCATCCCGCAACAGACTCAGGTTATTGAAGGCATCCTTCAGGGCATTGCCGCCACCGCTGGTTTCGCCGTTATACTCGTCGACGCTGGCAAAGAGCACGCCGGCCACCACCCAGAAGCCCGCTGCCAGCAACAGCAACAGGCTATAGAACAGCATTGACGGGTCGCCCCGGTCCCAGAACAGCACGATGGTGAGTATCGCGGTAGCGCTGCCGCCCAGGGTGGTGGCCAGACCGGACAGGCGGCCCCGGCGGCCCTTGGGAATGCACTTGCCCTGCACATCCTTCATGGATACAGAACAGAACCCCCGGGCCAGGGAAAACAGCACCAGTGCCGCGACCACCACACCACCGGCGTAATAACCCTGCAGGAACCATACCCCGGCAGCCATGGTGGCAACACTGACGGCCTGGCCCAGGGCGCCGAGGGTCCAGAACCATTTGCGTACCGGTTTGCGCCTTACCCAGGCACCGATGACCATCTGGGGCAGCATCGAGCCCGACTCCCGGATCGGAACCAGCCAGGCTACCAATGCCGGCGCCCCAACGGCGTTCAACAACCAGGCCAGGACGGTTTTCGGGCTGATCAGCAGATCACCGAGCTTGGTCAGCACGTTACTGAACAGGATCAGGAAAAAGTTGCGCGGTACCTCCCGGCAGGCGTCCTCCGGCAGATCGGTACAGACTCTGGCATCCTCTTCATTGGCGATCAGGCTGTAGAGCTGGTCAGCGGTTTTCAGCGAGCGTTGCGTCTCCGACAAGGGCGATCTCCCGGTTGATGGTAAGTCACGATGGTCGAGCCGTCGTTTGTTGATGGCAAAGATTAACAGGCTTTCCCCGTCAGTCGTACCGGCACCCGCCTTGTCTGGAAGTCGATCATCGGGCCTAATGAAGCCACCCCTGATACGGAGTCCGGAGCGGATCGGATGTTGAGTTATCTCCACGAGTACCACGCCGGCAATTTTGCCGATGTGCACAAGCACGCGGCCCAGGTGCTGGCCCTGACCATGATGCAGGCCAAGCCCTCGGCCATCGCCGGCTTTGATACCCATGCCGGGATTGCCCATTACGACCTGGAAGCGGATCGCGCCCGCAAGACCGCCGAGGCGGATGCCGGGATACGGCGGCTATGGGCGCGGCGTGATCAGCTTTCGGGGGCCGACTGGCAACCCATTCTGCAGGAGCTCGAACGACTGAACAGGGGGCTGGAGCAACTGCGTTATTACCCTGGGTCGCCGGCCTGGTTCAGCTGCCTGCAACGGGAACAGGACTCGCTGACCGCCTTCGAGCTTCACTCCGGAGAGTCATCACGTCTGCAGCAATGGGCCCGGGAGCGCCCGGTGTCGGTGCTGGCGGAGGATGGCCTGAACGGATTGCTGGGTCACCTGCCACCGCGGGCGCCGCGACTGCTGGTACTGGTGGACCCGTCCTATGAACTCAAGGAGGATTACCGGCGCGTGGCGGACACTCTGGCCAGGGCCTGGCAGAAGTGCCGCCACGGGGTTTTCCTGGTCTGGTATCCACAGCTGACCAGTGGCGTTCACAGTCAGTTGGCGGAACGACTGGCACGCAGTGGCGTGCGCAAGATCTGGCACAGTGAGGCGCTGCTCAATCAGCCGCCTGAGCGGGGCATGACCGGCTCAGGCATGCTGGTGGTGAATCCACCCTGGGGGTTCGGGGACCGGCTGGGCACCATGTTGGCAGAGGTCGCCGGACCGGATGGTCTGGATATCCGGCATCAGCAGGACTGGCTGGTGCCCGAGTAGACAGCGGCACCCTCGTGCCTAAGGGCCGGATAATGCCTGCACCCGCTGCAGGATGCGCTCCCCGCGTTCTCCGGCGCGTGCCCGGTAGGCCTCACGGGCGGGCAGGCTGGCCTCCAGGAATCGTGCACGTTGTTCATCCGTCAGTTGTTCCAGGGTGATGCGGCCGGACTCCCGCAGCTGCTGCAGTCGCCGCCGGTTATAGTCCCGCTGGATCTCGTCGATGAACTCCGGCATGCCACTACGGGCCGCGTCGACCCATTGGCGATGCTCTTCGTCCAGGTTGCGGTACCAGTCGCGGTTGCTGACCACACTGGCCACAAAGCGTGTGGCCTTCGGCGCAGTCATCACCGACTGCACCTCATGGAAATTCATTTCCGCAATGGCAAAGGCCGGATTGCTCTGACCGTCCACCTGACCCAGCTGGAGGGCATCGTATACCTCTGAGTAGGGCAGGTGCACCGGATCAGCACCCCAGGCCCGGAACACTTCAGCCTGCTGGGGGGCCGTCATGGTTCGCATGCGCAGACCGGAAAAGTCATCCGGTGTGTCGAGGGCCCTGTTAGCCGTCCAGATCATCCAGCCCTCCGGCACCAGGTCCAGCAATTGCAGGCCGGCGTCCTGCCACCCGGCCTGAAGCAGCTCGCGCAGTTCATTATCGGCCAGCACCTTGCGGTTGGCGCCGTCATTTTCCGGAAACAGGAAGGGCAGAAGGAAGACGCCGGCTTCGGGAATGTCGTCGGCGACATGGCCGGGAGAGGCAAAGGCAAGGTGTACCCGGCCGTCGGTCACCAGTCTGGTCAGTTGGGGCGAGGTGCCAATGGAGCCATAGGGGTAGACTTCCACCTGAATCTGTCCGTCGGACAGTACCTCAATACGGCGGCGGAATTCCTGAGCCCAGGCGTCCTGAACACTGCCGCCAATTTCCTCCAGGGCAAAACGCCAGATCACCGGTTCCGGCTCGTCAGACAGCAACCCCTTCACCGGGTTGTCATCGTCGCTGCAGGCAGACAGCAACAGTCCGCTGGCGAGTGCCAGCATGAGGGCGCCATAGTGCCTGGCTTTCATGAAATGGTGTTCTCCGTGCGCAGTGCGTGTCTGAGGCTATCGTAGACGAGATACAGTCATTACGGTACCGGCGCGGGCCCGTCTCGCCAACAAAAAAGCCCCGCCAGAGGCGGGGCAAGCTGAGCAGGATGTGTTCGGAGGGTCGTTCGTTACATCAGGGCATCCACGCGGTTGCGCACGCTTGGCTCGCTGTTGTATGCGGTTGCGATCGCATTGTAAGTGGGGATATCCAGGCCGGCGTCCTCAATCACGGAAACCATTTTGTCGTTGGCCTCCATCTGAAGTTCCCGGGCATCATCCTGGGAATCGGCATCCTCAATCTTGCCCATGTACTCATCACGGATATCATTGATGCCGTCCTGGGCTTCCACGAACTTGCGCAGTTCTTCATCGTTGTAGCTGGTTTCGGCTTCACCGCTGGCAGCCGGGTTGCTGTAGGTTCCCTGGTCGGTCTGGGCCGGCTCCTGGGTGGTCTGGGACTGGGCGTATACAGCCGGTGCGCCGGCTACCAGTGCCAGTGATACGGTGAAAGAAGTCAGCAGTTTTTTCATGGTCAGTCTCCTTGTTGACGAAACGTTCGGTGTCGTTGTTTATAGCATCCAAGAGTCGTGCCAAATCTGGAAGGTATAGAAAATCCATAAAATACAGGAACTTATTTTATTCTTGGGTGACGGCGCTGTAATCTTGGTTGAGGCAATATGCCACATGTGACACCGTGTTGTGACATCTATGTCTTTTGGCGCCTGCAGGGTGCATAAACGGGGTCTCACCGGAGCCTCCCGCTTTGGTGCAGGTTGTTAACCTGCCGGGCCATGGACACATTCTGGAAGCCGGTCATGAATCGTCTGCTTGGAAGCGCGGGACAAGTTTTCCACTCGGTACGGCTGACGCTGTTCCTGAGTATTGTTGTACCACTGATGCTGGTCGTCGGCGCTGGTATCTTTCTTGCCGTCAGCGCCATAGAAGACAACCTGGATGAGCGCCTGCGGGAGGACCTCGAACTGGTGGCCCGGACGGCCAGTGGTCCCCTGGCGAGGGCTATGGAAGACGGCAATGACATCGTGCTGGACCAGGCCCTTAAATCCATCTTCCGGATCGGTCGCGTCTATGGCGCATCCATCTTTGATGCTGAAGGTATACAGGTGGCCAGTCTGGGCGTTGCCGATACTAATGTGCGTACCAGCCGCAGTGCCAACGAAGTCATCCAGAGTGGTGAGCGGGGGGGCACTTTTCGCCGGGTAGACGGGGTGTCGGTATTCTCCCAGTTCACGCCGCTGGTAGCCGCAGACGGTCGTATCATTGGCCTGCTGCAGGTAACCCGTAAACGTAGCGATTTCCACCGTCAGGTTGCATCTGCGCGGATCTGGGCGGTGGTTACCTGGTGCCTGGTGTTGCTGGTGGTCAGCCTCGTGGTGGTATTGGGCCATTACGGCGCCGTAGGCCGTTACGTTAATCGTTTGTTGTCTGCCATGGGCGGTATGGGGCCGGGACACTGGCAGATACTTTCCACCCCTTCCGGGCCCCGGGAAATTCGTCAGTTGCACGAGGGGCTTCACCATCTGGGCCAGCGCATGGCGCAGGCGGAAGAAGAGATCCGCCAGCGTGTCCGGCGGGAACAGGAGCTGGGTGAACAGCTGGAGTACCAGGAAAAAGTCGCCATGATCGGCCGGGTGGCCGGGGGGGTCGCCCATGAGTTGGGAGCCCCCCTGAACGTTATCGAGGGCAGGGCGGCGATACTGGCACGCAATGATCTGGGGAACGATGACAGGCGCCACCTGGACGATATCCGTTACCAGGTGCAGCGAATGACCCGCATTATCGAGCAACTGCTGGACTGCTTTCGTCACGTGCCCGATGCCCGTCGGCCGGTGGACCTGGCACCGATTCTCCGCGAGCTTGCAGATGGCCTGCGGGATGAGCCCGGAACGGCAAGGGTGCCGGTCACCCTTGCCTTACCGGATGAACCGGTTCTTGTGCAGGCAGAGCCGACGCGACTGGAACTGGCCTGCCTGAACGTCATTCGCAACGCCTGCGAGGCGGCCCATTCCCGGGTGGATGTGACGGTACAGCGGTCTGGCAATCGCTGGGAGATGCGGGTAGATGATGACGGCCCGGGCATTGCTGAAGACATCCGGGAGCGTATTTTCGAGCCCTTCTTCAGCACGCGCCCAGCGGGTGAAGGCACCGGCCTTGGCCTGGCCATGGTCAAGAGTGTTATCAAAGAACACCGGGGCGAGCTGACCGTAACCGACAGCGTCCTGGGCGGTTGCCGCATGAGCCTGTTCTGGCCAGCCGCCGCACCAATCTCATCGCGTCAGGAGTAATCAGTTTGACTGCATCGGAAACCCTGTTACTGATCGAGGACGACGTCAGTCTGCGCACACTGCTTCAGGAAGAACTGGAGCTGGATGGCTACCGGGTTCTGGTGGCGGGTACCACAGCTGAAGGCGTATCGAAGGTCCTGGGCCAGGCTCCGGATCTGGTCATTTCCGACCTGCGATTGCCCGATGGTGATGGCCTGGAGGTCTTGCGCAAATTACAGGCCGAGGGGCGCGTGGTGCCTTTCGTCATCATTACCGCCTTCGGCACTGTTGACCAGGCAGTGGAGGCGCTCCAGGCTGGCGCTGACGATTTTCTCACCAAGCCATTGTCCACGGAACACCTGCGGCTGAAAGTAAAGCGGCTGCTTGCCCATGCCGCTCTGAGTCATGAGCTGGCCCGTTATCGTTCGGTATCCGGGCAGCCCGCCAACCTGGGGCTGGTGGGGGAAAGTGTCGCCATGGATCGGCTGCGCCAGGAGATCCGTCAGGTGGCCCGGAGCCATGCAGCCGTTCTGATCAACGGCGAAAGCGGCACCGGCAAGGAGCTTGTGGCCCGGGCCATACACCGGGAAAGCAGTCGCCGTGAGAAGCCCTTCATTCCGGTAAATTGTGCCGGCATTCCCCACGAACTGATGGAAAGCGAATTTTTCGGTCACGAGGCGGGGGCCTTCACCGGAGCCCGACAGGCCCGCAAGGGACTGTTCGCCGAAGCCAGTGGGGGCACACTGCTACTGGACGAGGTCGGGGAGATGCCTCTGGCGTTGCAGGCCAAACTGTTGCGAGTATTGCAGGAAGGCCAGGTCAAACCGGTGGGTGCGGAGCGGGAGGAACCCGTGGATGTGCGAATCATTGCTGCGACCCATGTAGACCTGTTGGAAGCGGTGGAGCGAGGCGATTTCCGGGAAGACCTCTACTACAGGCTGGAGACGCTTACCCTGTCGGTGCCGCCCCTGCGTCAGCGGGGCGATGATGTGGAGCTGCTGGCCATGCACTTTCTCCGTCAGTCGGCAGACCGGCATGGGCGTGGCTTCCTGCGCCTGGGCGAGGCGACGCTGCAAACCCTTGTCGACTATCCGTTCCCGGGGAATGTACGGGAACTCTCCAGCGCCATGGAACGGGCCGTCACCTTCTGCGACGGCGACGTGGTGCAGCCGGAACACCTGCCTGCCCGTATTCGCAAGCGCCAGATGGGCGCCTTGGACAAGGGCCGCGATGGGGGTGACCAGGACTCCATCGCCAGTTGGCCGACCCTGGAGGCTCTCCAGCAGGATTATGTCCGCCAGGTGATGGCGGCGGTCGGCGGAAACAAACGCCGTGCGGCCCAGGTGCTGGGCATTAATCGCCGCACGCTTTACCGCTGGCTTGATAACGGTGGAGCAAAGGAATGAAAAACCAGCGCCTTGCCATGCTGTCCGGGCTGGGTGCCGTGCTGCTCTGGTCAACCGTGGCTACCGCGTTCAAGCTGACCCTGGGTTACTACACGCCACTACAGATGCTGCTGATGGCCTGCCTGACCTCTATTGGGGTGCTGGCCCTGATACTTTCTGTTCAGGGGCGGCTGGCCGGTGTTTTCCGGCTGTCGCGGCGCCAGTATCTCCAGTCACTGGCCCTGGGCCTGATCAATCCGTTCCTCTACTACCTGTTGTTGTTCGGCGCCTTCGACCGGCTACCCGCTCAGGAAGCGCAACCCATCAACTACACCTGGGCTCTGGTGCTGGCCTATCTGTCGGTGCCTTTTCTCGGGCACACCCTGCGGGTGACGGACATCCTGGCCGGGCTCGTCTGCTATGGCGGCGTGGTGGTGATTGCCACCCGGGGCAATCTGTCGGACCTGTCGTTTTCCGACCCGGTGGGGGTCGCCCTGGCCATAGCCAGTACCCTGGTTTGGGCCAGCTACTGGATCCTGGCTACCCGTGACCGCCGCGAGCCGGTCGCAGGCCTGTTGTTGAACTTCCTGTTCGGGCTGCCGTTCATCTTCGCGATAACCTGGTGGCAGGATGGCCTTCCGCCCCTGGCCAGTGCCGGTTTCGCCGGCAGTCTCTATGTCGGCACCTTCGAGATGGGGCTGGCCTTTGTGCTCTGGTCCCGGGCCATGAAGCTGGCCACCAACACGGCCCGGGTCAGCAACCTGATTTTTATATCGCCTTTCCTGTCGCTGGTATTTATCTACCTGATCCTGGGTGAGGTGATCCTGGCCTCCACCTGGGTCGGCCTGATCCTGATCGTGGCCGGCCTTTGGGTGCAGCAATCCGGCAGTAAGCGGACCGGTGCAGGCAACGTGGCCAATGACTGACTGGCACCTGTATATCATTCGCACCGCCAGCGGCAGTCTCTACACCGGGGTGACCACCGATGTGGAGCGGCGATTTGCCGAGCATCAGGCCAGCGGCCCCCGGTGCGCCCGAAGCCTGCGTGGCAAGGGGCCGCTGGAGCTGGTGTTCAGTCAGCCGGTTGGCAATCGCTCCCGCGCCCTCAGCCTGGAGTGGCGGGTCAAGCGCTGGCCCCGCCGTCATAAGGATGAGCTGATTCGAGGGGAGCGTTGCTTGGGTCCGGCTGAGGTAAAAAACCCGTAAATTCCGTAACAAGGGCGGATAGGGAGGATGACTGTGTTATTCTGCCTAAAGGCTTCCTGATGCTACATTTTATCCTGGGAACCCTTCGGCCACCACAGACGTGTAGGTATACGTGTACTGGAAAAAAGACAAAATCGGTGTACCGCAGTGGGAGAGCGACGCTGTCCGTGAGGGCCTTCGTCCTTTCTCTCCCAATGAGTCGCAGGAACTGAATCCGGGCATGCAGGCGTATTGTCGCTATTATGGTCTGGACCTGTGGGTGGAGCATCCGCATGTACGTTACACACCAGGCGTTGTTGAGGCCGGTGGCCACCAGATAGCCGTTCACTTCTACCGGCAACCGGAGCAACAGGAGACCCGGGGCACGGTCTTCATCCTGCATGGTTATTTCGACCATGTCGGGCTCTACAGCCAGCTTATCGAACGCTGCCTGGATTCAGGCTATGACGTGCTGGCATGGGACCAGCCCGGGCACGGCCTGTCCAGCGGTACGCCGGCGGCCATCGGCAGTTTCGTCGAATACCAGGCTGTCTTGAGCGACTTGCTGGCAAGGGTCGGCCAACACGCTCCCAAGCCCTGGCACGCGGTAGGCCAGAGCACGGGCAGCGGTATACTGATTGATTACCTGCTGTCGAATCACCATGGCGTTGGCACCTCGGCTTTCAGGTCTGTGGTACTGCTGGCGCCCCTGATACGCCCCATGGGCTGGTTGGGTGCGCGAGCTCTTCACAGTGTGGCGAAGCCGTTCCTGAAGCGATGGAAACGGGCGTTCTCCGAGAACAGCGCCAATACCCGGTTCCTCAAGTTCCTGCGTGAACATGATCCTTTGCAGGCAAGGGCCGTACATGTCGACTGGGTAACAGCATTGCGCCAGTGGGTGCCGCATATTGAGTCCGCTCGCCCGGTGGATTTTCCGGTCACGGTGATCCAGGGTGAAAAAGACCGTACGGTGGACTGGCAGCACAACCTGCGGATTATCAGAAACAAGTTCTCCTCGGTGGAGGAAATCAGGCTGCCCGACGGGCGGCACCATCTGGTCAATGAAGCACAGGATCTGCAGGCAAGCGTCTTCAGGGGCATCATTCATGCCTTTGACCAAACCGGGAAAGAAGACGTGTTTGCTGGCATTGACGAACGGTTAACAACACAGGAGACCTGACCGTGAAAAAAACTCTGATCGCTTTCTCCGTGGCGGCATTCGGCCTGTCCGGATGCATGACCTACGACCCCTATACTGGTGAGGAGAAAACCTCCAATGCCACCAAGGGCAGTATCATTGGCGCCATTGGCGGTGCTGCAGTGGGCGCTGCCACTTCAGGCAGCAGCGATCGGGGCAAGGGTGCTCTGATCGGGGCGGCCGGTGGCGCCGCCGTGGGCGGTGGCATCGGCTACTACATGGACCGCCAGGAAGCGGAACTGCGGCGCAAGCTGGAAGGCAGCGGTGTTCGCGTGGTACGCAACGGTGACCAGATCGAACTGGTCATGCCGGGCAACATCACCTTTGACACCGATCAGTCATCCATCAAGTCGTCCTTCACCGGTGTGCTGGAATCCGTGGCTCTGGTGCTGAAAGAGTTCGACCAGACCGTGATCCAGGTGGATGGTCACACCGACAGCACCGGTTCCGACAGCTACAACCAGATGCTCTCGGAGCAGCGTGCCACCTCCGTGCGTAATTTTCTGCTTAACCAGGGCATTGCCCCGGCACGTACCCGGGCGACCGGCTATGGCGAGCGCTATCCGGTGGCTACCAACGACACTCCGGCTGGCCGCGAACAGAACCGCCGCGTCGAGCTGACCCTGGTGCCAATGCAGCAGTAGCCAACGGCAGGTTGATTGGGGTTGGCTGCAATAGGGTCTTACGACCCTTTTGCAGCCTGAGACCTCGCTTGCCCCTGACACTGTTGGTCAGTGCAAACTGAGAACCTAGTCATTGGACTTGCCGAGACCGGTGGGTATACTGCTGACGAAAAAAGAACCAAACCAAGGATGATTCACGGAGGAAACCCAGGATGGGAAAACCCGCTGCTACTCTCGGCTCCTACCACGTATGCCCTGCTACCACCAGCAAGAAAGACCATGTTGGCGGTGTGTTTTTCAAAGGCTCGGGCAACGTCATGATCGGCGGTCAGCCAGCGGCCCGTGTGGGCGACAAGCTGGTTTGCCGTGGCCCGGCGGATACCGCCGTACAGGGCTCTTCTTCCGTCTCTTTCAATGGACAGTCCGCTGTTCGCGTAAGCGACAAAACGGCCCACGGTGGCACGGTTACGGTGGGCAACCCCACGGTAAATGTTGGTGATGCTGGTGTGTCGGTAACGCCTGACGGCGGTGTTGGCGGTGTTGCCCGGCTGGATATGGGGAAGGGGTCCGGCGCCGGCAGCAGTGGCCGGTCCTCCGCTGGTCCGGGCGGAAGCCCGGCCCCCTACGCTCCGCTGGTTGACCTCAACGCCCAGCGTGCCGCCATCCTCAAGGGGGAGGCCACCTGTCCGGTGTGCGAGGCGGCACCGGCATGACTCCCGGGCATTACCCCCTGAGCCACAACCCGTTCGATTTCATCGCCTGGCCGGAGGACACCGGCGTGGTGCTGGTCCTGGACTCCTGCATCATCCAGGACCTGGGCCTGGCACTGTTTGAGTGGTCCAGCGATATTACCCAGGTGGACTGTCTGTATGACAACACCCCCTGGGAGCCCGTGAGAGACGTCTCCCCCTGGGCGGTCTGGCTGTCCGGCCCCGACGACCCGGCCCTCCGGCACTTTGTGGAACACGAAGCTGCGAACGAAGCCGGCTACCTCCTGTTCACCCCCTTGAGCTACCCCCAATTCAGCCGCTGGATGCGCCAGCGAATCCAGATCGAACGGGCACCGGAAGCGGTGGAACTGGTGCGCATCAGCCACCCGGCCCTGGCCCGCGAGATCATTGGCGACCACCTGATCCGCACCGGCCCCGAAGGGGCCATCCAGCAAATGGTCCTGCCGGACCGGACCACCGGGCAATGGCACCACCTGGCCCTGAAGACCGACACAACGCCGCCGGACCTTGACCAGACTGTCTCCCTTTCCCCCGGCCTGTTTGAGGCCTTTAGCCGTTTCAACGTCCGCCGGGCCGACCTGATGATCTGGGACGGGCTGGACGAACCGACCCGCAAAGCGCTGGGTGGTCCGGCACTGCCCAAAGCCTGGCCGGAACTGTGTCGGCTGTCGGCTGAAGCCGGCAAGGCGGGAAAGAATGATATCCGGCAGCGAACGCAATACCTCCGCCAGTGTTGTTCACAGGAGGCAATGGCCGACCAGCGTCCATAGAAAGCAACCACCTTTCAGATTCAAGGATGAACCATGGCACCAAAGACACGCCCCGGGGATGACCGGGACTCCGGCGACCTGAAAAGCTGGGAACTGCCCGCCACACCCATCGATGCACCAGCCACCTGCCCGTTGCTGCACACCGTGACCCTGCTGCCCCTGCGCTATGGGCGTGTGGAGACACCCCCGGCGGGTTCCGTGGCCGGCATGCCCTATTCCCTGAAGTCCCGCCCCCTGGGCTATCGCATGCTCCGGGACGGCTTTATCTACATCTACGATGAAGACGCCGGCGAACTGAAGGAATACAAATACGAGAAGAATGAACTCAGTGGTGGCCCGATGGAATACCCCTCGGACCACGTGCTCTATGTCTGCTTCTCCGAGTCCGACGCCCAGTGGACCGCGAGGAAGAAAGCCCAGATCACTGACAACCCCGACGAACGGCACCACTGGATGCAGCGGGTCAATCTTGGCGCCGGCTCCCCGCTATCCGGCGGCGAGCACCTGCTGACCGTCAAGCAGGCACGGCAATGGGTCGCCGAGTTCGCCGAGGACTACCAGCCCGACCCCATGGAAGATGGCTACCCGGAGGAAACCACCCCCTACGCCTGGGAGAACGTGCCCTATTACCACAAGACCCGGGTGGGCAAACTGCTGAAACAGCAGAACGTGGACGACCCGGACGACTGTCTGTGCCTGGTGATGCGGGATGATGTTGGCGTGATGCTTGATCTTGCCGGGCACCAGGACACGGTGGTCGGCTGGCTGAACCAGTGGGCCAACGAGGAGAACAATGAACGGAACTACGTCCTGGGCGCCCTCATCGAGTCGATGACCGTGCTGACCGCGGAAACCCTGGATGCCCTCCTGGAAAGTAACCAGAGCCCCGCCGTCCGAGCCCTCCGGGAAGATCTGGATGCGATGGACCCGGAGACCCGCGCCGAAACCGAGGCGGCAATGCTGGATGGCCTCAATCAGCTTGACGAGGAGTCTCTGCCCTCACCCCATGATCAATCTTTGCCGCCTGAGCTCAGGCAAGAGATAGTGAACATTAAACGCACTGCCCATCCTTATAACTATGCGGCAGTGGACGGGCCCATGAAGGCGGCTGTCGGCAAGTGGTACCTGCGGGAAGCGCTTGAGGGCGCGGACCCGGATTTTGTCGAGCATCACATCGATGGCCTCTATGAACTGGAGCAACAGAAGCGCTCCGCCCTGAGAAAGACCCTGGAGGGCGATGGCTTCGGGGATCGGGGCATCAACGACCTGATCAAACGGGACGAGATGGACCAGTTCATGGCGGACCAGCGCGCCCGGCTGGCCCGCTGGCAGCCGCAACTGGACGTGATCACGGAAGACCGTGTCGACATGCTGTGTAGCAACCGCCTGCAGCGGGCCACCTGGTACTTTGACGCCGATGACCAGGAGCAGATCGAAAAGGCGCTTGACCTGCAATACGCCTGCCTGAAGGATATTGGCCGTTCCGACGAGGCCAGCGCCGATATCCTGGCCTGGATGGAGCGCCACCCCCAGTACACCCACCCGCTCTTTCAGACCCTGACGATCGACGATCAGTCGCCGGATGGGGAACTGCTCAAGACCTATGCCTCGGTTACCAAGGCGGGGTATAGCGTGGCGACCGAGGCGAAGCAGTGGATCGACAAGCTGCGTAGCGCCGAGGCCGGCAGACTGCCGGATCTGGAGAAACTGTCAGAGGATATCCAGCTGAAGGCGGACGCCATTGGCGATGTGCTCTCCCCCGCCGTGTCCATGGGCATGGCCCGCTCCCTCCAGAAGCTGTACGACGGCATCGGTCGCCAGTCTATGCCGGAGCTGGACGAGCTGTTCCGGGACCTTCCGTTCTTCTTCAAGAAGCGCATGCTGGCGGCGATTGAAGCCGGCGAAGCCGAATTCCGGTTCGCCTCGGAAGCGGAACTGGCAGCGTTCCGGGAGGATGTCGCCCGGATGCTGGCGCTGAGGGAGCGGCTGTCCGACATTCGCCATGAATATAAACTGGCCAAGCAACATCATGGACATACATCCGCTGAGGCCTCAGCCAAGCGGGCCGAGTTCAGTGAGGTGCGCAAGGAACACCGTGCCATAGGCGAGCGGGTAGCCGGCGCGCTGAGCCCGGTTGACGAGACGTCCCCCGCTATTCAGGTCGAGGAGGGCGCCCAGGGGCGGGCGAGGCTGTCAATTGTCGCACCGGCAGCAGCCCAGGAAGAAGTCGGGCGATTGGTGAAACATTTCCGCAAGGGGGTGGTGACTGCGCCCAAGGTCAATCTGGTTGGGGATGGCCTAGGGTATGTGGTATTTGCGGCCCAGGCGGTCAATCTTTGGCACGTTTCGAGTGATTTCTTCGGCGATGAGTCAAAGCGAGAGGAGGCGGCTCTGGAATTCTTTGGAGCTGTGGTTTCAACCCTTGGGGCCGGTTTAATGGCGTCTCAGGGGCTTATGGATACCGCTTATCGCGCAAGGGCCAAGGCCCTGGCTGATATCTGGCAACGCAGCACCCTGAAGACAGTGCATATCCGAATGGGTAAGCTGCATGCGTGGTTAGGTGGCTTTGCCTATGC
The DNA here is from genome assembly GCF_042651045.1 of Marinobacter lacisalsi. Lineage (NCBI taxonomy): Bacteria > Pseudomonadati > Pseudomonadota > Gammaproteobacteria > Pseudomonadales > Marinobacteraceae > Marinobacter > Marinobacter lacisalsi. The sequence goes on from NZ_JBHSDI010000007.1 coordinate 161,827, forward strand.
GGCGGGTGCCATGAGTTCCGCCATGGTCTTTATGGGGCACCAAGCCAAGTGGCAGGAAGCCGTGCGACGGGGAAATGCCGGCGCGCAGGTGGGGGCCGTGATGGGTATGGTGGGCTCTGGCGGGCTGGCAGTGTCACAGGGCTATGGTCTTTACCGGACCGTAGGTATGGGGGTTCAGGTGCTCAGGGCCCAGGGTAAGGTAGCCAGGGGGGCCGCCTGGGCCACAGCTGGCACCCGCCTGTCCACGCTATTTGGACGCCTGAACATGTTTGGGCTTGCGTTCACGGTGTTCGAACTGGCGGGCACCTGGCTGTACAACCGGTACAACCTGGACAAACGGGACAAGTGGTTGCTGACAGTGCCCTGGTCCACGGAACCCGAGCAAATCCATGACGGCACCCTGGAAGAATATGAAGAAGCCCTGGCCAGCGTATCCAGCAGCGTTGACCTGGCCCATGAAAGCGGGGAGAACGGAAGTAAGCGGCTCACCCTGAACTGCTACGCGTTACCCCCCAATGCACTGGCCGAGCGGCTTGGGGGCGAATCGCCCTACCGTATCGCCATCGCGGCCTGGCGTATCCAGCCCGGCTTGCGTTCCAAATTCCACATTGCACCGGAAACCTGGGTTCCCTGTACCGATGCCGTGCTGGCAAGCCTGGAGTTGGTGGAAGGGGCAGGCAGCCTGCAACTGTCCTTCACCGAGCCCGAACACACGAGGACCCAGTACATGAGGAGAACCCGGGACCTGGCACTAATGGTCAAATCGGGCAGGCGCATCAAGGAAGATGAGTTTACGGAAGATGTATACATGCTGAAATTGTCCTGGGGCAGCGACAACCCGGTGACACCGACGGACGAAACACCCCAGGGGAACGTCCAGTGGCGAAACCTGTCGGACCCAACGATGAGCCTGGATAACCTATGAGCAAGCCCAATGATTCGAAGGACATCCCGCCGAGGGCGGGCCGGACGGAACCGTTTCCCAGCGGGAAGCTGACGTTTCTTTCGCCAAGGCCCTTGCCCACCGGTTTACCCCCTGTGGACCATGCCCATGCGATCGGGGAGGTAAACGATGCCTACCTGGAATTCGGTACCGGGGTGCCATCAGCTTTCAGTTGGCAGGTGACGCTTGGCCTACCGTTTGGTGTGTTCATTATGGTGGCGTTTCTTGTTCCACTGATTGCGGCGGCCCTGGCTATTCTTCACGGCTACGATCTTGCCAAGGCCACTGAAACATTCTGGTATATGTTTGACTACGGCTGGTGGATCGCTGTTGCAGGTGGGCTTGGAGCACTGTTTCTGGGTTATCTGCCCCGTTGGCAGGCCCATGGCCACCTGATCTACAAGGTCCCCACTCGCTTCCACCGCCAGCGTCGGGAAGCCTGCTTTGTGCCCAAGGGGGAGAAAGAGCCCATCGTGGTGCCCTGGGAAGACCTGGTGGCCTGGGTCACCGAGGCCCGTGGCGTGACGGAATATGGTGTACAGCACCAGTACGGTTTTGGTTTCGGGTTCTACCACCCTGACACCGGCGAGAAGTACACCCTGGAGTACGAGACCTACGGCCTGGCCCAGGCTATCAGCAACTGGGAGGCGATCCGGGCCTATATGGAGTACGAGGTACACACCCTGAAAGAGATCCAGGACCCGCTGGACCTCCAGGGCCCGGACGACCCGCCCTGGGAAGGTGTCCACGTGTTCCGCAATGCCCGCGCCCGCCTGCACCAGCAGTACCGGGACGGGGAGGCCGGCATCTTCTATTTCGCCGGCTGGTATCTCTACCACGTGATGACCTTCTGGACGATTCCCAACCGTCTGGTGGAATGGGAGGCCAACAAGGTGAAAACCCTGACCCACCGCGCCGTGCCGGAGAAGATGGCGGAATGGTCCGAAGCGCTACCGGAAACAGAATGGGCGAAGCCCAGTGATGAACTCAAGCGCCTGAGCCAGAAAGTTCGAGAGAAACAACAGGCCCAACCGTCGCGCCTGCCCCAGGAGGTGTTTGCGGAAGTCTACGCCGGGGAAGGGGATGAGGTGATGTCGGCATAGGGCCAAATTGGGTGCCGGTTGGCTGGTCCAAAGATCTATCTGGATAGCGGCAACCCGATAACACCAACGGACGAAACACCCAAGGGGAGCGTCCAGTGGCGAAACCTGCCGGACCCAACGATGAGCCTGGATAACCCATGAGCAAACATAACGATGCACAGGAAATCCCGCCCCGGGCGGGCCGGACGGAACCGTTTTCCAGCGGCAAACTGACGTTTCTTTCGCCAAGGCCCTTGCCCACCGGATTGCCCCCCGTGGACCATGCCCACGCCATCGGCGAGGTGAACGATGCCTACCTGGAATTTGGTACCGGGGTGCCCTCGGCTTTCAGTTGGCAGGCGACACTTGGTGGGCCGTTTGGTGTGTTCATAATGTTGGCATTTATTACCCCCTTGGGCATTGCTGTTATAGGCCTGCTCCAGGGGGTCGGTATGGTTCGGGCGATTGAAGCCTTCTGGCAACTATTCGATTATATGTGGTGGATCGCTGTTGCTGGTGGGCTTGGAGCATTGTTTCTAGGGTACCTGCCCCGCTGGCAGGCCCATGGTCACCTAATGTACAAGGTGCCTACCCGCTTCCACCGGCAGCGCCGGGAAGCCTGCTTTGTGCCTAAGGGGGAGAAGGAGCCCATTGTGGTGCCCTGGGAGGACCTGGTGGCCTGGGTCACCGAGGCCCGTGGCGTGACGGAATACGGTGTTCAGCGCCAGTATGGCTTTGGCTTCGGGTTCTACCACCCGGAAAACGGCGAGAAGTACACCCTGGAGTACCAGACCTACGGTCTGGCCCAGGCCATCAGCAACTGGGAGGCGATCCGGGCCTATATGGAGTACGAGGTACACACCCTGAAAGAGATCCAGGACCCGCTGGACCTCCAGGGCCCGGACGACCCGCCCTGGGAAGGTGTCCACGTGTTCCGCAATGCCCGCGCCCGCCTGCACCAGCAGTACCGGGATGGCGAGGCCGGCATCTTCTATTTCGCCGGCTGGTACCTGTACCACATCATGACCTTCTGGACGATTCCCAACCGCCTGGTGGAATGGGAGGCCAACAAGGTGAAAACCCTGACCCACCGCGCCGTGCCGGAGAAGATGGCGGAATGGTCCGAAGCGCTACCGGAAACAGAATGGGCGAAGCCCAGTGATGAACTCAAGCGCCTGAGCAGGAAGGTTCGAGAGAAACAACAGGCCCAACCGTCGCGCCTGCCCCAGGAGGTGTTTGCGGAAGTCTACGCCGGGGAAGGGGATGAGGTGATGTCGGCATAGGGCTGAAGTGGGTATAGCCCGGTTTGTTCTGAGGCAAGCCGGGCCCGCAACCTGACCAGGTGGGGCCCGGAATCCTTGAAAAGCTCTGTCCGCCTTCTGATGTTTCAGGGACACAAGTGCAGCGTCAGAAGGCACCCGAGCTTGTTCAGTTGGTCTTTAAAACAACACGCGGCAGCGGATAGTCCCCTTCACCGTGCGCAGCTTCTCCAGGGCCAGCTCGCCGTAGGCCTTGTCCACATCGACCACTACATAGCCGATTTCTTCTTTGGTCTGCAGGTACTGGCCGCAAACGTTGATGCCGTTTTCGGAGAATACCTGGTTGATCTCGGACATCACGCCCGGCACGTTCTCGTGAATGTGCAGCAGGCGGTGCTGGTTCGGGTGTGACGGCAGCGCCACTTCCGGGAAGTTGACGGACGAGACGGACGTGCCGTTGTCGCTGTACATGGCCAGCTTCTCGGCCACTTCCTTGCCGATGTTCTCCTGGGCTTCCATGGTGGAGCCGCCTACGTGGGGCGTCAGGATGACATTGTCGAATTCCCGCAGCGGAGATACGAATTCCTCGTCGTTGGACTTGGGCTCCACCGGGAACACATCAATGGCCGCACCCAGCAATTTGCCGCTGCTCAGGGCTTCCGCCAGGGCGTCAATATCCACCACGGTACCGCGGGACGCGTTCATCAGGATGCTGCCCGGTTTCATCTGGGCAAACTGGTCGGCGCCGAACATATACTTGGTGGAGGGTGTTTCCGGCACGTGCAGGCTGACCACGTCCGCCAGGTTCAGCAGCTCTTTCATGGTGCCCACCTGTTTGGCGTTGCCAATGGACAGCTTGGAGACCACGTCGTAGAAGTAAACATCCATGCCCAGGGATTCAGCCAGTACGGAGAACTGGGTGCCGATGTTGCCATAGCCGATGATGCCCAGCTTCTTGCCCCGGATTTCATAGCTGTCCTTGGCCGATTTCTGCCAGTTGCCACGGTGGGCGCGGGCATTTTTCTCGGGAACACCGCGCAGCAGCAGGATAGCCTGGGCCAGCACCAGTTCCGCCACACTGCGGGTGTTGGAGAAGGGGGCGTTGAAGACGGCGACACCGCGGCGGGTGGCCGCCTGCAGGTCCACCTGGTTGGTCCCGATGCAGAAACAGCCTACCGCGACCAGCTTTTTCGCTGCATCAAATACCTTTTCCGTCAGCTGGGTACGGGAACGGATGCCGATGAAATGGGCGTCGGCAATCTTCTCGATCAGCTCGTCCTCCGCCAGGGAGTGAGACAGGTATTCGATGTTGGTATAGCCGGCTGCATTGAGGGTATCCAGCGCAGACTGATGGACACCTTCCAGCAGCAGGATGCGGATCTTGCTCTTTTCGAGAGACTTTTCTGACATGGGTAAGCTTCCAGACCTTCTATTGCGTGACGTGAAGCACCGTGCCTTCCGTTGCCGATGTTGGCGCGGGCTCACAGAACAGGGGCGGTATGATACCATAACGACAAATTTTCACAGCTGGCCTGTTCACCTGAATCAAGAGCCGTTCAGGTCACCGGCCCTTCTTCCGAGAGATCCAGCAACCCATGAAACCGGAACAGATCATTGCTTCCCTGAAAACCCTGGTGGATGACGGCAAGGTCCTCACCGATCCGGCCGACCTGGAGAACTATGGCAAGGACTGGACCAAACAGTACGCGCCTCGTCCGCTGGCCATTGTACTGCCAAAGACCACCGAGCAGGTGCAGGCGGTGGTGAAGTTCGCCAACGAGAACCGGGTGGCGCTGGTGCCATCCGGCGGGCGTACCGGCCTCAGCGCCGGTGCGGTGGCCGCCAATGGGGAAGTGGTGCTGGCCTTTGACAACATGAACCGGATTCTTGACTTCAGCCCCAGTGATCGCACCGTGCGGTGCCAGGCAGGCGTGGTCACCGAGCAGTTGCAGACGTTTGCCGAAGACAATGGTCTGTTCTATCCGGTGGATTTTGCCTCCGCCGGTTCCAGCCAGCTGGGGGGTAATCTGTCCACCAATGCCGGTGGCATCAAGGTGATCCGCTATGGCATGAGTCGTGACTGGGTGGCGGGGCTGAAAGTGGTCACCGGTAAGGGCGATATCCTCGACCTGAACCTGGATCTGGAGAAGAACAACACCGGGTACGACCTGCGCCACCTGTTTATCGGCGCCGAGGGCACCCTGGGCTTTATCACCGAGGCCACCATGAAGCTGACCCGGCAGCCCACCAACCTCACGGTGATGGTGCTGGGGCTGGCTGACCTCACCAATACCATGGATGTGCTGCAGACCTTCCTGAAGACAGTGGACCTGACCGCCTACGAGTTCTTCTCCCATCAGGCCATGCAGCACGTGCTGGCCCACGGCCAGGTGCAGGCACCGTTCGACACCGAGGCACCCTACTACGCGTTGCTGGAGTTCGAAGCGGTGTCCGACCAGGTGATGGACGATGCCATGGCGCTGTTCGAGCAGTGTGTCGAGAACGGCTGGGTGCTGGACGGGGTGATCAGTCAGAGTGAAACCCAGGCCAACAACCTGTGGCAGTTGCGGGAGCGCATCTCCGAATCCATCGCCCCTCGCACCCCCTACAAGAACGATATTTCAGTCGTGGTATCGAAGGTGCCGGAATTCCTTACCGAGATCGATCAGGTGGTCAACGAACACTATCCGGATTTCGAGATCATCTGGTTTGGCCATATCGGGGATGGCAACCTGCACCTGAATATCCTCAAGCCGGAAGACATGGCGAAAGAAGAATTCTTCGACAAGTGTCAGCAGGTGAACAAGTGGGTCTTCGATATCGTCCAGCGCCACCGGGGCAGCATCTCCGCCGAGCACGGTGTGGGCATGGTCAAGAAGGACTACCTGCAATACACCCGCAGTCCGGCGGAGATCGCCTACCTGAGGGGCATCAAACAGGTTTTCGACCCCAACGGTATCATGAATCCGGGCAAGATCTTCGACCTGTAACCAACAGACGGAGGCCTTATGAAAGATCATGTGGTGGTACTGACCGGCGCCGGCATCAGTGCCGAGAGTGGCCTTTCCACCTTTCGTGACAGTGGCGGTCTCTGGGAAAGGTACAGCATCGAGGATGTGGCCACCCCCGAGGCCTTCGCCCGTAACCCGGAGCTGGTGCTGGATTTCTACAACCAGCGCCGCCGGCAGCTGGGCTCTGTCGAGCCCAACGCTGCCCACAGTGCCCTGGCGGAGCTCGAGCAGAGCCACCGGGTAACGGTGATTACCCAGAACGTGGACGACCTCCACGAACGGGCCGGCTCCAGCAATGTGGTGCACCTGCACGGCGAGCTCACCAAGGTCCGCAGTTCGAAGGTGCCGGACCTGATCTATCACCTGGGCTATGACGAGATCCGCCTGGGTGATACCTGCGAGCAGGGCAGCCAGCTACGACCCCACGTCGTATGGTTCGGTGAGGCGGTGCCGATGATCGAGGCGGCGGCCGAGATCGTGCCGATGGCTGATCAGTTGCTGATTGTGGGCACGTCTCTTCAGGTCTATCCCGCCGCCGGGCTGGTGGAGCTGGCTGATTTTGACGTGCCGGTCACTGTAATAGACCCCGGCGAAGTGCCCGCCATGACCCGCGCCCGCATATGGCGGGAGCCGGCCAGCGAGGGCGTGCCCCGCTGGGTCCGGGACCTGATGGCGCGCTGATTTCGTCTCTCTGACCGGCGTTTGTTGATCATCTCCCTTCCCCTCCAGTGCCAGATGGCCGCCACATTAAACATTGTTAGTTCTCCACCGGAGCCGGGTCTACTTGGCTAGACTGGCCACACGACCCCGTGAAATGGTCGCTGTGGAGCACGCACTCTCTGGGAGGCTGAAATGAAAACGTCCATGCATATATCCGGAGAAATCCTCGATCACAAGTTGGCAGCGCAATGCGGCACCGCCACGGAAGCCGAGAAGGTCGCTGCTGACCTCTGTAATCAGACCAGCCTGAGCCGGGGGCAGGTTCGCATCATCAGCCCCGACGACAATCACAAGGGATCCAGGATGGAGCCGGAGGACCAGGGCATCATGCACACCGCCATACGCTCCCACATCTGGCTCGGCCTGGCCGGCGCTGCGGGTGGTTTGCTGTTGTTCTCCGTGCTGGCGGCGTCAGGCCTTCCGTTCGTGGTGCAGAATCTGCTCTGGGCGGGCGCCCTGTTTGCGGTCTTTGGAGGAGTCGTGGGGCTCCTGTTAGGTGGCGTTTACACGCTGAGGCCGGATCATACCGCCTATGTGGCGCGCTCCTCGTCCGCGCTGCGCAAGGGCTATTACATGGTCACCATTCATGCTCGCGACAGGGATCAGGTGGGTGAGGCCAAGCGCTACCTCAAGGACCGGCATATCAATACGGTGCGGAGCTTCTGAAGCCAGGTCCGGCCTGAACTCAGTCTGACAGGGTGGCGGGTTCGTCTCGAAGGTAACTTTCCAGGTGAACACGGAAGGCGGCCTGCACCCCCAACTGCTTCAGGATCCAGTAGTGCCCCGCCACCATGCGGTCAATGAACATACTGTCCACGGCAGGCTGCAGGCGGTCCAGGTAGCGGAATACTGTGTGAGTGTGGGCGGCGATCTGCTGGTGCAGATCGGAACGGCCGAAATCGTAGGGCTCGTCGCCATCGAAGGGCTCGATCAGCAGGTTACGCCACATGGCGTAGTAGTCGGGGGTAATCGCCGGTTTTTCCGCCACGCGGGCGCCCAGGTCGATCAGATGCCGGTCCAGGGCTTCGTAATTTTCATCCAGTGCGGCAATCAGCGCCTGCCGGTAATGGGCGACCACAGACGGTCGCAACGACTTCACGCAGCCGAAGTCGTACAGAATCAGGGTGCCATCCGGCCGGAAAGCAAAGTTCCCGGCGTGGGGGTCGCCGTGAATGCACTGGAAGTCGAACAGCTCATCCGCCATGGTTACGAACAACCGCTCACCCAGCAGGTTGATGGTGTCCTGACTGTAGCGCTCCGGGGTGACCTGGCGCAGGTGGTCGCCTTCCGCCAGTTCCAGCGTCAGTACATGCCGCGTTGAATGGCTGTCGATCACCCGCGGGATGATCACCCAGGGGTGGCGCTGATGGTAGTCGCGGAACCGCCGGAGGTTGGAGGCTTCGTTCTCGTAGTCCAGCTCCTCCTTGAGGCGTGCACGGATTTCGTCGAACAGCCGGTCGGCACTTTCCCTGGGCATCCGCAGTAACCCGCCAAAGCGCAATGCCATGCGTAGCTGCTTGAGGTCCGAGTCGCAGGATTCGTCCACGCCCGGATACTGGACCTTCACGATGACCTCGGTACCATCCTTCAGGCGAGCCCGGTGGACCTGGCCAATGGAAGCGGCGGCGTAGGGTTCCTCACGGAGTTCGTCGAACAGCTCGTCCACCGGGGCGCCAAGTTCCGCCTCAACCTGCTGGCGGATAACCTCAAAGGGCATGGGGGGCGCTTCTTTCTGCAGACGCTGCAGGGCGTCGGAGAACTCTTTCGGCAGGAAGTCCTGGGTCTGCGAGGCCACCTGGCCCACCTTCATCACCGCACCCTTGAGCTCACCCAGGGTATCGACAATTTCATCGGCCATGCGGGCATACTGCAGCGAGCGCTGTTCGTCCGATTCGCGGCCGAATACGCGACGTGCACGCTGGCCGGCATACTGCCCCGCCACCGAGGCGGTCATACCGGCAAGTTTCAGAAAGCGACCTCTGCGGGACGTGACAGGTTTTTTCGACATAGGGCGGCTACGCGGCGAGGATATTCGTGTTATCGAGTGTACGCTCTTTGGCCCGTCCGTCCCAGCGGCACCAGCACGACTTCCGCGTTACAATGTGCCGCCATCCACTCACAGGGAACCAATGCCATGGACAGCGCTAACGAACTCCTGCGGCAAACCTTCGGGCTCCAACAGTTTCGGCCGGGCCAGGAGGCGGTGATCACCACGCTTTTACAGGGTCGCTCTGCCCTGGCGATTTTCCCCACCGGCGGTGGCAAAAGCCTGTGCTATCAGCTGCCTGCGCTGATGTTCGACGGCCTGACGCTGGTGGTGTCGCCGCTCATCGCCCTGATGAAGGACCAGGTCGATTCCCTGAATGCCCTGGGGGTGCCCGCTGCTCGCCTGGATTCGAGCCGTACCCTGGAGGAGGTCCAGACAATATACCAGTCCATGGAGCAGGGCGATCTCAAGTTGTTGTACGTAGCACCTGAGCGGCTGGCCAATGAGCGTTTCCTCACCCGCCTGGCAGGCCAGAAGATCAGCCTGATGGCTGTGGATGAAGCTCACTGCGTGTCCGAGTGGGGCCACAATTTCCGCCCCGACTACCTGAAGCTGGCCCGCTTGGCGGACAGCCTGAATGTGGGGCGGGTGCTGGCCCTGACCGCGACCGCCACACCGAAGGTGGCTGAGCAGATCTGTACGAATTTCGGCATTGCACCACAGGATCATATCCAGACCGGTTTCTACCGGCCGAACCTTCAGATCGGCGTAACGCCATGCTCGGCAAACCAGCGCCGTGAGCGACTGCTGGAACTGATCAGCAGCCGGCCGGCGGAACCCTCGATTATCTATGTGACCCTGCAGAAAACGGCACACTCGGTGGCCAACTTTCTGAACGAGCAGGGCTACAGCGCCCGGCCATACCACGCCGGGTTGAAGGACGAAGAGCGCAGCGCTACCCAGGACGCCTTCATGAGTGGCGCAACCCCCATCGTGGTGGCAACCATTGCGTTCGGTATGGGCATCGACAAGTCGGATATACGGGCGATCTATCACTACAACCTGCCCAAATCGCTGGAAAACTACATGCAGGAAATCGGCCGTGCCGGGCGCGATGGCGGCGACTCCCGGTGCCAGCTGCTGGCCTGTCGCGACGACCTCACCGTGCTGGAGAATTTCACCTACGGCGATACCCCCGATCCTGAAGCGCTTGCCGGGTTGGTGCACTGGCTCTGCGACCAGCCGGAGCATTTTGACCTGTCGGGTTATGAGCTTTCGCAGCAGTTCGACGTGCGGCCGCTGGTGCTCAATACCCTGCTGACCTATCTGGAACTGGAAGGCATTCTCGCTGCCACGGCGCCTTTTTACACCGAGTACAAAATCGGCTTCACCAGGCCCGAGAGTGAGGTTCTGGCCAGTTTTGACCCGGCGAGGGCGGAGTTTCTCCAGCGCCTTTTCGCCACCGGCAAGGCAGGGCGCGTCTGGCTGACCATCAAACCCAGCGAAGCGGCAGAGCTGCTGGGGGAGAAACAATCCAGAATCATCAACGCGCTGAACTACCTGGAGCAGCAGGACATGGTCGAGCTGAAAGTGGCTGGCCTGCGGCAGGGCTATCGCCTGGTGCGGGTGCCGGCGGATATGGACGGACTGATTGACCACATGGCCAGGCTGTTCCGTGAGCGGGAAGAGCGGGATATTGACCGGCTTCATGGCGTGTGTGACTGGGCCCAGACGCAAGGCTGCCTGCAACAGCCGCTCATGGCCTATTTTGGCGAAACCCTGCAACAACCCTGCGGCCGATGCAGTGGCTGCCTGGGCCAGAGCCATGAGCTGCCGCCGCGCCAGAGCAGTCCGGTCGATCCGGAGATTGTACGAGCGGTAAATAACGAGCAGCACCAGGCACTTGCCCAGCCCCGCCAGTTGGCGCGTTTTCTGTGCGGTATCACCAGCCCGAAAGCCAGCCGCGCCAGACTCGGTAAGCACCCACACTTTGGCGCCCTGGCTGAAACACCCTTCACCCGGGTGCTTGAGGCGTGTGAGCGGCTCGATGGTTGAAGCATTTTCGCAGCGTTATGATGGCCCGGGCTGGTGAGCCACTCCCTGACAGAAAAATTAACTGGAACCAGGATTCACGAGTTCTGCTGTTCAAGCTGTTGAGCAAGCCCGATGAGGATTCCTTCGGGACCCCGTATGTAGCATAGCCGGTAGATGTCTTCGTAATTCACAACTTCATCAACCAGCGTCGCACCGAGCTTTCTGAGCCGGGCCAAGGTGTCGTCGATGTCTTCGACTGTAAACATGACGCGCAGGTACCCCAACGAGTTCACCGGGGCTGTGCGGTGGTCGGATGCGACGGCGGGGGCGTCGAAACGCGAGAGCTCGATACGGCTGTGGCCGTCAGGGGTGCGCATCATGGCGATCTCGACCCGCTGGCCGCGTATTCCGGTGACACGGCCGGCCCATTCGTCTTCGATCGGCATGCGGCCTTCAAGAGTAAGGCCGAGTTCGGTGAAAAACTCGACGGCGGCATCAATATCTTCCACCACGATGCCGACGTTATCCATACGTTTGACCGTCATGCTGTCTCCTTGGCGGCTTTCACTCCACGCTGGTTTCCACATGCAGCCGGCCTTCCAGCTCAAGCTCCAGGCGTTGACCGGAATGCAGTTCGCCGACGCCGGCGGGGGTACCCGTTAACACCACATCGCCTGGCTGGAGGGTGAAGGTTTCCGAGGCGTAGGCAATCAGCGTCAGCACCGGGGTGATCATATTGCCGGTGTGGCCGCGCTGACGAATCTGGCCGTCAATGGACAGGGAGAACGAGAGCTTGCCGAAGTCATCCCCCTGCTTGAATGGTACGAACGCGGACAGCGGGCAGGCGCCGTCAAAGGCTTTGGCGCGCTCCCAGGGATGGCCTTTGGCTTTGAGTTCCGACTGCAGGTCGCGGAGGGTCAGGTCAAGGGCCAGACCGATGCCGGCGATGGCCTCGCGGACCGCGCTTTCGCTGGCATGGCGCAACGGCTTGCCGATGAGTACGGCCAGCTCTGCCTCGTAATGGACCTCTCCCTCTCCGGTTGGCAGGTGCAGGGGGGCGGTGAGTGGCACGGCGGCCGTGGCTGGTTTCATGAACAGCAGCGGCTGGTCGGGAATCGGGTTGTTCAGTTCGGCGGCGTGTTCGGCGTAGTTGCGGCCGACGCACACCACCTTGCCAAGGGGCCACTCAACGGGGCGGCCATCCTGCCACTGGTGCTGGTAACCCATGGATCCTCCGGTCAGTATCAGTCGCCCTCGAACTGACAGACGGTATAAACGTTAAGCCCCTCATCCCGCAGCTTGCGGGAACCGCCCAGATCCGGCAGGTCGATCATCGCGGAGACTTCCACGATCTCGGCGCCAATCTGACGAATCAGGCGACTTGCGGCGAGCATGGTGCCACCGGTGGCAATCAGGTCATCCACCAGTACTACCTTATCTCCCGGTTTGAAGGCGTCCTTGTGCAATTCAACTGACGCAGTGCCGTATTCCAGCTCGTAGTCTTCCACCAGTGTGTCGAAGGGCAGTTTGCCCTTCTTGCGCACCAGCACCAGCCCGGCGTTGAGCTCGTAGGCCAGGGGCGATCCGATAATAAAGCCACGGGCATCGATGGCGGCTACGGCGTCGATCTTTTGATCATGATAGCGGTGAACAAACGCATCCACCAGTTTGCGGAAGGCGGTGCGGTCCTGCAGCACCGTGGTGATATCGCGAAACGCCACGCCCGGTTTGGGTCAGTCTGGTACCGTGCGGATGGCTTTCTTGATGCTGTCGGCAAAGTAGTCCATAGCGGGGCTCCGGTGACGGCTCAGGCGTCAAGGAAGATGAATTTGAGAACAAAAACGACGGCGATCACCGACACGCTGGCATTCAGGTCGGACCAGCGCCCGCTCAGCGCCTTGACGGCAGCATAGGTGATGAACCCGGCAGCGATGCCATCGGCAATGGAAAAGGTCAGCGGCATGACCAGGGCGGTGACCACGGCTGGCGCTGCGTCGGTGACATCGTCCCAGTCGATCAGCTTGAGGCCACCGGCCATCAGCACGGCCACGTAGAGCAGGGCCGGGGCGGTGGCATAGGCAGGAATCACGCTGGCAATGGGGGCGAACAGCAGGCAGGCCAGGAACAGAATCGCGACGACCACGGCGGTCAGCCCGGTGCGGCCACCGGCGGTAATCCCGGCGGTGGATTCCACATAGCTGGTGGTGGTAGAGGTGCCCAGGGCCGCCCCGGACATGGTGGCCACCGAGTCGGACATCAGCGCCCGGCCCAGGCGCGGCAGTTTGCCATCCTTGTCCAGCAGGCCGCCACGCTGGGCGGAACCGATCAGTGTGCCGGAGGTATCAAACAGATCCACAAACAGGAACGCGAAGATCACCGAAATCATGCCCACATTGAAGGCGCCGGCGATGTCCAGCTGCAGAAAAGTGGGGGCCAGGCTGGGCGGTGCGGACACCAGACCCTGGTACTCCACCATACCGAGTGCCATGGCAATCACGGTGATCGCCAGAATGCCGATCATCACCGCGCCGGTAATCTGCCGGTAGGCCATGGCGCAGATGGCGACAAAGCCGAGGAAAAACAGTACTGCTTCCGGTGTCTTGACCTCGCCCATGCCCACCAGGGTGGCGGGGTTGTCCACCACAATGCCGGCGTTCTTGAGGGCAATCAGCGCCAGGAAGAACCCGATGCCGGCGGAGATACCGAAACGCAGCGACAGCGGAATGCTGTTGATGATCCATTCCCGTACCTTGAGGATGCTCAGCAGGAAGAAAATCATGCCGGACAGGAATACGGCCCCCAGGGCCACCTGCCAGCTGTAGCCCATGCTGCCCACCACGGTGAACGAGAAAAAGGCATTCAGCCCCATCCCCGGTGCCAGGGCAATGGGGTAGTTGGCCCAGAGTCCCATGATCAGGGTGCCGATCACGGCGGCAATACAGGTGGCTACGAAGACGGCACCGAAGTCCATGCCGGTGTTGGACAGGATGGACGGATTGACCACCACGATATAGGCCATGGTCAGGAAGGTGGTAATTCCGGCGATGATCTCACGCTTGACGGTGGTGCCGTGAGCCTGCAGCTGGAAGAGTTTTTCGAGCATGGGGGGAGGCCTCGATGCGTTCAGGTTGAGTGCAAACGTTAAAGGGGCGTAATGATACCTCAGGCCGTCAGGTCAGACCATGAGAGAACCGGGCCAAGTGTAAGCCTGTCAGTGGTGGCTGTCCCGTTGCAACCGGATATCAAAGCGCACGGCGGCCATGCGGACGATCACAATGAACAGCAGGCCGATGGTCAGTGCCAGGGTCTCGCTCTCGAGCAGCCACTGGCAAACGAAATACAGCCAGCAACCGGCAAAGGATATAGACGCGTAGATCTGGTCCTTGCGGAAGATGAAAGGCACCTCGTTACACAGCGTGTCCCGCAGGGCCCCGCCGAAGGTGCCGGTCATCACGCCCAGCAGCGATGCGATAAACCAGGAATGCTCCAGGTCCAGTGCCAGTTGTGCCCCCAGAATGGAAAAGATCCCCAGGCCGATGGCGTCCGGGAACACAATGCGTGATTCGCGGATGCGCTTGCCCAGCCCGGCATAGCTGAACACCAGCGCCATCACCAGGATCAGGATCGGCTGCTCCTGGTGCTTGATCCAGTACAGTGGGTGGTTGTCCATCATCAGGTCCCGCAATGTGCCGCCGCCCAGGGCGGCAACGAAACCAATGGTGAACACCCCCACAGGGTCCATGTTTTTCTGCTGCGCGACGATCATGCCGGATATGGCAAAGGCAACAACGCCGATCATTTCCAGCAGATAGATGATGTCGGGCATAGGGCAGGTCAGGACAGGGAGTGAACGGAGCGCGAAGAATAGCCGATTTTCGGTCAGGATTCATCCGGCGACTACCGGAGTGCCGGGCGGGAACTGATCCAGTTGGCCGTAAAATCTGTATCTGATAGATGCAGATTTGCCTTCATTCAGGAGTTTCATGATGTCTCTGATCCGATTGGCCTACGCCAGCGAGGCTACGTTCAAACCCGGCACGGACCAATCCGGCGTGGAGCCACACGTGGCCAGGATTCTGCTTGCCTCAAGGCGCAACAATGCCAGGCAGGCCGTGGTTGGTGGTCTCTACTACGGTAATCACCGGTTCTTCCAGTATCTTGAAGGCGAAGAGGATGAGGTCAGGGCGGTATACGATCGCATCCGCAAGGATGACCGCCATCGCCACATCAAGACGTTGCTCGATGAACCGCTGCAGCAACGTACCTTCGAGCACTGGTCCATGAAGTATGTCCCCCAGGCGGATGATGTGCAGCGTATGCTGGAGGGGCAGGGTATGGACCATTTCGAACCCGACCGCTTCGACCGCAACCTGTGCGAGGAAATGATTGCTGTAATCCGTGACAGCAGCAGCGGCGACCGGTTGATAAGCCACGGGGCAGGTGCCGCAAAATCCGGGGATGACAGTGTTTTGACGCCTGGTGCGCGCAGGGGGCTGGTCTTCGCGGCGGCGACTCTGGTGGTGGCCCTGGTCGCTGGGGGTACCTTGTTGTTGCCATAGCTTCGTCCCGATCAATCACGATGATGTGGCTCCATAAGCTATCTTTATTTGATTCATGACTTGTGTCGGGGTAGCTTGATCGGTTATTGCCGGTGGCCCGTTCCGAACCTTTTGTGGGAGGCTGGGGCACCAACCAACAACATCAATACCCTGATACAGGATCGGAGCAACAGAATGCGTGCAATTCTCTGCAAGGAGTATGGCCCGGCGGAAAAGCTGGTGATCGAGGACATCGAATGCCCGGAACCCTCTGGCAACCAGGTCAAGGTTCGCGTCAAGGCGGCAGGCCTGAACTTCCCGGATACCCTGATCATTGAGGGTAAATACCAGATCAAACCGGAGATGCCTTTCTCCCCGGGTGGCGAAATGGCCGGTGAAGTGGTTGCGGTTGGCGACAAGGTGACCCGCTTCAAGGTTGGTGACCGGGTAATCGGCATGACCGGTTACGGTGCCTTTGCCGAAGAAATGCTGGTGGAAGAAAACCGCCTGCTGCCCCTGGCTGAAGGCATGAGCAACGAGGAAGGTGCCGCCTTTACCATGGTGTATGGCACCTCCTATCACGCCCTCAAGCAGCGGGCCAACATCCAGCCCGGTGAAAGTCTGTTGGTGCTGGGTGCCAGCGGCGGTGTGGGCCTGGCGGCTGTCGAGCTGGGCAAGGCCATGGGCGCGCACGTGATCGCGGCCGCAAGCACTGACGCGAAGCTGCAGGTGGCGAAGGAAGCCGGCGCTGACGAACTGCTCAACTACAGCAATACCGACAAGCCCCTGAAAGACGTGATCAAGGAAATGACCGGCGGCAAGGGCGTTGACGTGATCTACGATCCCGTGGGCGGCGACTTCACCGAGCAGGCCCTGCGGGCCATGGCCTGGAATGGCCGTCACCTGATCATCGGCTTCGCCGCCGGCGATATTCCCAAGATTCCCGCCAACCTGACCCTGCTCAAGAGCTGCTCCGTAGTGGGCGTGTTCTGGGGAGCCTTCACCCAGAAAGAGCCGCAGAATCACGTGCAGAACATGAAGGAACTGTTCCAGATGCACGCCGAGGGCAAGATCAAACCCAAGGTCAGCGAAGTGTTCGCCTTTGAGGACTACGTCAATGCCCTGGATGCCCTGACTGGTCGTACCGCCACGGGCAAGGTGGTGTTGAAGGTAAGTGACTGAATTCGCGTTTCTGGCTACAGAAACCTGTCCCTCCTGACGACGGGGCTCCCCAGGGAGCCCCGTTTCTCATTTTTTCTCGTCTCCAGCTGCTAATCTGTCGTATATAGACGTTGTCTTTGATCCGTTATCGAGCCGTTGCGATCAGGGCATGGCTGGCTGATGCCGGTGTGCATTCATCATGATGTCAGGGTTGGTATGAGCATGTTTTCGTTCGGGCAATACCGTGGTTATTCGTTGGCTATTATCGCAACCAGTGGTTTTCTCGCCGGCTGTGGCGGCGGTGGTGGAGGTGGAGACTCTGACCTTGGGCGGGACGGCTCCGGTTCGTCCACCATTCAGGGAATCATGTCGATAGAATCCGGCAGTCGGGTGGATAGTGACTATGCCGACCTGTGGCGGGTTAATGGGGAGTCCTGGCCTCCCGGGAGTGGCACCTCCGTCGACCTGCCGATTCCGGCAACCGCTGCCGGTTACCTGAGCGCCAGCGGAGGCACCTATGAGGGCACCGATCTCGGTTATCCCGCAGACGCGGCCGATGAATATACGGTGTCACTGTTAGAGGGTGACCGGTATTCCCTGCAGTGTTTCCCCTCGGATGACGGCAGCGTTGATGATCTTGATGCGACGCTCTTGCTGGATGGAACGCCGGTCATCAGTAATACTGCCTGTGGCTCCGGTGGCACCGTGCCCCCGTCCGGTCATGCAACCATTTCTGTATCCTCGTCGGCGGGTGGCCCCTTCCGCTATGTGCTGACCATTGCCCCCCAGGGTTCCCTGAGGTCGTTTGATGCCCGCTGGCCAGAGCCGGACCTGCAGGTGAATGAGGCGGTGCTGTCCGGTCCGGCGGCGGTTACCAGCACCTTGTCGTCATCCGGCCAGCAGGCAACCTCGGTGATGGACAGCATGCGCTCTATTGGTCCGGATCTCTGGCACATCAGGCGGGATATGGGGGTAAGGGCCCTGTCCACCGGACCATCCGCGAGCAGTGATCCCCGGGCTGAAACCATTGAGTGGATCCGGACCATGCGGGAAGAGTTCGGGTTGGCCGTAGAGCCAAACTACCTGTTTCGCCATACCGCCCCTACCGGGGACGACGAGTTTTATGTAAGTAGCAGCGGCGAGGGTCCTGACAACTGGAATCTGGATCAGATCAACATGTCCAGTGCCTGGTCACGGGCTGGTGATCCCTCTGGCCAGGGCGTGGGTGTGGCGATTATGGACACGGGCCTGCTCAGTACCAACCTGGGTACCTATGGCGCCTGGCACGAGGATCTGGCAGCTAATGTGGTTGCCGAGGGTGGTACGCTGGATTTTGTCAGCAGCACCTACGATGTTGACGGAACCGGTGGACGGGATGCCAACCCCGCTACACCGCTGACGCCCGACAGTGAGGCCAGCACCAGCTTCCATGGCACCCACGTGGCGGGCATTGTTGCCGCCGTCGATAACGCCAGCGGCACCATAGGGATTGCCTACGAGGCGACCATCATGCCGTACCGGGTTCTGGGGGTAGACTCGGTCACCGGACGGGATGGCGTCGGTTCCCTGTCGGATCTGTTGGACGCTATCGCAACCGCCGCAAACCGGGCGGATCAGGTGGATGTGATCAACCTGAGTCTTGGCGGTCTGCCGCAGTTGGAAGCTTTGCAAACCGTCACTGACTTTGCCTATGGCAATGGCATTCTGGTGGTCGCGGCAGGTGGTAACAGTGGTGATGCGTCCGCCACCTACCCGGCGGCCAACTGGCGCGTGCTTGGGGTGGGTGCGACTGACCGAAACCGGGATCTGGCCAGCTACTCCAACTATGGTCAGTCAGTGGATCTGCTGGCCCCCGGTGGTTCCCTGGACGATGGTATCGTCAATGCCTATGGCGATGTTGATGGTAGCAACAATATTTCCTCCGGCTATGCCTACCTGGCGGGAACCTCCATGGCGGCACCTCATGTGACGGGTGTCTATGCCCTGATGAAGGATGTGGCCAATGTGACCCCGGATCAGTTCCGCGCCCAGTTGATTGCCGGCAACCTGACCAACACAGACGCCGCCAGCCTGAATAACTATGATTATGCGCTCCATGGTGCAGGTCTGTTGGACGCCAATAAGGCGATGGATCCGGGAACGGTAGGGCAGTTTCCCACCGTGGTCAGCGCCTGGCCGCGGCTACTGGAACTGTCGCCTTCCGGCAATGAGTCTCAGGCGTTACTGGAAGTACTGAAGGAATCGACCGCTGCAGCCCCTCAGGTCAGCGGTGCACCGACAGTTCCGGCGCCCTTCATATTGACCCATGGCAATGGAGACCCGGTTCAGAGCGGTGACCTGCTTGATGGGTCCCTGAATGTGCGAGTCGATCCGGATCAGGTGCCTGAAGGGCGACCGCTCGCCGAAGAAATCATTATTACCTATACGGCAGATTCTACCGCCGATTCCGGAACACGGGATCTGGTGTTACCGGTGTATGTTCAGGCTACCGACGAAGAAAGTCAGCGTACCGCCGGTCGCCACTATGTCCTGCTTCTGGACATCAACGATTTTGGTTCTGCCAGGTCACAGGGCGTGGTCGCGGACTACGACTCGGGCAAGTATGAGTACGGGTTCAGTGAGGTTGCTTCCGGGGACTACATCCTTGTAGCGGGTACTGATCTCGACAACAATGGCGTTATCTGCGAAAACGGTGAAGCCTGTGCCGAGTACCCCAGGGCGGGGGACCGGGAGATCATCTCCATCGGCAGTGGCGAGGCGCTGCAACTGGACATGACCACCAGCTTCCGCCGGCCTTCCCTTGGTGAGATGGGCCTGCCCCGCTACGGTTTTGAAGGGTACCCGGTGCCGGATCGGTTAACCGGCGACCAGCCCGTGGATAAACAGGTCCAATAGCGGGCACTTTTTGGGAGATTGTATGGGTAAAACGAATCAGGCAGTCCGGGTATTGCTTGCCGGTCTTGCGCTGACGGCGGGCCTTTCCGCCTGTGCCATGAACAGTGACTCTACCTCCGCCGGCGCCCCCCTGGCCAGGCAGATCACCGCCTCCGGCCAGTGCGGCTTCTCCGGTCCGGGGGTGGTCTACATGGATTCACGTGAGCGTCTGGAGACCCTGGCCGAAACCCGGGGAGCCAACCTTGTCGCACCCGAGAACCATGATTTTGACCGCGAGCACCTGGTGCTTGTCGCGGCGGGGCGCAAGCCGACCGGCGGCTACGGCGTGGCCCTTGAGGATTCCCGCATCCGTGATGGCGTACTCGAGATTTCCGTCGACGTGCGTACACCGTCGCCGGACCAGATGGTCACCCAGGCCCTGACCAGCCCCTGTGCGTTACTGGCGGTGACGGCGGAAGGCTGGGAGCGGGTGCGGGTGTCCGGCCCGGGGTTTGATGAGTTGTCGGTCAGCCGGTGACCCATTGCGCATTCGGAAAGGGCCGGACATTGATCTTTGCCCCAGATTCCCTAAGCTATGAGCCCACATGTCCCTGTCGATCCGGAGCTGTACCCACCCTATGAGCCAGAAAACCTACAACGCCGACTCCATTGAAGTTCTCACCGGTCTTGACCCGGTACGCAAGCGCCCGGGCATGTACACCGACACCAGTCGGCCCAACCATCTGGCTCAGGAAGTCATCGACAACAGCGTGGACGAGGCCCTGGCGGGGCATGCCCACCGGCTGGACGTGGTGCTTTACAGTGACGGCTCGCTGGCGGTGGAGGACGATGGCCGGGGTATGCCGGTGGACATCCACAAAGAGGAAGGCCTGCCAGGGGTAGAGCTGATCCTCAGTCGCCTTCACGCCGGTGGCAAGTTCTCGCAGGGCAACTACAACTTCTCCGGTGGCTTGCATGGTGTGGGTGTATCCGTGGTCAACGCCCTGTCCACCCATCTCGAAATCTCCATCAAACGGGACGGCAACCTTTACCGGATGACCTTTGCCGATGGCGAGAAGGCCTCCGAACTGGCAGTGGTGGATACGGTGGGCAAGCGCAACACCGGTACCCGCCTGCATTTCGTACCGGATCCGAAGTACTTTGATTCGCCAAAGTTCTCGGTCAGCCGTTTGCGCCACAATCTGCGGGCCAAGGCGGTGCTGTGCCCGGGGTTGACGGTGACCTTCCTGCAGGAAGCCACTGGCGAGAAAGACGAGTGGTTCTACGAGGATGGTCTGCGGGACTACCTGCGTACCGAGTTGGCGGATGTGGAGGCGGTGCCCCTGGACCCGTTTACCGGGCATTTCTCCGGTAACAGTGAGCAGGTGGACTGGGCGGTGCAGTGGCTGCCGGAAGGTGGTGAGTCCGTAACCGAAAGCTACGTCAACCTGATCCCGACCACCCAGGGCGGCACTCACACCAATGGGTTTCGCACCGGCCTGCTGGAAGCGATGCGGGAGTTCTGCGAGTTCCGCAGTCTGCTGCCCCGGGGTGTGAAGCTGACGCCGGAAGATATCTGGGAGCGCTGTGCCTATGTGCTCTCCTTCAAGATGCAGGACCCGCAGTTCTCCGGCCAGACCAAGGAGCGACTGTCGTCCCGCGAGGCGGCGGCGTTTATCTCCGGTGTGGTGAAAGACGCCTTCAGCCTGTGGCTGAATCAGCATACTGATGTGGCTGAAGCCCTGGCGGAGCTGTTTATCAGCAATGCCCAGCGTCGCCTGAAGGCCAGCCGCAAGGTGGCCCGCAAGCGTGTTACTTCAGGGCCGGCGTTGCCGGGCAAGCTGGCGGACTGCTCCGGTGCCGATGCCAGCCGTTCCGAGCTGTTCCTGGTGGAGGGGGATTCCGCTGGTGGTTCCGCCAAGCAGGCCCGGGACCGGGAATTCCAGGCGGTAATGCCGTTGCGGGGCAAGATCCTCAATACCTGGGAAGTGGACTCATCGGAGATCCTGGCTTCCCAGGAAGTGCATGACATTGCCGTCGCGATCGGGGTGGACCCGGGCTCCGACAAGCTTGAAGGCGTCCGCTACAACAAGATCTGCATCCTTGCCGATGCGGACTCCGACGGCCTGCACATTGCCACGCTGCTGTGCGCCCTGTTCGTCAAGCACTTCCGCCCGGTGGTGGAAGCCGGCCACGTATTTGTGGCCATGCCGCCGCTGTACCGGGTGGATCTGGGCAAGGAAACCTTCTATGCCCTGGATGAGCACGAGAAGCAGGGCATCATCGACCGCCTGGCCGCCGAGAAACGCAAGGGCAAGATCCAGGTCACCCGCTTCAAGGGCCTGGGGGAGATGAATCCGCTGCAGCTTCGTGAAACCACCATGGCGCCGGATACCCGTCGCCTGGTCATGCTCACCATCGAGGACGGTGACGACACCATCGAGCGTATGGATATGCTGCTGGGCAAGAAGCGGGCGGGAGATCGTCGCAGCTGGCTGGAAGCTTACGGCAATATGGCCGACGTGGCGGTCTGATCCTTTCAGGAGGGTTACTTGCCCGTCAGTCAGCGGCTGGCCAGGGGGCCCTGCTCGGCAAGAATGTCGCAGCACAGTACCCGCAACTTGCCCTGGTAGCGAAAGCCCAGTGACAGGGTGACACACATGTAGACCCCGGAAATGGACAGGTAGGGGCTGGTCACCTGCATGCGGTTGGGCTGGGCCAGGGCCTGTTTCAGGTAGTGCTGTCGATACCAGTCGGCACTGCTGGTGTTCTCCAGGGGGCGGTACCGGGGGTCCAGCTGACCGACCGCAGAGTCTGAGGCCAGGGTGTCATCAATCTGGACACCGCGTTGGTCGATCAGGTAACACCGCGATACGGTGTGGTGGGCCATGATATCGGCGCAGGCGTCATGCAGGTTCTCTCCCTCCTGCATGCGGCGCGTTGCCCGCTGGAAATGGCTGGTGAAGAACTCCGCCAGCTGCTGTGTGGGGTCAAGGCGAATACGGTTCCGGTCCTTGTAGTCCGACAGCAGCGTTTCAAAGTCTGGACCGTTGGCCCGTATCTGTTCCAGTTCCACCCGGGGGTGGCTGAAGTAGAAGCCCTGCACGAAATCCACGCCGGCGTCGATGGCGATCATGGCCTGGTCATGGGTTTCCACCCCTTCCAGCAGCACCAGGCAACTCGACTGGTGGAGTAGGGTGACAATGCCATTGAGGATCTGCCGGGCCTTGGGGTCGTTGCTGGCCCTGAGAGTCAGGGTGCGGTCGAGCTTGACGATATCAGGGGACAGGTTCCAGATACGCTCGAAGTTGGAATGTCCCGCCCCGAAGTCGTCGATGGCAGTCAGGCATCCCAGCTCCTTGTAGTATTCCACTGTTTCCCGCAGGCGCTCGGAGTCGTCTGTGGGCTGCTCCACAATCTCTACCACAATCCTGTGGGGCGGCAAACCGGTCCGGCGCAACAGCTCACCAAAGAAGGAATCATAACGGTAGCCGGAAGCCACGACTTGGGGGGAGACGTTAAGAAACAGCCAGTTCACGTCATCCTGGAATGCGCTGTAGTTGCGAATATGCAGCAGTCGGCAAAGGCGGTCCAGCAGCACGTTTTCCTGGTCGGATTCCGGCAGATCGAATAGCTGGAACGGCGGTACACTGGCACGGTCTGGGTCAAAGGCTCGTATCAGTGCCTCGTAGCCTATGATTCGCTTGTGGGAAATGCTGAAGATAGGTTGCAGTGCGGTACGCAGAACCAGGCCGTGGAACAGGCCGGTCCAGTGATCATCCTGCTGGTGAAGCAGGGGATCTAGCAATTCCAGGTCTGCGCCTGAGAGATGGTCTGACAGATAGGTCATTGGGCCGCAATTCTGACTGCTGATTAGAACCCGCAGGCCTGTCACGCAAGCCTTCGAAATCCCGACGGAACGGGCATTCAGCTTGGAGCATGCCAGAAGTTCTTCATTGGCGCCAGCCGGTTATGTCAAACTTTGTTACCCTGTGACATGAATGTTCTTGTTGGCCGTCTTTCTGCGTGTCCTGTGTTTTCAGTAGTCTGAAAGAAGTAGATGCGGACTCTGTTGAAGATCAGTTATTGCTGGGGACGACTACGGTTTCGTCGAATTCGAATTCCATGGTTGTTGCTCCTTGAAAGACTATCAGTTGAGATCAGTTATAAATCCATTATATGGGGGCGATAGCATTCGTGAATCCGTAAAACCCGTATACGACGAAAGGCTCAGGTGTCATCCCAGGACCGGTCCTGTGTCATTGGGCGGATGGTCACCGGGCCTTTATCATCAGAAAAACTGAACAGGGTGAGCAGAATATTGTGGTTGGTCCTTCGGCCATAACTTCCTATTCTGGGACACGGTTTCACGAGTCACGGTGACGGAGTTGGCGGGCAATGCAGTTTAGGAATTCCAGGGCACGATACGGAGCAGTCAGCGCCAGCTTGCACTGGCTGGTAGCACTGGCCGTGTTCACGTTGTTTGGTCTGGGCTTTTACATGGTCGACCTGACCTATTACGACCAGTGGTATCGACTGGCACCTCATATTCACCGCAGTATCGGTATTCTTCTGTTCGCCGTGGTGACATTGCGCCTGCTTTGGCGCTTCTCGGGCACCGTCCCGTCACCATTACCCGCACATTCCCGGTTCGAAGTGTTGTCGGCACACCTTGCCCACTGGTTGCTGTACCTGCTGATGCTGGTGGCCATGGTCAGTGGCTACCTGATTTCCACGGCCGACGGCTCGGGCGTACGGGTATTTGACTGGTTCGAGGTACCGTCGCTGACCGGTCGGATCGAAAGAATGGAAGATGTTGCCGGTGACGTTCACTACTGGGTCACCTGGGCACTGGTGGGGCTGGGTGTTCTCCACGGGCTGGCTGCCGTAAAGCATCATCTTGTTGATCGGGACGATACCCTCAGGCGCATGTTGCCGGTTCGACTGAAGAGGTCATAACCGGTTATTCCAGGACTACAGACAACGCACGCACATCAAGCAAGGAGACTGACGAAATGAAAAAGACATTACTGGCTTCAGCGGTATCCCTGGCCATGGCCGGCGCCGTTCAGGCGGACCAGCACAGTGGCACCTATGCCTTCGATACCGAGGGTGCGCATCAATTCATCACCTTCGAGATTTCCCATCTGGGCTACAGCACCCTGTATGGCCGCTTCAATGATTTTGACGGTGAGTTCGTGTATGACGCGGCCAACCCCGAAAACAGCCGTGTTGAAGTGACCATCGACACTGCAAGCGTCGACAGCAACCATGGTGAACGGGACAAGCATCTGCGCAGCGAAGACTTCCTGTACGTGGACGAGTATCCGCAGGCGACCTTCAAAAGCACCCGTATCGAGATGGATGGGGATGACGAAGCCGATATCGTGGGAGAGCTGACCCTTCGCGGTGTTACCCGCGAGGTCACCCTCGATGCGGAAATGCAGGGTTATGGCGAAGACCCCTGGGGCGGCTACCGCATGGGCTTTGATGCGGAGACCGAAATCAGGCTGGCCGACTTCGGCATACCCACCAACCTTGGCAAGGCATCGGAAACGGTGAAGCTGGAAATTTCAGTGGAAGGTATCCGCCAGTAATTGCTGGCGGTTAGTGCGCTGAATGGAAAAACGGGGTCTTCAGTGGACCCCGTTTTCGTTTTCATGACAGCGACAGAGCCTGAGTTGGCGAAAGAACTGGGCCACGAAAATGACCATGGCGACCAGCAAACCAGCTATCAGAAATGGCCTTGTCAGTGCCAGGCTGCCACTGAGCGAGAATTCCACTAGGAGCATTAATGCCAGGGCCAATGCGCCGTTTATAACAGCGGTCAGAACCGCCTGACGGCATGCCTTGAGAGTGGGTTTCATAGTGTTCGCTCTGATTGAAAAGCCGAAATTCGGTAATCCGACATCGATTTCTTCAGGACACTACCTGAATCCTCAAGCAGAATACGGCTGGGCGTGTGCCGGAAACATGCGGGAATTCCGCTATTGGAAAATCGCTCCGGGGATTTCCTCCGCACTATTGGTCTATTGTGTTCTCCCTCCATATAATGTCTGCGCCTTACAGCAGTCTTGAATCCCGCCAGTCGGAGTGTCCCGCTCAACCACGAGGCCGGGGCCGTGATCCGGTCAGGGGATTCGTGTGAATACATTCCTGGAGCAAGGGGCTTCCATGCCAGAGTTTGAAACGACCGACGAGGGCTTTGAGCGGGTTTCACTAAGGGACTATACCGAGAAGGCGTATCTGGACTATTCCATGTACGTCATCCTTGACCGGGCCCTGCCCAACGTGGGTGACGGCCTCAAGCCGGTGCAGCGGCGCATCATCTACGCCATGTCCGAGCTGGGGCTGAAGTCCACCAGCAAATACAAGAAATCTGCCCGTACCGTCGGTGACGTGCTCGGTAAGTTCCACCCCCATGGCGACAGCGCCTGCTACGAAGCCATGGTGCTCATGGCCCAACCTTTCTCGTACCGTTACCCGCTGGTGGACGGTCAGGGCAACTGGGGCTCGCCGGATGATCCCAAGTCCTTTGCCGCGATGCGGTATACCGAATCCCGCCTGTCCAGGTTCTCCGAGGTATTGCTCACCGAACTGGGCCAGGGCACCGTCGACTGGGTGCCTAACTTTGACGGCACCATGGATGAACCCTCCACGTTGCCAGCACGGCTGCCCCACGTGCTGCTCAATGGCACCACCGGTATCGCGGTGGGTATGGCCACGGATATCCCGCCCCACAACGTGCGGGAGGTGACAGCCGCGTGTATCCGCCTGCTGGACAAACCGGATGCCGACGTTGACGAGCTGTGCGAACACATCAAGGGCCCCGACTTTCCCACAAGCGCTGAGGTGATTACCCCCCGCCGGGATCTGCGGCAGATGTACCAGACCGGCCGTGGCAGCCTGCGCATGCGGGCCCGCTGGATCCGTGAGAACGGTGAGGTGGTGGTGACGGACCTGCCACACCAGGTATCCGGTAACCGGGTGCTGGAACAGATCGCCCATCAGATGCAGACCCGCAAGCTACCCATGGTGGCCGACCTGCGGGACGAGTCGGACCACGAGAATCCCACGCGGCTGGTGATTGTGCCCCGGTCCTCCCGGGTGGACGTGGACGGCCTGATGGCTCACCTGTTTGCCAGCACCGACCTGGAGAAGACGTATCGGGTTAACCTGAATGTCATCGGCAACGATGGCCGCCCGGCGGTGAAGAATCTTCACACCATGCTTACCGAGTGGCTTGCCTATCGTAAGACCACGGTCACCCGTCGTTTGCAGCACCGCCTGGACAAGGTGCTGGCGCGTCTGCATTTGCTGGAAGGCCTGCTGATCGCCTATCTGAACATCGACGAGGTGATCAACATCATCCGCTACGAGGACGAACCCAAGGCGGAACTGATCAAGCGCTTCGGGCTGTCTGCCGAGCAGGCGGAAGCCATCCTGGAGCTGAAGCTGCGCCACCTGGCCAAGCTCGAGGAAATGAAGATTCGCGGCGAGCAGGACGAGCTGTCCGCTGAAAGAGACGAGCTGCAGGCCATCCTGGGCTCAGAGGAACGGCTGCGGTCGCTGATCAAGGAAGAGTTGCTGGCGGATGCCGAAACCTATGGTGACGACCGTCGCTCGCCGATTGTTGAGCGCCAGGAGGCCCGTGCCTTCTCCGAGGCCGACCTGGTGTCCAACGACCCGGTCACCGTGGTGCTGTCCGAGAAGGGCTGGGTGCGCGCTGCCAAGGGCCATGATATCGACCCGGAGGGCCTCAGCTACAAGGCCGGCGACAAGTTCGCCCTGGCGGCGAGGGGGCGCAACAACCAGAACGCGGTATTCCTCGACTCCACCGGCCGTGCCTACTCGCTGATGGCCCATAGCCTGCCGTCAGCCCGGGGGCAGGGGGAGCCCCTGACCGGGCGGATCAATCCGCCACCCGGTGCCCACTTTGCCGGCCTGATGGTGGCCAATCCGGAGGAGAAATACCTGTTGGCCACCGACGCCGGTTACGGCTTTGTGGCCACGGCATCGGATCTGATCAGCAAGAACCGCAATGGCAAGTCTGTGGTGTCGATTCCCAAAGGCGCCAACCTGCTGGAGCCCGTGGTCATCCCGCGCCGGGAGCAGACCCTGTACCTGGCGGCCATTTCCAACGAGGGCCGCATGCTGGTGTTCCCGCTGGAACAGTTGCCGGAGCTGGCCCGGGGCAAGGGAAACAAGATCATCAGTATTCCCTCGGCCCGGGTGCAGAACCGCGAGGAGTTCGTGGTGGCGCTTTGCGTGTTCGGCGAGGCGGATCAGCTTGAGATCCGCGCCGGCAAACGTAAGCTTGGGCTACGCTTCAGTGACCTGGAACACTACCTGGGCGAGCGTGGGCGCCGTGGCCACAAGCTGCCCAGGGGCCTGCAACGGGTGGACGGTATCGACGTGATTGCCGCCGCAGGCACCGAAGAATCAGCCGCCGGAGATAATGACAGTGAGTGAACTGGTCCTGATTAACGTGTCCGGCCGGGACAAGCCGGGCCTGACCTCGGAAATCACCGGCATCATGGGCCGGTACGACGTGCGGATACTGGATATCGGCCAGGCGGTGATCCATGACTACCTGACCTGGGGCATCCTGGCGGAGATACCGGACGAAACCCAGGCGTCGCCGGTGATCCGCGAGTTGCTGTTCCGGCTGCATGCCCTGGATCTTCAGGTGCGCTTTGCCCCCATTACTGAAGCTGAATACCAGCAGTGGGCCGAGGGCCGCAACCGGGCCTGTTACATGGTCACGCTGTTGTCCCGGGACATCAAGGCCGAGCAGATTGCACGGGTATCCGCCATTACCGCCCGCCATGGCCTGAACATCGACAATATCACCCGCCTGTCGGCGCGTCCGTCCCTGTCCCATTCAGACAACCGCATTGCCTGCGTGGAGTTCTCGGTAAGGGGCACGCCGGAAGACCTGGAAGCCCTGCGCACGGACTTCCTCAAGATTGCCGGCGATATGAATGTGGATATCGCCTTCCAGGAAGACTCGATTTTCCGCCGGAACCGTCGCCTGGTGGTGTTTGATATGGATTCCACCCTGATTGAGGCGGAGGTGATCGATGAACTGGCCCTGGAAGCGGGTGTGGGTGAGCAGGTGGCGGCGATCACCGAGCGGGCCATGCGGGGCGAGCTGGACTTCAGCGAGAGTTTTGCGGAGCGGCTGGCGTTGCTGAAGGGGCTGGATGAATCCGTGCTGGAGGGCATTGCGGCGCGGCTGACGTTTACCGAAGGTGCGGAATACCTGATTCGTACCCTGCGCTCGCTGGGCTACCGGACTGCGATCCTGTCGGGCGGTTTCAACTACTTTGCCCATCATCTACAAAAGAAGCTGGGTATCGACTACGTCTATGCCAATGAATTGGAAATTGTGGATGGCAAGGTCACCGGTCGGGTTGTGGGGTCCATCGTGGACGGTGCCCGCAAGGCGCAGTTGCTGCTGGAGATCGCCGAGCGGGAGAAAATCTCCCGGGAGCAGGTGATTGCGGTAGGGGACGGGGCCAACGACCTGCCCATGCTCAGCCAGGCCGGCCTGGGGGTTGCCTTCCGGGCCAAGCCGTTGGTCAAGGAATCCGCCCGCCACGCCATTTCCACCCTGGGCCTAGACGCTATCCTGTACCTTCTGGGGTACCGGGAATCCGAGGCTCGCCTGGCGTCACCGGACTAACACACCGCCCCCTGTCTTGAATGGCAGGGGGTGTGGGTTACTGGTCGCCGAAGTCGTAGTTCATCTCGGGTACCGGTGCCTGCAGGTAGTAACCCTGAATGTAGTTCACCCCGGCCTGCCACAGGGTCGCCAGCACGGACGCATTTTCCACCAGCGGAATGATGGTCAGCTTGCCGCTGCTTTGCAGGGACTGGACCATTTCCTTGACCTTGTCCTTGGCCTCATCGTTCTTCTGGATTTCCTCGGTAAAGGAACCGTCGATCTTCACGTAATCCACTTCCACGTGCTTGAGGGTGTTGAAGGGATTCAGTGCACAGCCGAACTGGGAGATGGCCACCTTGCAGTGCAGCTCGTGGAGCTTCTTGGCAAACTCTCTGGCCTGCTTCAGGTAATTGGTGGCGTCGCCTTCCCGCATCTGGAAGATCAGCGAGTCCCCGGGCAGACGAGCGGCTTTCAGGGCAACACTGAGCCATTGGCTGAAGGTCTTGTCCTGCAGGGTCTCCGCAGTCACGTTCAGGAACAGGCGGGTGTCATGGCCGCGGCTTCGATGCTGGGACAGCTGTTTGATGGTCTGCAGGATAACCCAGCGATCAATGCGCATGGCCATGTCCGACGGGCCCGCCGGCGGCAGGAAGTCGTAGGGCGAGACTTCCTTGTCGTCATTGTCGAGCATGCGTACCAGGGCTTCGTAGTGCTCCTCGCCTTCGCCGCGAAGATTGATGATGGGCTGGAACAGCAGGCGGAAACGGTTCTCCTCCAGCGCCTTGGCGATGGCATCCATGGAGTTGGCGTCATCGAGTTTTTCGTAATCCGCCGGATTGTAGGTCACCACCCCGTTGCCGTTTTCCTTGCCAGCCTGCTCACGAACCGCGCTATGGGCGGTATGGGCGCGGCTGAGCAGGTCAGCGGCCTTGGGGGCGTTTTCGGTGATGGCGGCTACGCCGATGGAAACGGTCACCTGGGCGGTGCGCCCCTGGATGTCGAACAGATGATCGTCCACGGCCTTGCGTATGGATTCACACAGTTCGGCCATGGCCTGTTCCGTACAGGGTTGCGCAAGGATGCAGAAAGCCTCGTCACTGATCCGCGCCAGCGTCATGTCATCCGATGTGTGTTCTTCCAGCAGGGCGGCAAAGTCCCGTAACAGCAGGTCGGTGCCAGCGATGCCCAGATCATTCTTGAAGGCCACGAAGCCGTCGATGCCGATGTAGGCCAGGGCGCCGGTTTCGTTCTTCTCGCCGGCTGTGGCGATGGTGGAGGTCAGCCGCTCCATCAGGTATTGACGGTTGTGCAGGCCGGTCAGCAGGTCCTGGTTACTGATTTCGCGAATCTTTTCCTGCAGTTCGGCATCGTTGTGTTCCGGCTGGACCACCACCTGCATGCAGGCTTCGCCGTCATAGGTGGCGGCGGACACGGTCATGGTGATGTTCAGGTCCTGCTCGTCGCTGCGGCGGGCCACACAGTTGAGTTTCATGCCGTCTTCGCCGGTTTCGGAAAACGCTTTCATGAACTTGCGCATGCTGTCCTGGCTTTCCGGCGCCAGGGTGTCCAGCAACGGGATGCACATCAGTTCATCCAGGTCGTCATAGCCCAGGAATTCCATGTAAGCCTGGTTGGCGTATACATGCATGCCATCGTTGACGTAGGCAATGGCGTCCTTGGAGCTTTCCAGCAGCAGTTGGCAGCGCTGTTCCGATTCCCTGAGGTGGGATTCCAGCACACGCCGGCGGCGGCGTTCCTCAAGGTTGCCCAGTTCCCGGTTGATGACCAGCATCAGCCGTTCGGTTTCCTTGATCGGGGCAGTATCCTGGGCGCCGGCCTTCATGATGGCCAGGGAGCGTTCGCTGTCGTCCTGCTCGGTCAGCAGTATGAAAGGGATGTCCTTGTCCAGGCGTCGTATCATGGTCAGGGCGTCGTCTGGAATGAACTCTTCCCGGGAATCTCTCGCCAGGAAAAGGTCCCACTGGCCGGTACGGATGGCCTCGTCCAGGTCTTCTTCGGAGGTGACCCGGTGAGCACGGGTGGCCCGCCCGGAATTCCTCAGCAGGCTGACCAGGGATTCCGCATCGTTCTGGGATGGGTCCATGATCAGCAGGTGGACGGTGGTCTTTTGCTTCTGCATGCGCTGACGGTCTCGCTGTATGTCTGGTGCACTACACTCTGGCACTTGTGGTCTTCAACGGGCCATCCATTGCCTGGGTCGGCAGTTCTGCACGTTACGCTTGCCCCGGGCCCTTGTGCTGTTGTTCATGACGGACAGGCCATGAACCGGTAACCTTGAATGATGCAGAGGATAATCACCAATAACAAGCCTGCGCTACCTGTAGCGGGAGCTGACGCGCAGTTTTGGCAGGACTATCCGGGCACCTGTTGTCTTCGGTTACAAGTTTGGCCAGAGCGAGTCGAATTCGTCCTCACTCGCCCCGTAAGGGCTCTTCCTCCTGGTGGACTCAGGGTCCGGTTCGACCGGTCGGCTGGAGAGGCGAAGTTCGAACTGGCTGATGCTGCCCGTGGCGGCAATGCGCCTGCCCAGCGTGCCCTGGTCCTGCGTGCCCTTATGCAGCAGGGTAATCCGGGCGCCTGTCTGGAACGGGAGTTTGGGAGTCACCAGGCTTCTGGGCTGATGGGCGCCAGGAATCTCCGGGAGTAGCAGGCCGCGGAGGAATTCGCTGCTGTTGCCGGTCTTCTGGATCAGCTGGACGCCACAGGGGGTCGCGTTGGGGGCGATCACCTCAATACCGACGCGGGTGCCTTCACCACGATTCTGCCGGAGCCATCGCACGATGGCCACGCTCCAGGGGTGGTTGCGGTGCTCCCGTACCCCCAGTACTTCCCCGGCCTGCAGGGTGGCAGGGATGCTGGCGCTCCAGATAACGCAATAGCCCCCGGGGCTGGTATTCACCACCCGGGTCAGGTAGGAGCGCGGCAGGTTGCGTCCGGTCCCCGTGCTGGTCGAATTGCCCGCAGCCTGGTAGTCGATCGGGGTGTCGGCCGAAGGCCGGATACGCTCTTCAGACAGGCCGGCGTCGAAGGCGTCAGACCAGGCATCCCGGCTGCGGGATTTCATGAAACGGTTTTCTTCACCGGATGAGGGGGAGGCGTTGCCGACCACGAACTCGTTGAAGGGCTTTTCGCCGGCAACAAAGTAGTGCACGGCCGTCAGCCCGGCGCAGATCTGCAGCTGGCCGTCGGAGTTCAGTCGATTGAAGTTGCGCTGGGTCAGCAGCGCCAGGGCCTCGCCAAGGTGGGCCAGGAGAAGATCGCTGACCCGGGCAGTGACGGGGAGCCCGATGTTTTCCTGGTTTTTCTTTGTTTCCTTGCCCTGGCTTGGCCTGGCGCCCGGGGTTTCGTTCAGGTGGTCATTGATCCGGCTGGCCAGCGCGGCCGTGTCAAAGCCCCACCAGCCCGGGCTGTCAGGTGATGGCGCGAGGGAGCGGTAGCAGGGAGGGGCATCGTTTTCCATGTCCACCAGGAAGACCGCGGAAGCCGCAAGCTCCGGCCCGCAACTGACCTCCGGCGCCCAGAGTTCGAACAGTTCAGCCGCCTGCTCCATTTCATTCTGGCGCAACTGGTTGGTCCTGGCGCAGCCCAGCAGGAGTGTCTGGGCATAGGCGTCGGCTACCGTGGATTCGCCCCGGCGCGCTCGCTGATCGTCACTGACCACCAGGTCCTGCAGCCGGTGTTCGCAGGCGAAGCGGAACAGCCGGTGGCTCTCCTGCCAGCTGCCGGCGGGACTGGTGGTATACAGCTTCTGCGAGCGCAGGATCGTGGCGCCCAGCTCGGTCAGCGCGCGATGGCAGGCCTGGGCCAGGGGCTTGCGCTGGCGGTCGATGCTGCCACTGTCCAGCAGTTCCATGATGGTGAGTTTGTAGCCGGATGCCAGGTGAAGCTGCAACGCCTGGGACAGGTTGGCGATCTTGCGTTGTTTCTCGGGCAGGGCAATGGCCATGCCCAGGTAATGCCGGGAAAGCTCGTCGCAGACAAAACGCAATCTGGGGCGCAACAGTTCCAGTAGTTGCAGCCGCTGGGCGGGGGAGCAGAACAGCTGGTTGAGCTCGATGATGGCGTGGTACAGCTGCCGGGACAACTCCCCGAGGTTGGCCATGGGCAGGCGGTCAACCCAGCGGCGGAAAGCCTTGGGGTTCGAATCGCAAAAGGACAGGCTCGCAATCCGGGGTTCTGGAACTGTGAGTTGGGGTTTCTGCATTCTCTCTAGACCAGTTATACCGCTCGCTCAGACTGCCTGCACGGTTAGTGATTTCACCGGACCCGCACATTGCTGAGGGATTTTTCCGGAATTACATGTTGTTATGCGCCTTTCCCAGATTAACCTTAAAATAGCAAAGACACTATAGAAAGCCAGTAATCCGTAATATTGACAAGGTTTGACAGTGTCAGGGGTGTGATCCCTTCCCAGTCGTGGCTTGTGACACCGTTGCAGGGCGATCCGTATCATTCCATGCCCACGTCCAGCAGGGTCTTGCCCGGGCGGTCCGGCACTTCCCGCACCAGCCTCGGCACCAGGTAGCCGGGCAGCCTGGCCTGGAGCTCGCGCACCATTTCCCGGGCCAGGTCATCGCTCACGTCAAAGTGATGGGCGCCGGCCACCGGGTCAAAAGCGTGCAGGTAATAGGGCAGGATGCCAGCGGTAAAGAGTGCTTCGCTCAGCCCTTGCAGCGTATCCGGGTGATCGTTGACGCCACGCAGGATGACGCTCTGGTTCAGTAATGTAACACCGGCGCTCCTGAGCCTGGCCATGGCGTGCCGGACGTCATCGTCGATTTCCGCCGGGTGGTTGATGTGGACCACCATCACAACGTCCAGGCGAGACTGTTCAATCCAGCCCAGCAGCGAGTCGTCCACCCGCTGGGGAATTACCACCGGTAACCGGCTGTGAATGCGCAGACGTTTCAGCGAGGGTACCGACGCCAGTGCCGACGACCATTGCGCCAGCAGACGGTCATTCACCGCCAGGGGGTCGCCCCCGCTGAGGATGACTTCGTTGATTTCCGGGCTGTTGGTCAGGGTATCGATAACGTGGTCCCGCTGTGCCGGCGTCAGCCTGTGGTCTTCATAGGGGAAATGCCGGCGGAAACAGTAGCGGCAATTGATGGCGCATTGTCCCGTCACCATCAGCAGGGTCCGGCTGCGATACTTGCGGATCAGCCCGGGAGCGGCCGTCGCCCCGGCCTCCTGCAAAGGGTCACTGACGAAACCAGGGCGCGGCTCGCCTTCATCGGCCAGCGGCAGCACCTGGCGCAGCAGGGGGTCGTCGGGGTCGCCGTAGCGGATTCTGGCCAGCCAGGGCTCGGGTACCCTGACCGGAAAAGCCTCATGCCCGGTGCGTGCACCCTCCGCCAGCAGCCCGGGATCCAGGCCGAGGCGCCGCAGCAGGGTTTCCGGCCGGGTAACTGAACGGGCCAGCAGGGTTTGCCAGCTGGGCTGCTCATTATCCAGGTCGCGGGCTTCAATACGGGCGGCGGTTCGCTGTATCATAGCGGACTTTCACATTCCAACAGCGTCTTTTCAGGTGAGTATTTCATGGCATCGTATTCTACCAACGAATTCCGCAGCGGTCTTAAGGTTTTGCTCGACGGCGACCCCTGTATCATCCTGGACAACGAGTTCGTCAAGCCCGGCAAGGGTCAGGCCTTCAACCGCGTCAAGCTCCGTAACCTGATGACCAACCGCCAGTGGGAGCGTACCTTCAAGTCCGGTGAAAGCCTGGAAGCCGCCGACGTGATCGATCAGGACATGGAATACTTGTACACCGACGGTGAATTCTGGCATTTCATGAAGACAGACGGCTCGTTTGAGCAGTTCCCGGCTGACGAAAAGGCCGTGGGCGACGCCATGAAGTGGCTGAAAGAGCAGGATGTATACACTGTTACCCTGTACAACGGCGCTCCGCTGACGGTAACGCCCCCTAACTTTGTCGAGCTCGAGGTGGTGGAAACCGATCCCGGCATGAAGGGTGATACCGCCCAGGGTGGCTCCAAGCCGGCGACCCTGTCCACCGGTGCCGTGGTGAACGTGCCTCTGTTCATTACCATTGGCGAGGTACTGAAGGTAGATACCCGTACCGGGGAGTATGTCGGCCGGGTGAAGACCTGATCAGGTCCGGATCATGGGATCAGGTCGGCAAACATCACCGACAGCGCCATGCTGGCAGCCATCCGCCAGCAGGCAGATTCTGGAAGGCCGCGCACAACAGCTCAGCTGGGTGCGCGGCTTTTTTGCGAGCCGGGGAGTGCTGGAGGTGGAAACACCAGTGCTGGGTCAGTGTGGCGTGACCGATCTGAACATCGACAGCATTGCCGCCTCGCCCATGGCGGTGGCGGGCCAGCAAACCGGTCGGGGCTGGCTGCAGACCTCACCGGAATACCACATGAAGCGCCTGCTGGCGGCGGGCAGTGGCAGCATCTACCAGGTCAGCCATGTGTTTCGCGATGGCGAGCGGGGCCGTCGCCACAACCCGGAATTCTCACTGTTGGAATGGTATCGCCCCGGTCTTGACGATGAGCAGCTGATGTCTGAGGTGGCTGAACTGGTGTGCGGCTGGCTGGACTTGCCGGAGCCGGACCGCATTGGCTACCGGCAGTTGCTGCAGGACTACGCCGGCATTGATCCTTTCACGGCCAGTACCCGCGATTTACGAGACGCATGCCACCCCCTCGTTGGCAGTGAAGATCTGCTGGCGGAGCTGGACCGGGATGGATGCCTGGACCTGTTGATGAGCTTGCGGGTAGAGCCGGCGCTGGGTTTTGATCGTCCGGTCTTTGTTACCAGCTACCCGGCCAGCCAGGCGGCACTGGCGCGACTCTCCGAGGACGATGGCCACCCGGTGGCCCACCGTTTCGAGTTATACGTGCGGGGCATTGAGTTGTGCAATGGCTACTGGGAACTGACCGACCCCCAGGAGCAGAGGCGCCGCTTTCACGACGACAATGACCGCAGACGTAGCCAGGGCAAACCGGAGATGCCAGTGGACGAGCGCTTCCTGGCTGCCCTGGAATCCGGCCTGCCCGAGTGCGCCGGCGTTGCCCTGGGGCTCGACCGGCTGCTGATGCTGAAGAGCGGTGTGGACGATATCAGCGAGGTGCTGACGTTTCCGGCTGAGCGTTCGTGATCGTACCCAGGTTTTCGCCCAGACGTACCCTGGATTGCGTGGCGAGTGTGTCCTGCCAGCGGTTGACGCCTTTCGGGAACACCAGGATAACGGTGGAGCCGAGGCGGAAACGCCCCATTTCCTCGCCGCGGTCGTAGCGGATACCCGGCGCCAGGTGCCGGTAGTCGGATACGCTCACCTCGCGGCGGCCATCGGTGGGGGCCACAATGCCGGCCCAGCGGGTTTCCACGCTGCCGACGATCATTGCGCCAACCAGGATCATTGCCATGGGCCCGGCGTCGGTATCAAAGGTTGCCACCACCCGTTCGTTGCGGGCAAACAGGCCGGGTACCGCGGCGGCCGTTACCGGATTGACGGAGAACAGCCGGCCAGGAATATACACCATTTCCTGGAGCCGCCCGGCCAGGGGCATATGAATGCGGTGGTAGTCCCTGGGGGCCAGATAGATAGTGGTAAACTGACCGTCCACGAAGGGGCGTGCCCGTTCCTCATCACCGCCGAGCAGTTTTGTCAGGTTGAAGGACTGCCCCTTGGCCTGGAAAACGCTGTCCCGGTTGATCTGGCCAAGCTGACTGACGGTACCGTCCACCGGGCTGATAATGGTGTGCGTACCACCGGCCAGGGGGCGCAGGCCCGGTTTGAGCTCGCGGGTGAAAAACTCGTTGAAAGAGGGGTAGCTGTCCGGGTTTTCATCGGCCGCCTCGCTCATGTCGACGCCGTAGCGGCCGATAAACCACTTGATAACGGCATTCCTGATGGCTGCAGGCGGCCGGGCATCGGCCAGTTTTCCCGCCAGCCGGGAAAGCAGGAGCTGCGGCAGAACGTATTGTACCAGGACAAAAAGCCGGTCAAGCATAGGGTCGGACGCCTTTGGTCATCGGGCGCGTGAGTTTAGCAAACCCGTGCGGGCGGTTAGAAACGGTTTATGATTTTCATGGTTACAAAATGGCATTGCTATCATTATAGAAGGCATCATAACCTGCCTGTCATGTCGGCAGCTGGCGTCCGGCATGGCGCAGAATGTCCTCTCTGTGTCCTCAATCCGTCAAACAGGTGTAGTAGCGTTTCATGGGTCTGATACTCGGTTCGATCATTGTCCTGGCCTGTGTGCTCACAGGTTACGTCCTCCATGGTGGCAACCTGATGGTGCTGTGGCAGCCAACGGAGGTGTTGATTATTGGCGGCGCAGCGGTGGGTTCCTTCATCATTGCCAACCCGTTCCATACCATCAAGGAAGTGTTTGCGGGCAGCATGCGCCTGATCACCGGTACGCCGTTCAACAAGGCGTTCTATATGGACCTGCTGAGCCTGCTGTATGACATCTTCGACAAGTCCCGCAAGCAGGGTGTGATGTCGATCGAGGAGGACATCGACAACCCGGAAGACAGCCAGATCTTTACCCGCTATCCCGCCATCACCAAGTCCAGGCATCTGACCGCTTTCGTGACCGATTACCTCCGTATTATCAGTGCCGGCAACATGGCCCCTCATGAGCTCGAGGGTCTGATGGATCAGGAGCTGGACACCCGGCAGCATGAGCTGGAAGAACCGGCCCATGCCCTCAACAAGATTGCCGACGCCCTGCCGGGCCTGGGGATCGTGGCGGCGGTGCTGGGTATTGTTATTACCATGAACTTCATGACCGAGGGGCCGGAAAAAATCGGCCTCAGTGTCGCCGCGGCCCTCGTGGGTACGTTTCTGGGGATCTTCCTGGGCTACGGTTTCGTCGGCCCCACCTCCATCGCTCTGGAGCATCACGCCAAGTTTGAACTGAAGGCGTACGAGTGCGCCAAGGCGGCCATTATCGCCACGGTGTCTGGCCAGGCGCCCCAGATGGCCATTGAGTTCGGCCGCAAGGCTCTGCCCAGCGACAAGCGGCCGAGCTTCCAGGAACTCAATGATCACGTGCGGTCCAAGTAGTTGATGCTCCGCCCCAGGCGGGCTGAACCGGTGAGTTAACGGGTTAATCAGGCGAGACACCAGTGGACGAGCAACCAATCATCATCAAACGGGTCAAGAAGGTGGCGGCCGCCCATCACGGTGGCTCGTGGAAGGTGGCCTTTGCCGATTTCGCGACCGCGATGATGGCGTTCTTCCTGGTGCTGTGGCTGACCACTAATGCGTCCCCTGAGCAGAAACGTGCCGTGGAAGGCTACTTCAAGGACCCGGTGGGCTATACCGAAGGTGGTTCCCGCAATCCGGTGGACATGGGAGGCAGCGCCTCGGTGGTGGAAGCCAGCGCGGCGGACCAGGCGGGCAATGAAGTGCCTGTTGACGATGAGCGCATCGAGACCATGGCGCAACAACTGGAGCAGCGGCAGATGGAGGCGCTGTTCCAGGATCTCAAGGAACAGATTGAAAGCAGCGACACCCTCAGCGAATTCAGGGACCAGCTGCTGATCGATATTACCGACGAAGGCCTGAGGATCCAGATTGTGGACCGTTCCCAGCGGCCAATGTTCGACAGTGGCAGCGCCCAGCTCAAGTACTATTCCCAGGACATCCTGTTCGAGCTGGCCAAACCCCTGGGGTCGGTACCCAATAAACTCTCCATCACGGGTCATGCCGACGCCACGCCGTTTGTTGGCCGGCCCGGTTACACCAACTGGGAGCTGTCAGCGGACCGTGCCAACACGGCCCGCCGCGCCCTGGTGACCGGGGGTGTGCGGCCTGAGCAGATTGGTCGTGTGGTGGGGTTGAGCGACTCGGTACTTTTCGACCAGGATGATCCCACCGCCCCGGTTAACCGGCGTATATCGATCATTGTGCTCAACAAGAAGGCTGCCGGGGAAATACAGGGCCGGGCGAGCCGCTCCGGTGAGCCATTGATCGATCTGACCAAGCCCACCGAGGAAGAGCAGGAAACGGCCAGGGAGCAGTTGGAAAGTGGTGACTGGCAGCAGGAAAAGGAGCCGGTGCAGCCTGGTGAGCTGAACTGGTAAGTGGCCCCTTCCTAACTGAGTTTCAGCCCCCGGGCCTGTTGTTCGGCCATGGTCTGCAGTATCCGCCGGAAACTGTGCAGTCGCTCCGGTGTGATGCGCCCCTCCGCTGCCGCTTTGTCAAGCGCACACCCCGGTTCGCCCTGATGGCGACAGTCCCGGAACCGGCATAGCCCGATAATCTCGCGAATCTCCCGGAAGCCGTACTCGATTTCGTCCGTCGTCATGTGCCACAGGCCGAATTCACGAATGCCGGGGGAATCGATCAGGTCGCCGCCACGATCCAGGTGGAACAGTGTTGCCGTGGTGGTGGTGTGGGTGCCTTTGCCGGTGCTCTCAGACAGTGCGCCTACCCTGAGCTCCCGGTCGGGTACCAGGGTCTGGATAATGGATGACTTGCCCACGCCTGACTGGCCAACGAACACGCTGGTGCGGTCCTTCACCAGGGACGTGATGGCGTCATCGTGCTCATCCGGGTGGTGGGCCGAGGCCTTCAGTACCGGATAACCGAGGTTCCGGTAGCGGTCGAGCAGGGCTTCCAGCCTGTCACGGTTGTGGTCATTGATCAGGTCAGCCTTGTTCAGCAGGATGACGGCGGGAATGCCGGTGTTTTCCGCAGCCACCAGGTAACGGTCGATCAGGTTGTCGTGGGGTTCCGGTTCCGGTGCGATGACCAGCACGATGTGGTCGATGTTGGCGGCCACGGGTTTGAGCTGGCCAAAGTTGTCGGGGCGTTGCAGCAGGGTGTGACGCTCCTGTCGGGCAACGATTACACCGACATTGTCGTCCCCCAGGCACCAGACCACCCGGTCACCGGTCACCAGGCTGTCAATGTTGGCCCTGACAAAGCAGCGGAACAGTTCGCCGCGGCGGTCGCCCTCCAGGGCTTCCACGTCCAGTTGCTGGCCATAATGGGCGATGATCAGCCCGGCCTGCTCCTGGCCCAGTTCTCCGGCTTCCCGTTTGGCGTCGATGGCCTTCTCGCGTTTACCGGCCCGGCGGGCCCGTTCTTCCTGGATCTTGCCGATGCGATGTTGCTGCTGCTTGCTCAGACGGCGCTTGGCCATGGGTATCCTGATTGTTCTGGAAGTGGGGATGGTCCATCATACCAGACCTTATTGGACACTGTGGCGGAGGACTCCATGGCAGAAGAACATAATGATCGCCTGGTCTGGATTGATCTGGAGATGACAGGGCTGGACCCTGAACAGGAGCGGATCATCGAGATCGCGACGATTGTCACGGATTCGAACCTGAAGGTGATCGCCGAGGGGCCGGTGCTGGCGGTTCATCAGTCGGACGAGTTGCTGGACGCCATGGACGAGTGGTGTACCCGGACTCACGGTAATAGCGGTCTGACCAAACGGGTGAAGGAATCGCCGATTACGGAGTCGGCGGCTGAGGAGCAGACGCTGAATTTTCTGGCCCAGTATCTTGAGCCCGGCAAGTCGCCCCTGTGCGGTAACAGTATCGGTCAGGACCGGCGCTTCCTGGTAAAGTACATGCCCCGTCTGGAAGGCTTTTTCCATTATCGGAACCTGGATGTGAGTACCATCAAGGAGTTGGCACGGCGCTGGCGGCCGGATGTGCTGGAGGGCGTGAAGAAGAAGGGCTCGCATCTGGCCCTGGATGATATCCGGGATTCGATTGTTGAGCTTCAGCATTATCGGGAGACGTTTTTTAAGCTCTGATTAGGTTGGGTGATTTGGAGTAGGGCGGGCGCTTGCGAGAGTTGTCGCGGTCATTTTCTTCACCGCAATTCAAGGCCCATCCCTGGGCCTGCCTTGCTCCGCGCCATCCATGGCGCTGTTACGAAAATGACCGCGACAACTCGCGCAATCCCCCTCGCTGACTGGGGTATAGTCTGCGAGCTCTACGCTCCTGTTAGGTGCCTTTTTAGCGCCCATTGCACATGCTCTCGTACCAACTCCGATGGGTGGTTTGACCGCGCTTTGAGTGCCTCAATGACTGGAATAGTCGAGGGCGCATTCCCCAGCCCGACCGCGATATTCCGCAACCAGCCTTCGTAACCGGTTCGCCGTATCGCCGATCCTTCGGTGCGCTTCAGAAACTCCTCCTCCGTCCACATGAACAGCTCCGCCAGGGTGCTGTTGTCCAGATCGTTCCGGGGCTGGAAGTCGTCCTCCTGCGTCGGCTTGCTGAAGCGGTTCCAGGGGCAGGCCAGCTGGCAGTCGTCGCAGCCGAACACCCGGTTGCCCATCAGCGGGCGCAGCTCCTCGGGAATGGAGCCTTTGAGCTCGATGGTCAGGTAGCTGATGCAGCGGCGGGCATCGAGCACGTAGGGGCCGGCAAAAGCATTGGTGGGGCAGGTGTCGAGGCAGGCGCTACAGGTGCCGCAGTGGTCCTTTTCGAAGGGTTCAGTCAGGGGCAGCGGCGCGTTGGTGAAGATTTCCCCCAGGAAGAACCAGGAGCCCGCCTTCGGGGTCAGCAGCAGGGTGTTCTTGCCAATCCAGCCCAGCCCCGCCCGCTGGGCCAGGGCCTTTTCCATAACCGGGGCGCTGTCGGTGAAGGCGCGGTAATCGTAGCCCTCCAGTTCCTGATCGATGGCTTTGGCGAGTTTTGCAAGGCGCTTGCGGATCAGTTTGTGGTAGTCCCGTCCCAGGGCGTAGCGGGTGACGTAAGCCTTTTCCCGGTCCTGCAGTACGCCCTGTGGATTGTCCGGTGACCAGCGGTAGTCCATGCGCACGGAGATGATGCGTTCAGTGCCCGGTACCAGTGAGGTAGGGGTGTAGCGTTTGTCGCCGTGGTCGCCCATCCACGCCATTTCCCCATGCATGCCGTTATCCAGCCACTGCTGCAGGCGTTCGGCATGCACGCCGGTGTCAGGGCGGGTAATCCCCACGTCGCTGAAGCCCAGATCCTGTGCCAGTTGCCGGATCCGGGATGGAAAATCTTTAAGTGCAGGAGTCATGGATTGACGCTACTATTGATCAAAGTATGGCCTGATCGCGAATTTTGCTATGCTGAACAGAGATATGGCCCAAACAGTTAAACCGGATTCTTGAACAGGTAATGATACGGGCAATTATGGTGACACTCGATAGCTTAACAGAATCGCTTTTCACTGCAGATGGCGTGCAGGCTCTGGACCGCTTTTTGATCGATGAACGCGGTGTTGAGGGCTATGGCCTCATGCAGAAAGCAGCACGTGCCGCCTTCCGTCAGGTGCTGCGTCACTGGCCGTCAGCGGGGCATGTTGTGGTGCTGTGCGGCGCCGGGAACAATGGTGGCGATGGCTATCTGGTAGCCCTTAATGCTTTGCGTCATGGTCTGGAGGTGACCTGTGTGGCGGTTGCCGATCCTCAGAAATTGTCCGGCGATGCGCGCAAGGCCTGGCGGGACGCTGATGAGGCCGGTGTGCCAATGACCGACTGGTCAGGCCTGGACGAGAGCAAAAAGGCCGGCCTCTCCGGCGACGGCGTGGTGCTGGTGGATGCGATGCTGGGCACGGGCGCCCGGGGGCGTCCGCGATCTCCGGTTGATGAGGTTATCGCCTGGGTGAATGGCAGCGGCAGGCCGGTACTGGCGGTGGATGTTCCGTCGGGCCTGGATGCCAGCCTGGGAACGGCCGAGGGCGAGGCGG
Source organism: Marinobacter lacisalsi (assembly GCF_042651045.1). Classification (NCBI taxonomy): domain Bacteria; kingdom Pseudomonadati; phylum Pseudomonadota; class Gammaproteobacteria; order Pseudomonadales; family Marinobacteraceae; genus Marinobacter; species Marinobacter lacisalsi. The sequence continues at coordinate 204,796 of NZ_JBHSDI010000007.1, forward strand.
TTCAGGCCGATGTTACCGCTACCTTTATTGGCCGCAAGCTGGGGCTGGTAACCGGTAAGGGGCCGCACTACGCCGGTCAGGTAGCCTATGAAACCCTGGGTGCCGAGAGGCAGATTGAAGGCTGCAAGGTCGAGCCGGTTGCGAAGCTGGCCACCTGGGCAAACAGAAAAGTGACTTTACCAGCGCTTTCTCCAGGGGCCCACAAGGGGGATTTTGGCCATGTTCTGATCATCGCTGGCGATCACGGCTTCGGGGGGGCTGGCCTGCTGGCCGCGGAAGCCGCCGCCCGCAGTGGTGCCGGGCTGGTCAGTCTGGCAACTCGCCCTGAGCATGTGGCTGCCGCATTGAGCCGGTGCCCGTCGTTGATGGTGCGGGGCGTGGAGCACGGAAACGATCTTCAGTCTTTGCTGGATAAGGCGGATGCAGTGGTCTGCGGTCCGGGTATTGGTCAGGGCGCGTGGGGCCGGCAGATGCTGCAACAGGTGCTCGCCTCCGACAAGCCGCGCCTGCTGGATGCCGATGCACTGAATCTGCTGGCCACACAGGCGCCCAGCGCGGAGGCCTGTCAGGTCATTACACCACATCCGGGTGAGGCTGCCCGTCTGCTGGCGTGTTCTGTGGCTGACGTGGAGGCCGATCGCCTGGCGGCGGTCCAGGCGCTGCAGCAACGCTATGGCGGAGTTGCCCTGCTCAAGGGCGCCGGTACGCTGGTGGCGGCACCGGATCAGCTCCCGGTGGTGGTTGGCGGCGCCAATCCTGGTATGGCTACCGGCGGCATGGGTGATGTGCTCTCTGGTATCGCCGGTGGATTCTTGGCGCAGGCGGTGCGTAGCCGTGCCATGGCGTTGGACGACGCGGTAGTCAACGCCGCAACCCTGCATCTGGCAGCGGCCAACGTAGCCTCACGGCGCCTTGGTTACCGCGCCCTGCTGCCATCGGATGTCATGGATGCCATGGCTCCGGTACTGATGGCCGCAGAGTCTGGTCAGGTGGAGGCGACCAATGGCTGAGCGTGCCGTATGGCTGGCGGATGAGGCCGCCACGGTGAACATGGGTAAAAGTCTTGCCAATGCGCTGAAATCGGTGCCTTCCGCCCGGGGCCTTGTTATATTTCTCCATGGCACGCTGGGAGCGGGCAAGACGACGTTCAGTCGTGGCCTGATTCAGGGGCTGGGGCACCGGGGGGCGGTCAAGAGCCCGACGTATACGTTGGTTGAGCCTTATGACCAGCTGGAGCCGGCGACCTGGCATTTTGACCTCTACCGCCTGGGCGACCCGGAAGAGCTGGAGTTCATGGGTATCCGGGACTATCTGGCTCCCGGCAATGTATGCCTGGTGGAGTGGCCGGAACGGGGTGCGGGCGTTCTGCCCGGGCCAGACCTGGACCTGACCCTGACGCCGGAGGGTGAAGGGCGGTCGCTGGTCTTTGAGCCCCGCACCGAAGCTGGTCAGGCCTTGCTTGACCGGATGCAGGAACAGAGTGATTCGGCGGCTGGTGGTCAGCCGCAGAACTTGGACAGGACGGACCAGGATTGAGGGCCCGCATATGATAATAACAGTCAGGGATTGTTTGCGACTGCTGTTGGTGGTTGTCGTTTCGTTGAGTCCTGCCGCAGGCATCGCCGCTACGGAAGTGGAGGGCGCCCGGATCTGGCCGGCGCCGGACCACACGCGGCTGGTGTTTGATACCCGGTCGCAGGTCAGACACACCATATTCTCGCTGGAGAATCCGTCGCGGCTGGTGATCGACATGCAGGACACCAGTCTGGGTGCCAACCTGGACCGGCTGGACCTCAGCAACAGCCCGGTAAAACGGATCCGCAGCGCGCCCCGTAACGGCAATGACCTGCGGGTAGTGCTGGATCTGGAAAAGGACATCAAACCCCGTAGCTTCCTGCTGGAGCCCAACCAGCAGTATGGCCATCGCCTGGTGGTGGACCTGATCCAGGAGGACCGGGAATCCCTGGATGAGCTGACCAAGCCGATTGTCCGCGACCAGAGCGATAGCAAGCGCGACATCATCGTGGTGATTGATGCCGGACATGGCGGCGAGGATCCGGGCGCCATCGGGCCGGGCGGCACCCGCGAGAAGGACGTGGTGCTGGCCATGGCCCGCAGGCTGGAAGAACTGATTGACAGCAAGCCGGGTTACGAGGCCCGGCTGACCCGGACGGGCGACTATTACATTGACCTGCGTCGCCGCACCCTGCTTGCCCGCAAGCACAACGCGGATCTGTTTGTATCGGTACATGCGGACGCCTTTCGCAGCCCGCAGCCCAGCGGGGCGTCCGTGTTTGCCCTGTCTCAGCGGGGCGCCACCAGTGAGACAGCCCGCTGGCTGGCCCGCAGCGAAAACCGCTCGGATCTGATTGGCGGCGAAGGCGGTGTGACCCTTGGTGACAAGGACGATGTCCTCGCCGGTGTGCTGCTGGATCTGTCCATGACCGCCAGTATCAATGCCAGTGTGGGTGTGGGTGGCTACATCCTGGACCAGCTTGGTGATGTCACCAAGCTGCACAAGCGCGGCGTGGAGCAGGCGGCTTTTGTGGTGCTGAAATCACCTGATATTCCCTCGATTCTTGTGGAGGCCGGCTTCATTTCCAACCCCCGCGAGGAGCGCAACCTGGCCAGCGCCAACCACCAGCGCAAGGTGGCCCGGGCGGTGTTTGACGGCATTGATGCCTACTTCAACAACGTGCCGCCCCCCGGCACGTTGCTGGCCTGGCAGAAACGTCAGCAGGGTGGCGCGGTCGCTAGTGAGTATCGCGTCCAGCGCGGTGACACGCTATCGGCGGTGGCCCGGAGGAATCAGGTGTCCGTGGAAGCGCTAAAGCGTGTCAATGGCCTTACCGACGACGTGGTATTGGTGGGCCAGACCCTGCAGATTCCCAACTCCTGATCCCCCTTCCTCCTTGCTGCGGTCATGGGTCTATCTCCCGTGGCCGCAGCGTTCGCCGTATTGAATCTGTTATCATCCGGACCATCATTCACTGAAGTCTGGAGACAGAGACCCCCATGCCTTCCATCAAGCTGCTGTCCCCCCGGCTGGCCAACCAGATTGCTGCCGGGGAGGTGGTTGAACGGCCGGCCTCGGTCCTCAAGGAACTGGTTGAAAACGCCCTGGATGCCGGCGCCCGGCGCGTTGATGTGGAGGTGGAGCAGGGAGGTGCGCGGCTGATTCGGGTGCGGGACGATGGCGTCGGTATCCCCGAAGCTGAGCTGCCCCTGGCCCTGAGTCGCCATGCTACCAGCAAGATTGCCACGCTGGACGATCTGGAAGCGGTCGGTTCATTGGCTTTCCGGGGTGAGGCTCTGGCCAGTATCAGTTCGGTATCGCGCCTGACGCTTACGTCCCGCACGGTGGAGCAGGAAGCCGCCAGCCGCGTGGAAGTGGAGGGCCGTGACATGGATGCCAGGGTGTCGCCAGCAGCCCATCCGGTGGGAACCACCGTGGAAGTGCGGGACCTGTTCTTCAATACCCCGGCCCGGCGCAAGTTTCTGCGTACGGAGAAAACCGAGTTCGGTCATGTCGAGGAAGTGCTGCGTCGCCAGGCGCTGGGTCGCTTCGATACCGGTTTTACCCTGCGCCATAACCAGAAAGTGGTGCACAGTCTGCGGCCAGCGGAGACTGAACTGGACCACGAGCGCCGCATCGGTTCGCTCTGTGGCCAGAAGTTTATCGACAATGCCGTGGTGATCGATGCCGAGGCCACGGGGCTGCGCCTGCGCGGCTGGGTGGCCCTGCCCACGTTCTCCCGCAGCCAGGCGGACCTGCAGTACTTTTTCGTCAATGGCCGCGTCATCCGCGACCGGCTGGTGGCCCATGCCGTGCGCCAGGCCTATCGCGATGTGCTTTACAACAACCGCCATCCCGCCTTCGTACTGTACCTGGAGCTGGATCCGGCCAATGTGGATGTAAACGTTCACCCCACCAAGCATGAAGTACGCTTCCGGGATGGCCGGCTGGTGCATGACTTTATCTTCCGCACCCTGCATCGGGCGCTGGCGGACGTGCGCCCGGATGACCACTTCCGTGGTGCCGTGGCCCAGTCACTGGGGCGTGAAGGCGGGCCACCAGGAATGCAGCCGTCGGCCATGCCAGGAGCCCAGCCGGCCGGTGTTCCGGGTGGCGCCTCCGGCGCATCGCCCGGAGGGTTTGGTGGCTATCAGGGCAATAATGCTCCCCCGGGCCAGCAATCGCCCTGGGCAGCCCAGGATCAGATGGCGCTCTACCGCTCCCTCAACGAGGGTGGTGGCCCGGTTGGTGCCGACGCGTCGACCGCGCTGGCGGAACCCCGTACCTATCCGCAAGGTCAGCCCACGCCCGCCATGGGTTCCTCAACCGCCGTGGAGGGAGAGAACGGCGAGCCGCCCCTGGGGTACGCCATCGCCCAGTTGCACGGTATCTACATCCTGGCCCAGAGCCGCCAGGGCATGATCATTGTCGACATGCATGCGGCCCACGAGCGCATTACCTATGAGCGCATGAAACGGGCGCTGGACGCCGAAGATTTGACCAGTCAGCCGTTGCTGGTGCCGGTTTCCGTGGCGGTCAGTCAGAAGGAAGCGGGCCTGGCGGAGGACCATGCGGTGGAGCTGGCCACCCTGGGCCTGGTGGTGGAGCGCATCGGGCCGGAGACCCTGGCGGTGCGCCAGTTGCCCGCCCTGTTGCGTGGGGCGGATGCCGAGCAGTTGCTGCGGGACGTACTGGCCGACCTGATTGCCGATGGCAGCAGTGACCGGGTCGAGGCCCAGACCCATGAACTCCTGGGCACCATGGCCTGCCATGGCTCGGTGCGGGCCAACCGGCAACTGACCATCCCTGAAATGAATGCGCTGTTACGGGATATGGAGGCCACTGAGCGCAGTGGTCAGTGCAATCATGGCCGGCCCACCTGGACCCTGGTCACCTTGCCGGAACTGGACAAGCTGTTCCTGCGGGGCCGTTGATGAGCGCGGCAGGCAGCCAGCCACCTCTGGCGATACTGATCATGGGGCCGACAGCCTCGGGCAAGACGGATCTGGCCATCGAGCTCTGTCAGCAGTTGCCCTGTGACATCATCAGCGTCGACTCGGCGATGATCTACCGGGGCATGGATATCGGTACCGCCAAGCCGTCGGCTGAAGAGCTGGCGCAGGCACCGCACCGGCTGATTGATATCTGCGATCCCGCTGAAACCTATTCCGCCGCCGACTTCCGTCGCGATGCCCTGGTCGAGATGGCGGAAATCACCCGTGCCGGGCGTATCCCCCTGCTGGTGGGTGGCACCATGATGTACTACAAGGCGCTGCTGCAGGGTATGGGCGACCTGCCGTCAGCGGATCCTGCGGTGCGGCGGCGGCTGGAGGCCGAGGCGGCAGAGCTGGGCTGGGGCGAGATGCATCGCCGGTTAGCCAGCGTCGATCCGGTGGCGGCAACGCTTATTCATCCCAACAACCGGCAGCGTTTGCTGCGGGCACTGGAAGTCTTCGAGGTGACCGGGCGCCCGATTTCCTCCTGTTGGCAGGATGAGGAAAATATCAAGGATTACCCGTATACAACGAAATGGCAGGCAGACGCCGATCACCAGCTCCCGTATACTGTCGCTCAGTTCGCACTGTCGCCAGCGCAGCGGCACCAGCTCCATGAGCGTATCGGTGTCCGCTTCCAGGCCATGCTTGGACAGGGCTTTGTGGATGAAGTGAGAGGGCTGATGGCCCGGGGTGATCTGTCGTCGGACATGCCTTCAATGCGGTGTGTGGGGTATCGGCAGGTCTGGTCCTGGCTGGCTGGCGAGGGAGACTACGCCGACATGGTGGAAAAGGGCATGGCTGCAACCCGCCAGCTGGCCAAGCGCCAGCTGACCTGGTTGAGAAAGTGGCGGAATGTGACCTGGCTCGAGACCGGGGCCGGGCAAAATACCGCTATTGCCTTGAAAAAAATTGAATCTCACTCCACATTGAATCCGGGACACTAGATAAACTGGCTGCTCCGGAGCTTCGCCGGGAACTCCGCTGGAGGGGTCCGGTCTCGATTGGCTGCTGGCCCTGCGTTGATTAACGTTGGTGGCTCCCGCGGCTGCTAAACAATGACGATCTGCATTATCAGAAAAACAGGAGAAATAACATGTCAAAAGGGCACTCTCTACAAGACCCTTACCTCAATGCACTGCGCAAGGAGCGAATCCCGGTTTCCATCTTCCTGGTGAACGGTATCAAGCTGCAGGGCCAGGTAGAGTCGTTTGACCAGTTCGTGATTCTGCTGAAGAACACCGTCAGCCAGATGGTATACAAGCACGCTATTTCTACCGTTGTGCCGGCCCGCAATGTCCGTGTTCCCCAGCAGAACCCGGCCGGAGAAAATGAAACGGAAGAGTGACAGATCCTTCGGGTTTGTCGGCGAACCCGCACAGGCTGGCCAGCAATGACTGGTCCGGCCTGTGCGGGTTTTTGCATTGATACGATCGGATAGCGGACAAGGCCTGTGAAAGGGCCTGTCGCTCTTTGCGTATGCCCGTTGACGACGCTTCCCCAATGACTGGAGAAAGATTGATTGTTTGAACGTCCTGATGTCGGCGAACGGGCGGTGCTCGTTCACATCGAATTCAGTTCCCGCGGCAGCGAGGCCGAAGATCTGGGGGAATTCCGTGAGCTGGTGACGTCCGCCGGCGTAGAGCCCGTGGCAGAAGTGACCGGATCCCGTAACCAGCCCAGTCCCCGCCTCTTTGTGGGCGAGGGCAAGCTGGAGGAAATCGGCGATATTGCCAGGGCCTGCGAAGCGGATGTGGTACTGTTCAATCACGCCCTCAGCCCCAGCCAGGAACGCAATATCGAGCGTGAACTGAAATGCCGGGTGCTGGACCGTACCGGGGTGATCCTGGACATCTTTGCCCAGCGCGCCCGCACCCATGAAGGCAAGCTTCAGGTGGAGCTGGCCCAGCTGGATCATATGGCTACCCGGCTGGTCCGTGGCTGGACTCACCTTGAGCGCCAGAAAGGCGGTATTGGTCTGCGCGGCCCGGGTGAGACCCAGCTGGAAACCGATCGCCGCCTTCTGCGGGAGCGTATCAAGGCGATTCACAAGCGACTGGAAAAGGTGCGCCGTCAACGGGACCAGGGGCGACGGGCGCGCAAGCGTGCGGATATTCCCACGGTTTCCCTGGTGGGCTATACCAACGCCGGCAAGTCCACCCTGTTCAATCACATTACAAAATCCGGGGTCTATGCAGCGGACCAGCTGTTCGCCACCCTGGATCCGACATTGCGACGGCTGGAACTTCCGGACATCGGGCCTGTCGTTATTGCGGACACAGTAGGGTTTATTCGCCATCTTCCCCACAAGCTGGTGGAGGCCTTCAGGGCGACCCTGGAAGAAACCACACTGGCTTCCCTGTTGTTGCACGTTGTCGACTGTCACGACGAGCGGAGGGAGGAGAACATGGAGCAGGTGGATTCGGTGCTCCATGAGATTGGCGCTGACGAAGTACCGGTGCTGCAGGTGTTCAACAAGATTGACCTGCTTGGCGATTTCGAGCCGAGAGTGGAGCGCAATGAGACCGGCGAACCGGTCCGGGTTTGGGTGTCTGCCTACACTGGTGCCGGCATGGAGCTATTGTTCGATGCCATTGTTGAACGGCTCGCCGAGGATCTGCTGCACCAGTGTGTGGTACTGGGGCCGGCGGATGGCAAGCTGCGGGCGTTGCTCCATGAGGCCGGGTCGGTCATTGATGAGACATATCGTGACAATGGCGACGTCGTGGTGGAAGTCCGCCTGCAGAGTCGGGACTGGTTCCAGCTTCTCAGTCGCGCGGGCTTGCTTGCAGATCAGGTCAGGGTGGAAGCCCCGGAAGCGCCCCGGTAGTGGGTCAGTAGGTCAGCGCATTAACCAAACGGTAGACTAGCTATTGCCGGGGCCCGTATAAATCCCTAGTATTTGCAGCCATTCGCATCGCTTAAAACGCACAGACGGAGAGATTTATGGCCTGGAATGAACCGGGTGGAAATCGCAACGACAACGACCCCTGGGGCACCGGTGGTGGCCGTGGTGGTAAAGATCAGGGGCCGCCCGACCTGGATGAGGCCCTGAAAAAAGGGCTGGACAAGCTCAACCGCATGCTCGGAGGCAAGGGCGGTAACCGCTCCGGTGGTTCCGGCGGCTCCGGTGGCAAGGGGGGTGGTGCTGGTCTTGGTGCCGTGTTCGCCCTGGGCGCCATTATTGTGGTCGGCTATGTGGTCTTCCAGTCTTTCTACACGGTTGACGAACAGGAACGGGCTGTTGTCCTCCGTTTTGGTGAATACCATCGCACCGAGAACCCGGGCCTGCGGTTCAAGCTGCCGCTGGTGGAATCGGCCACCAAGGTTCGCGTGACCAACGTCCGTAACGCCGAATCCGCAGGTCAGATGCTGACCGAAGACGAGAATATCGTCACCGTGGATCTCCAGGTGCAGTACCGGGTCTCTGACGCCAAGGCTTACGTACTGAACGTCCGCGATTCCAACCAGGCCCTGGCCTTTGCCACCGACAGCGCCCTGCGTCACGAAGTGGGCAGCTCGGTGCTGGACGATGTGCTGACCGAGGGGCGGGCCGAACTGGCCATCCGTGTCGAGCAACGGCTGCAGAATTTCCTGGCTGACTACAGTACCGGGCTGGAGATTGTTCAGGTCAACGTGGAAAGCACACAGCCGCCAGCGGCCGTGCAGGACGCCTTCCGGGAAGTACAGCGGGCCCGTGAAGACGAGCAACGTTTCAAGGAAGAGGCGGAAACCTACCGCAACCGGGTTGTACCAGAAGCCCGTGGTCGCGCCCAGCGCCTGATTGAGGAGGCTAATGCCTACCGCGCCGAGGTGATCGAGCGGGCCCGTGGTGAAACTGCCCGCTTTACCGAGTTGCTGTCCGTTTATGAGGACGCCCCCGTGGTGACCCGTGAACGCATGTACCTGCAGGCTCTGGAAAACGTGTACTCCAACACCACCAAGGTGCTGGTGGATACAGCGAGTACTGGCAACATGATGTACCTGCCCCTGGACCGTATGTTCAGTGGCCAGGCCGGCAGCGGTAGTACCTCGGGCAGCTCTGGCGCCCAGGACAGCAGTCAGAGGGGTGATGAGCAGAGCATTCAGGCGCTGACAGATCGCGTCATTGAGGAGCTGCGCAACCGTCAGGAAATGAGTAACAGTCCGAGGAGTCGATAATCATGGGGCCTAAAAGCATAGCGGGCCTTGCAGGGGCCCTGGTCGTTATCCTGCTGGTCTTGTCGAGTGTTTTCATTATCCCGGAAACTCACCGGGGCGTGGTCCTGCGCTTCGGTGAGCTGGTGGAGACCGATGTGCCGGCGGGGCTGCACTTCAAGATACCGGTGGTTGAGCAGGTACGGCAGTTCGATATCCGGTTGCTGACCACCGATCTTCCTGCCAAGCAGTACCTGACCATCGAGAAGAAACCGCTGGATGTGGATTCCTACGTGGCCTGGCGCATTCGTGACGTGGACGAGTATTACCGGTCCACGGGTGGCGATGAGTTGCGTGCCCAGTCGCTGCTGCTGTCGCGTATCGACAACGGCCTGCGGGATGAGTTTGGTGTGCGCACCATGCACGAGGTGGTCTCTGGCCAGCGGGACGAGCTGATGGAAAACCTTACCGAGCGTGTCAATGAGCGGGTGATGGAGGCATTCGGTATTGAAGTGGTGGATATCCGCGTCAAGGCCATCGAACTGCCCCAGTCGGTTAGCGAGAACGTCTATCGTCGCATGGCCACCGAGCGTGAGAAACTGGCCCAGGAGTTCCGTTCACGGGGCCGCGAGCTGGCTGAGGGTATCCGTGCCGACGCTGACCGCCAGCGCACGGTGACACTGGCTGAAGCCTTTGCCACCGCCGAGGAAACCCGGGGTGAGGGTGACGGTGAAGCCGCCCGTATCTACGCCAATGCCTATGGAAGCGATCCGGAGTTCTACCAGTTATACCGGAGCCTGGAGGCCTATCAGAAGACCTTCTCGGGCAAGGATGACATCATGGTGATCGACAGTGACAATGCGTTCCTGAAGTACCTCAAGGACGCGAACCCGGCGAACGTCAACTAACGTTCGCTGTTGCTGACCCGGGAAACCGGGCCGCCACCGGGCGGTCCGGTTTTTTTGTGACTGGCAAAGGTGTAAAATCCGCCGGGTTTGGCCAAATGCCGGCGACCGATAACGCCGTTGCCCGAACCCCTGGCCCACACTGAATTCTGCAGAAGGTAAACAGGATATGACGGTTTCTGACCGCTGGCTGCTCCCTGACGGCGTCGAGGACATTCTGCCGCCACTGGCGGGCCAGATCGAATCCCTGCGCCGGGACATCATGGATACCTGCCAGCGCTGGGGCTACCAGCTGGTGATACCACCGCTGATCGAATACCTGGAGTCCCTGTTTACTGGCACCGGCCATGACCTGGCCCTGCAGACCTTCAAGCTGACCGATCAGCTGACTGGTCGGATGATGGGGGTTCGTGCCGACATGACTCCCCAGGCGGCCCGTATTGATGCCCATACCCTGCACCAGGAAGGCATCACCCGCCTTTGTTATGCCGGTCATGTGCTTCATGCCCGCCCCCAGCACATGCTGACGGGGCGTACGCCCATCCAGGCTGGCTGCGAGCTGTTCGGCAGTGCCTCGGAAGACGCTGACCTGGAAGTGATCCGGCTGATGCTGGAGACCCTGCGGGTGGCCGGAATCAGCGATGTGCATCTGGATCTGGCTCATGTGGCCATTTATCAGTCGCTGATCGAGGCGGCGCAGTTCAGTGATGAAACCGAGGCGGCGATTTTCGACGCCATGGCCCGCAAGTCGATTCCCGAGCTGGATCAACTGCTGGGGAATTGCCCCCCTGAATCGCCCGGAGCCCTGCTGCGGGTCCTGGCCAGGGTGAGTGGTGGCCGCGATGCCCTGGGTAAGGCCCGCGAGGCCCTGGCCGGCGCACCGGCCAACGTTATCCGGGCGCTGGACCAGTTGCAGCGGGTGGCAGACCATCTGCTGGAGACTCATCCGGACCTGAATCTCGGCTTCGATTTCTGTGAACTGCGGGGCTACAACTACCACACCGGGCTGGTGTTCGCCGCCTATGTTCAGGGCCACGGTGACGCTGTCGGCAAGGGCGGACGTTACGACGCCATTGGCCAGGATTTTGGTCGTGCCCGGCCCGCAACAGGGTTCAGCCTGGATGTGCGGGCCCTGGTGGGGCTGGGGCAACGGGCCGGGCGGGTTCGTTCGGCCATCTGGGCGCCCGCGGATGCGGACCCGGCACTGGATTCCACCGTTGCCGGCCTGCGAATGACGGAAACCGTGGTACGGGCACTGCCAGAGGATGTCAGCGTCAACCCGGCCGAGCGTGGCTGTGACCGGATCCTGGTCAAGCGTGACGGGCAATGGGTAGTTGAACAACTGGGGGCGTGCTGAACCGGGTTAATGCCCTGTTCGCCAATGCGCCTGCATTCATTTTGACAGCGGCCGGTCCCTGGCCGGACGGTATGAGAGATTGTCATGGGAAAGAACGTCGTAGTGCTGGGCACCCAATGGGGTGACGAAGGCAAGGGTAAGATCGTTGACCTGCTGACCGATCAGGTGGCAGCTGTGGTGCGCTTCCAGGGTGGCCACAATGCGGGCCATACTCTGGTGATAGAAGGCAAGAAAACGGCGCTTCACCTGATTCCTTCCGGCATCCTGCGCAAGCATGTCCAGTGCCTGATCGGTAACGGCGTGGTGCTGTCCCCGGATGCCCTGCTGAAGGAAGTGCGGGAGCTGGAGGAAAACGGCGTGGCAGTTCGGGACCGGCTGCGCATCAGTTACGCCTGCCCGTTGATCCTGCCTACCCATGTCCGCATTGACCTGGCTCGGGAAAAGGCCCGTGGTAACGACAAGATTGGCACCACGGGTCGTGGCATCGGCCCTGCCTACGAAGACAAGGTCTCCCGTCGAGGCCTGCGCCTGGGTGATCTGCATAACCCCGAGGCCTTCGAGCAGAAGCTGCGTGAAATCATGCAGTACCACAATTTCGTACTCACCGAGTACTTCAAGGAAGAACCGGAGGACGTGGATCAGGCCCTGGCCACCCTGAAGAAAATGGGCGAAGAGATCCTGCCCATGGCGGCGGACGTCACCGATCTGCTGCATGGTTACCGCAAGCGTGGCGAGAATATCCTCTTCGAAGGTGCGCAGGGTTCCCTGCTGGACATTGACCTGGGTACCTACCCGTATGTGACTTCCTCCAACACCACCGCTGGCGGCACGGCAACCGGAACCGGTTTCGGCCCGCTGTTCCTCGACTATGTGTTGGGTATCACCAAAGCCTACACCACCCGGGTGGGTTCGGGTCCTTTCCCCACCGAGTTATTCGACGACATGGGGCAGCATCTGGCGGTCAAGGGTAACGAAATTGGTACAACCACGGGCCGTTCCCGTCGTTGCGGATGGTTCGATGCGGTTGCCCTGCGTCATGCCATCCAGATCAACAGTGTATCGGGCATCTGCCTGACCAAGCTGGATGTGCTCGACGGCATGGAAACCGTCAAGGTCTGTGTGGGGTATAAGACGCCGGACGGTGAGATGAACCGTCCGCCGATCAATGTGGAAGAATATGGTCTGATTGAGCCGGTTTACGAGGAGTTGCCGGGCTGGAGTGAGAGCACGGTAGGTCTCACCAGCGTCGACCAGCTGCCGGCCAACGCCCGTGCCTACATCCAGTTCCTGGAAGAGCAGATCGAGGCGCCCATTGATATCATTTCCACCGGCCCGGACCGGGTGGAGACCATCACCATGCGCCATCCATTCGGCGCCTGACCGGGGCTGAGGCCTTTGGATAATTGAGCCCCTGGAGCGGACATCGCCCAGGGGCTTTTTGCTTTTTCAGGGGTAGGGTTACCCGGGTTTGCGGGCAATGATCGTGGCCCTGCGGGGCCCGGGATAGCCTTCGATAGTGCGGGTGGGATCGTTCGGATCCAGGAAGTGCTCCAGTGACTGGAACTGCATCCAGTCCGTTGCTCGTTGCTCGTCGGTGGTGGTCACTGTCACATCCACCACCCGGGCGTCCTCCAGGCCGGCCCTGGCCATCCACCGTAACAGGGTGTCGCAGGAGGGCAGGAACCAGACGTTTCGCATGCGGCCATAACGGTCTTCCGGCATCAGGGTGTAGCCCTCCGGTCCTTCCACTACCAGGGTTTCCAGGACCAGTTCACCGCCCGGGCGCAGGGTATCCTTCAGTTCCAGCAGATGATCGATGGGCGAACGCCGATGATAGAGCACCCCCATGGAAAAAGTGGTATCGAAATACTCCAGGGGCCGGACCAGATCCTCGATGCGCAAGGGAAGCAAATCGACCGGGGCCGAAGGCTGGTAGCGTTTCACCGCCAGGAACTGACACAGGAACAGCATGCCCGGGTCGATACCAATCACTTCCGCCGCGCCGGCCCCATACATTCGCCACAGGTGATAGCCGGAACCACACCCCACATCGAGCACGCGGCGCCCGTCCAGGCTGGAAAGAGCCGGGGCCACCCGGTCCCATTTCCAGTCGGAACGCCATTCGGTGTCGACCAGGGTTCCGAAGAAGCGGAAGGGCCCCTTGCGCCAGGGCATCAGGCCTCGCAGACCCTTTTCCAGTTCCGCGTCTTCCGGGCTGGACAGGGGGATCAGGCTGTCCACCGTCACTTCACTGCGATCATTGTAGGCAATCGCATCCCGCCGGTCGGGCAGTTGCTCCAGGGCGGCCAGCCAGCGGGGCAGGTCGCCGTGGGGATTCTCGACAAAGCGACGATGAAGCTGCTGGTGGATGGCTTCTGCCCAGTCCTGCCAGCCTTCCTGCTCCAGACGCAGCAGCATGTCTGACCAGGTGGTCTGCCAGTCGAACTCCGCCATGGGGTTTCTCCTCAAGAATCAGGCCGGCTTGAAGGCCAGCATGGATATGAAATTGAAGCACTGATACCAGACCATGACGTTGTGGAAGCCGGCCTGCTCGAGCCGTTTGCGATGTTCCGCCAGCGTTTCGGGGATCAATACCTGTTCCAGGGCCGAACGTTTCTGGCTGATCTCCAGGCCGGAGTAGCCGTTGGCCCGCTTGAACTCGTGATGCAGCAGGGTCTGGGTCGCCTGCTCGGCGTCGCTCTCAAAACGGATCTTCTCCGACAGGATCAGTACACCGCCAGGTCTCGTGGCGTTGGCAATCCGTGACAACAGCTCCAGGCGTCGGTCCGGATCGACAAACTGCAGGGTGAAGTTGAGGGTGGTCACCGACGCGTTCTCGATGGCGGTGTCCAGGATGTCCTCGCAACGCAGCTCCACTGGCAGGGGATGGTCGTCCAGGGCAATGAAATGCTCGCAACGCTCAATCATGGCGTCGGAGTTGTCCACCCCCACCAGGGTACAGCCGGAGTCCGGCATGCCATGGCGCATGGCCAGGGTGGAGGCGCCCAGGGAACAGCCAAGGTCGTAACCATGGGAGCCCGGCTGCATGTACTGCTCGGTGATCACCTCGATCATCGGAATGATGGTGGTATAGCCGGGCACCGAGCGCCGGATCATGTCCGGAAACACCCGGGCTACCGAAGCATCGAAACGGAAGTCCTGGCGTGGCTGGTCCGACGCATACAGGGTATCCAGCGCCTGGGCCGGCTTTCCCGGCTTGCGGTGGTCAGTCATGGGGCCTCCGTCACTGGTTTTCCCGCTGGGCCTCATCGGGCCCGTTGGCCAGTGCCGCCGGGTGGCAGCGCACGCCCCGGTTCTTGTAGTCCACCAGGATGCCCCGGTAATCCGGGTCCGCGTCGGCGGCGATGGCCAGATAACCGTTCTGGCACGTGGCATGGAGTTCCGACTGCCGGGAAGACATGCGGAACGGCTCGTCCGGTGTGACGTGGATGGCCTCAAACTCGCCCACCGGTACATGATCCTTGTTGTCGCTGTGGCTGATCTTGCCGCTGACCTCCAATACCAGCACGGTGCCGACAATGCTGGCAATGGCGGTAACGATCAGACTGCGGATGGTAAATGTGGCCTCGGGTTGGCTCATGGTGTCTCCGAATGCATGGCAGAGTTGTCAGGGTCTGGCGCTGAACGTGCCATCAAGCGCCAGGCAGTACGTCAGTTTAATACTGGCCCGGAATATTCAGCACCGGCCCCTGCAGGGCGCCAAGCTGTTCCCGCAGCGACAGGACCTGGTCGGACCAGAACCGGGGCTGGGCGAACCAGGGGAAAAAACGGGGGAAGGCCGGGTCATCCCAGCGCTGGGCCAGCCAGGCACAGTGGGAGAGCTGACGGTAACAGCGTAGTGGCTCGATCAGGTAGCGTTCCCGGCGATTGAAATCCCGGAACATCTCGTAGCCTTCCAGCAGTTCTCCGAACTGCAGGCTGCGTTCCTGGTCGTCGCCGTTGAGCAGCAGCCAAAGGTCCTGGATGGCCGGTCCGGTACGGCAGTCGTCGAGATCCACAAACAGCAACTGGTCTTCCCGCACCAGAATATTGCCGGCGTGGCAGTCACCATGCAGGCGGATATTGGTGAGTTCGCCGGCTTCCTCAACCAGTCGGGCGCAACCATCGATCAGATCGGGAATCAGGCTGTCCCAGGCCGGGCGAAGATCCTGTGGTACCCAGTCGTTGTCTGTCAGGTAGCGGCTGAAATCGGTAATGGCGGGCAGGATCGACATGGCCGGCCGGTGGCTGAACGGCTCCCGGGCACCGATATTATGGAGTTGCCCCAGCCACTGCCCCAGACGGTAGAGGGTGTCCGGTGTGCTGGTATCTGGCGCGTGCCCCCCGCGCTGGGGGAAAACGGCAAACAGGAACTCGCCACTACGCCCCAGGGTGCCGCCAGACGGAAGCTTCAGTGGTGCCACCACCGGCACGCCGGCTTCTTCGAGTTCCAGGGTGAACCCATGCTCCTCCAGGATCTGGGCTTCGCTCCAGCGGCCGGGCCGGTAAAACTTGGCGATTACCGGCGGGGCATCATCGAGTCCAATCTGGTAGACCCGGTTCTCGTAACTGTTGAGGGCGAACAGGCGACCGCTGACGGGAAACCCCTCGTCTTCCACCGCATCCAGCAGGATGTCCGGTTTCAGTGCGTCGTAGGGGTGGCTGCTGGCACTGGCCGGCTGATTGTCCGAGGACATGGTGCTCCCGTTGCGTTGATAGAATAAGAAAGAGAGTATACCGGTTCCGTCGCTGACAGTTCAGCCCTGGTGTCCCGTCTGGCTGATTCCTTAATCTACTGCTTGCCTCTGAGGACGCTGACCAAGGCGCCAGTCTGAACACAAGGGAGGAGATGATTTTGGAAACCCTGGAAATCGATACCGTGGTTATCGGCGCTGGCGTGGTGGGGCTGGCGGTGGCCCGTGAGCTGGCGCTCGCCGGCCAGCAGGTGATTGTGCTGGAGCGTGCCGGCCATTTCGGGGAAGGCATCTCGTCCCGTAACAGCGAAGTGATCCATGCCGGTATCTACTACCGACAGGGTTCCCTCAAGGCGCGACTGTGCCTGGAGGGCCGGGAACGGCTGTACGATTACTGCCGGCGCTTTCCGGTGGGTTATCGGCAGACCGGTAAATGGATTATTGCCAGCGATACGGGCCAGCTTGAACAGCTGGACCAGGTGCAGCGGGCAGCGCAGGCCAATGGGGTAGAGCTTGAGGAGGCTGATCACAGCCAGCTGGCCGATCAACTGCCGGACGTTACCGCTGTCGCCGGACTCTTCTCTCCACGAACCGGCATCATCAGCAGCCATGACCTGATGGTGTCACTGCTGGGGGAACTGGAAGCGGCTGGGGGGCAGCTGGTGTGTCACGCACCGGTAGCGTCGGCTTCGAGCGACGGCCAGGGACACCGGCTGACGGTGGGCGGCGCCGCGCCCTGCGAGCTGCAGTGCCAGCGAGTGGTCAACGCCGCCGGCCTGGCAGCCATTCCCCTGGCCCGTTCGTGGCAGGGCCAGGACCCGTCAACCTGCCCACAGGCCTGGTATGCCCGTGGCGTGTATTTCAGCTATAGCGGCAGGCATCCCTTTGATACCCTGATCTACCCGGTGCCGGAACCCGGCGGTCTGGGTGTGCACCTGACCCTGGATCTGGCGGGGCAGGCCCGCTTCGGGCCCGACGTGGAGTGGATACCGGGACCGGAGTACACCGTGGATCCGGATCGTCGCCACGCCTTCGCCGAGTCCATCCGTCGCTGGTGGCCCGGGCTGGACCAGGATCGCCTGCAGCCGGCCTACGCCGGGGTGCGACCCAAGCTGGCGGGGCCCGAGGCCGGATCAATGGACTTCCGCATCGACGACGAACGTCACCACGGTATTGCCGGCCTGGTCCATCTGCTGGGCATTGAGTCACCCGGGCTGACCGCCAGTCTGGCCATTGCCCGTGAGGTGAGGGAACGACTGGCCTGACGGGGTGCGGGCCAGTGCCCAGATCTCCACCGTCTGCGCGCCGTGTTGTTGCAGCAAGGTGGCCAGGGTACGGGCGGTGGCCCCGGTGGTGACCACGTCGTCCACCAACGCCACATGGGCGGGGACCTCGCCCATTACTTCGAAAACCCCTTTAAGGTTTGACAGCCGCTGGCGCCGGTCCAGGCCGGACTGGGCGGGTGTGGCCCGTTTCCTTTGTAGCAGTTCGGCGCTCCAGGGTATGCCGGTTGCAAGACTGAGTGCTTCGGCAATGTCCTCCGCCTGGTTAAAGACGCGTTTGCGCTGACGTTTCCGGTGCATGGGGGCGGGCACCAACAGCTGGGGCCGCTGGTCGGGGTCCTCCTCCATTCTCTGTTGGGCCAGAGCACCAAACCCCGCCAGCAACGGTCGCACAAAGTGCCGCTGCCCCCGATACTTGTACTGGCCGATCATCCGGTCCACCGGAAACTGGTAGCACCAGGGGATAAACGCGTGGGTGAAGGCGGGCGGTCGCTTGAGACATTCACCGCAGACCAGGCTGTCAGCCGGTGCCGCGAGGGCCAGGGGCAGGCCGCAGCGATAGCAGGGCATTGTATTTCTCGGCAGGTCCTGCCGGCAGCCATGACACAGCCCGTCTACCGCATCCGGCGCCAGGCAGGTGACGCACAGATCCGGTAACAGCTGGTGAGCCCGTCGTGATGTTGATGCGGCGATTGGCTCGCGCCAGTGGCCAAAACGGTTAACCAGATTTCGAAATCCGGTTGACAGGAGGGAGCGGGGCTTTATCATGCGGTTTATCCGTAAACCTGATTCGCGAAAAAGTTAACAGGATAACCCCATGACTGCTACTGCCATCCGACACGACTGGTCCCTTCAGGAAATCAACGAGCTGTTCGCGCTCCCCTTCAACGACCTGATCTTCCGGGCCCAGGGTGTCCACCGGCAGCATTTCGACCCCAATGAAGTACAGGTCAGTACCCTGCTGTCCATCAAGACCGGTGCCTGTCCGGAGGACTGCAAGTACTGCCCCCAGAGCGGACACTACAACACCGGTCTGGAAAAGGAAAAGCTGCTGGAGATCGAAAAGGTGGTGGCGGAAGCCCAGGCCGCGAGAGAGAAGGGCGCCTCCCGGTTCTGCATGGGGGCCGCCTGGCGCAGCCCCACCAAGAAGGACATGCCCTACGTCACGGAAATGGTCCGCCAGGTGAAATCCCTGGGCCTGGAAACCTGCATGACCCTGGGTATGCTCAACGACGACCAGGCCACCGAACTGGCCGACGCCGGGCTGGATTATTACAACCACAACCTGGACACCTCCGAGAAGTTCTACAACCACATCATCACCACCCGCACCTACCAGGATCGCCTGGATACGCTGGAGCGGGTGCGTAAGGCCGGCATGAAGGTGTGTTGTGGCGGCATCATGGGCATGGGCGAGGATGCTGACGACCGCTCCGGACTGTTGATGCAGCTGGCCAACCTGCCGCACCACCCGGAAAGCGTGCCCATCAACATGCTGGTGAAGGTGGCCGGTACCCCCATGGAAGACGTGGAAGACCTGGACCCGTTCGAGTTCGTTCGCACCATCGCCGTGGCCCGCATTCTCATGCCGCAGTCCCATGTCCGCCTGTCCGCTGGTCGGGAAGACATGAACGACCAGATGCAGGCCCTGTGCTTCCTGGCCGGCGCCAACTCCATCTTCTATGGCGAGAAACTGCTGACCACCGCCAACCCGGAAGCGGACCATGACCGCCAGCTGTTTAACCGCCTTGGCATCCGTCCGGAAGAGCGTGCCGTCAAGCACACAGAAGACGAACACGAAGAAGCCCTGGTCCACGCCCTGGAAGAAGAGCGTAACCGCCACCTGTTCTACGACGCTGCCAAGAGCGCCTGATGCGCGACTTCGCCGCTGAACTGGAGCAGCGCCGCGAGGCAGGGCTCTACCGGATACGCCGGCACATGTCCGGGCCCCACCAGCCAATGCTGACGGCGGATGGCGACCCGGTGCTGGCCTTCTGCTCCAACGACTACCTGGGGCTGGCCAGCCACCCGGAGCTGGTGGATGCCGCCACCTCCGGACTGGTCGAACATGGCCTCGGCGGTGCCTCGTCTCACCTGATTTGCGGTCACCACAGCGAGCACCACCGTCTTGAGGACAGGCTGGCGGCTTTCACCCGGCGCTCCGGAGCCCTGTTCTTCTCCACCGGTTATATGGCCAACGTGGGCGTGATCACCGCGATTGCAGGGAAGGGCGATACCATTTTCTCGGATGCCCTCAACCACGCCTCCATTATCGACGGTTGCCGCCTCAGCGGGGCGCAGGTCAACATCTATCCCCACGCCGATACCGCCACCCTGGCGGAACAGCTGGCGGCCACCGACGGCCACAAGGTGGTGGTAACCGATGGTGTGTTCAGTATGGATGGCGACATTGCGCCATTGCGGGAGCTGGCGTCGTTATGTCGTCAACATGATGCCCTGCTGATTGTGGATGACGCCCACGGCTTCGGCTGTGTCGGCCCGCAGGGCCGGGGGGCGGTACTGGACGCCGGGCTCTCGGAAGAGGATGTGCCCCTGGTTGTGGGTACCCTGGGCAAGGCCTTTGGCACCAGCGGCGCCTTCGTGGCCGGCCCACCCATGTTGCTCGACTACCTGGTCCAGAAAGCCCGCTCCTACATCTACACCACGGCCATGCCTCCGGCCCTGGCCACGGCCTCCTGTCGCAGCGTCGACCTGGTCGAGCATGACGAGCACCGTCGCGGCCACCTGGCACGTCTGGTCAACCGTTTCCGTTCGGAAGCCGCGACCATGGGGTACGACCTGATGCCATCGGCCACGCCGATCCAGCCCATCATGATCGGCGATCCCCATGAGGCGATGCGCCTGAGTACCGCTCTTGAGAAGCGGGGTATCCTGGTCACGGCGATAAGGCCGCCGACAGTGCCCAAGGGGGAATCCCGGTTGCGGGTAACCTTCAGCGCTGCTCACACCGAAGACCAGCTGGACCAGTTACTCGATGCCCTGCGGGAAAGTGCGCCCAGGGCGGTGACCGATCGGGCGCTCGCCAACGTCTGACGCCGTCCCGATGCCTGCATCCATCAAATCCGCCCCTCATTCACCTGGAGGACAGAGCCTTGGCCAGAAGAACCTATTTTGTCACCGGCACCGACACTGAAGTCGGCAAGAGTATTGTATCCGCCTCTATCCTCCGGAAAGCCGCCGACCTGTCCCTGCGCACCGTCGCCATGAAGCCCGTGGCCTCCGGGTGCGAGCAGACCCCTGACGGCCTGAAGAACGAAGACGCCCTGCTGCTGATGGAGCACATGACCGAGGTGTTGCCCTATGAACAGGTCAACCCCATCGCCCTGGAACCGGCCATCGCCCCCCACGTGGCGGCCCAGCAGGCCGGCCGCAAACTCTCCGCCCAAAGAATGGTAGGCCTGGCTCGTGGCCTGATGATGAAGCCCGCCGACCTGATGCTCATCGAAGGAGCAGGCGGCTGGCGCGTCCCCCTCAACGACCGGGAAACCTACGCCCGGCTCCCTGCCGAACTGGGTCTGGGCGTCATTATCGTCGTCCCCCTGCGCCTGGGCTGCATCAACCATGCCCTGCTCACCGCCGAAGCCATCCGCCACGACGGCCTGACGGTCGCCGGCTGGGTTGCCAACCGGCCTGATGAAACCGTCATGAGCTGCGAGGAAGAAACCCTGGATTTCCTGAAAGGGCATATGGGGGCACCTTGCCTGGGTGTGCTGCCCTGGTTAGCGAATCTGGATATTAATGCGTTGGCGGCGGAGCTGGACATCGCGCCTTTGACGGGAATATCTCCCCAGATCTGAAGCTGATCCTTTGAGGGCTTCTCACCGGCTCGGAAGAGAATGGCTGGAACCTTGTTCCGGGGCCTTCAAAAACATGGGTGAGACGCGACAGCGTTTCACGGTTCGGCCATGGACGGCAGCCCAGGTCCTGTGCGGCCTCTCCACTTCAACTGTTGCTGACTACACGCCTCAGTTTGGGGAACAAGTGACGGGTATGGCTTTCCGGGACCTTCGAAAACAGGGACGTTTTCGAAGAGCCTACAGGGATGTATTCACGGCGTGTCCCGGAACAGGGTCCCCAATTGATCGCTCAGCCCGCCAAGTTCAAAGGCCCAGCCCGGCAACAATCCGTAACCAATCCTGTTTGAAATTTATACACATCTGTGGCTCACTATAGTCTGGTTCGGAGTCTGGAGAGCAGTCCCATGATGATCAACAATGCACTGAACATTGGCATCCAGGGCATCCAGGACGGCATGCAAGGCATGGAAGGCGCGGCCCGCAAGATCGCCCGTGGTGGTGTTGACGGCCCCCGTGGCAGTGCCGAAGGCGGCAACAGCATGATCGAACCCATTGTCGACCTGAAACTCTACGAACGCAGCGTTGAAGCCTCCGCCCAGGTGGTCAAGACCGCCGACGAAACTCTTGGCACATTGCTGGATCTTCGCGCCTGATATAGCCGTCCCGGGCCAGACCATGGCGATTTCCTCAGCACTCCCTTCTGTTAACCCGTTCCCGGTCCAGCCGGCCACTGCCCGTGGCACCGTACAACCTGTGACGGGTTCGGAAAGCCGAAGCATCGCTGAATCCCGGGATCCGGAAACGGCCCGGGCCACCGACGAAGCCTCCGAGGCCCGGAATGCCCGCGGCGAACAGCGTCCTGATGATGCTAAAGACAAGACCCGCCAGAACGGCCAGCAATTCGATGAAGCCCAGCTCAAGGAGCTCCGGGACCTGAAAGCCCGGGATCGGGAAGTCCGGGCCCATGAACAGGCCCATCAGGCCGTGGGTGGACAGCATGCCGGCGCCGTCAGCTACACCTACCAGCGAGGCCCGGACGGCAACCAGTATGCCGTGGGTGGTGAAGTCTCCATCGACCTGTCTCCGGTGCAGGGGGACCCCCAGGCCACCATCGAGAAAATGCGCACCGTTCGCGCCGCCGCCATGGCCCCCGCCGAACCCTCCGGGCAGGACCGTGCCGTGGCCGCCCAGGCCATGCAGCTGATGCTCCAGGCTCAGTCAGAATTATCCACTGGCCAAAGCTCTGATAGCGAAAATGGCCAGGATCGTGAACCCGGTCGCAACCAGAGTATCAGCGCCTCCAATGCCTACCGTGAGGTTTCCGGTATGGTTGACCCCGCCCAAGACAGGCCCTCATTCCAGGCCGTTGCCTGATATCCCCGCCTGCCGTATTTCTGTGGGAATGCCCCATTCGTGCCCGGGAAAAGTCTTGACAAGATGGTGGCTATAAACGTATGTTTCAAACAGCTGTTTGAAGCGATCATTAGAGGTTGTCTCCGAGCTTCGAATCCCGGACTTCCGGTTTGCCCTGACAGGGAGTGGCCGGTTTAACCAGTAATATCATCAGGCCGATATGTGATCGAACCTGATCGACGTGAGGTGAATTTCATGCCCGAATATAAAGCGCCCCTGCGTGATATCCAGTTCGTAATGAAAGAGCTGCTTGGCAGCGAGCAGCACTACGCTTCCATCGAGGGTGCGGAAGACGCCACCCCGGATATGGTGGATGCCATCATCCAGGAAGGCGCCAAGTTCTGTGAGCAGGTGCTCTCCCCCCTGAACCAGGTGGGTGACCGCGAAGGTTGCACCTGGAGCGAAGACGGCGTGAAAACCCCCACCGGTTTCCGTGAAGCCTACCAGCAGTACGTGGAAGGCGGCTGGCCCTCCATGACCTCCGACCCCGAATACGGTGGCCAGGGCCTGCCCAGCTCCGTGGGTATCGTGATGAGCGAGATGGTGGGCACCGCCAACTGGTCCTGGGGCATGTATCCGGGCCTGAGTCATGGTGCCATGAACACCCTCGAAGCCCACGGCACCGAAGAGCAGAAGCAGACCTACCTCACCAAGCTGATCAGCGGTGAGTGGACCGGCACCATGTGCCTGACCGAGCCCCATTGTGGCTCCGACCTGGGCACCCTGCGCACCAAGGCCGAGCCCAATGCTGACGGCACCTACAGCATTACCGGCACCAAGATCTTCATCTCCGCCGGCGAGCACGACATGGCCGACAACATCGTCCATATCGTACTGGCGCGCCTGCCGGGCGCACCGGAAGGCACCAAGGGCATCTCCCTGTTCATCGTGCCCAAGTGCCTGCCCAATGAAGACGGTTCTGCCGGCGAGCGCAACGCCCTGTCCTGTGGCTCCCTGGAGCACAAGATGGGCATCCACGGTAACGCGACCTGTGTGATGAACTTCGACGGTGCCAAAGGTTGGCTGATCGGGCCTGAGAACAAGGGCCTGAACTGCATGTTCACCTTCATGAACACCGCCCGTATCGGTACCGCGATCCAGGGCCTGGGCTCCGCCGAGCTGGGCTTCCAGGGTTCACTGGCTTACGCCAAGGACCGTCTGGCCATGCGCTCCCTGTCTGGTCCCAAGAACCCGGACGGTATCGCCGACCCGATCATCGTGCATCCCGACGTACGCCGCATGCTGCTGACCCAGAAGGCGGTTGCCGAAGGCGCCCGTGCCCTGATCTACCTGGCAGCACAGCAGTCCGACATCGTGGTTCGCGGCAAGACCGAAGAAGAGCGCAAGGCCGCCGACGCCATGCTGGGCTTCCTGACCCCGATCGCCAAGGCCTTCCTGACCGAAATCGGTTACGAGTCCGCCAACCTGGGCATGCAGGTATTCGGTGGCCACGGCTTCATCTCCGAGTGGGGTATGGAGCAGAACGTGCGTGATGCCCGTATCGGTACCATCTATGAAGGCACCACCGGGATCCAGGCGCTGGACCTGTTGGGCCGCAAGGTGCTGATGACCCAGGGCGAGGCGCTTAAGCAGTTCACCAAGATCGTTCACGTGTTCTGCAAGGAAAACGCCGACGACGAGCAGATGAAGGAATTCATCGAGCCGCTCCAGCAGCTCAACAAGGAGTGGGGCGAGATCACCATGAAGCTGGGCATGACCGCCATGCAGAACCGTGAGGAAGTGGGTGCCGCTGCGGTGGACTATCTGATGTACTCCGGTTACGCGGTGTTCGCCTACCTGTGGGCCCGCTCCTCCAAAGTGGCCCTGGATGCCATGCGTGAAGGCACCCCGGAAGAAGCCTTCTACAACGCCAAGTTGCAGACCGCACGCTTCTACTTCAAGCGTCTGCTGCCGCGCACCCGTACCCATGCGGAAACCATGTTTGCCGGTGCCGACAGCCTGTTGGACATGCAGGAAGAACACTTCGCGTTTTAAGGAACCCCGTCCGGTCCTGAATGCCTTGCGGTGTTCGGGGCTGTCCGTGGCTTCCTGCGGATTTTGACCGATGGTCAGTCCAGCCCGCATTCCGCAAGGAGGCGGGCTTTTTTTGTTACAGCGGAGCCAATCCGAACTGGTGCATCAGAATCGATGCGTTAAACTGTGGCTCCCAATAATAATCTGTATCCGCAAAGGAACAGTGCATTTAACACCCCCATACCGACAGTAGTGGAGAGAACCTGATGGCTGACTACAAGGCCCCGTTACAGGAAATCCGATTTGTGATGAACGAGGTGTTCGACGCGCCGTCACTCTGGGCGTCCATGCCGCGGCTGGCGGAGCGTGTTGACCCGGACACCGCTGACGCCATTGTCGAGGAGGCCGGCAAGGTCACCACCAATGTCATTGCCCCCCTGAATCGTGAAGGGGATGAGCAGGGCTGCCAGTGGA
The DNA here is from genome assembly GCF_042651045.1 of Marinobacter lacisalsi. Lineage (NCBI taxonomy): Bacteria > Pseudomonadati > Pseudomonadota > Gammaproteobacteria > Pseudomonadales > Marinobacteraceae > Marinobacter > Marinobacter lacisalsi. The sequence continues at coordinate 229,861 of NZ_JBHSDI010000007.1, forward strand.
ATAACGGAGATGTCACCACCCCGGACGGCTACAGGGAAGCCTACCAGACCATCGTGGAAGGCGGCTGGAACGGCCTTGGTGGTAATCCGGACTTTGGTGGCATGGGCATGCCCAAGACCCTGGTGGTGCAGTTCGAGGAAATGCTGCAGGCATCCAATATGGCCCTGGGGCTGGCCCCCATGCTGACCGCCGGTGCCTGCCTGGCCCTGGATGCCCATGGCAGCGAAGCGCTGAAGGAAAAGTACCTGCCCAACCTCTACTCTGGCGTCTGGTCCGGTTCCATGGATCTGACCGAGCCCCATTGCGGCACGGATCTGGGTATCATGCGCAGTAAGGCGGAACCCCAGGACGACGGCAGCTACCGCATTTCCGGCACCAAGATCTTCATCACCTGGGGTGAGCACGACATGGCGGAGAACATCATCCATTTCGTGTTGGCGAAGCTGCCGGATGCCCCCAAGGGGCCGAAAGGTATTTCCCTGTTCCTGGTGCCCAAGTTCCTGGTCAATGACGACGGATCCCTGGGCGAGCGTAACGAGTTCAGCTGTGGCTCCCTCGAGAAGAAGATGGGCATCAAGGGCTCTGCCACCTGTGTGATGAACTTTGACGGTGCCAAAGGCTGGCTGGTCGGAGAAGAGAACAAGGGCCTGGCGGCCATGTTCACCATGATGAACTACGAGCGGCTGGGTGTGGGCATCCAGGGACTGGCCGCTGCCGAGGCTTCACTGCAGAGCGCCCGGGACTACGCCTTCGAGCGCATCCAGAGCCGTGCCCCCAGCGGGGCCCGTAACCCGGACAAGGCGGCCGACCCGCTGGTGGTGCACCCGGATGTACGGCGTATGCTGTTGACCATGAAAGGCTATGTGGAGGGCGGCCGCGCCTTCTCCACCTACGTCGGCCAGTGGCTCGATGTGGCCAAGTTTTCCGACAACGACGAGGACCGCAAGCGGGCAGAGGGTCTTGTGGCGCTGCTGACTCCGGTGGCCAAGGCATTCCTTACCGACCGTGGTTTCGATATGTGCGTGGTGGGCCAGCAGGTCTTCGGTGGTCATGGCTACATCCGTGAGTGGGGGCAGGAACAGCTGGTGCGGGACGCCCGTATTACCCAGATCTACGAGGGTGCCAACGGTATCCAGGCGCTGGATCTTATGGCCCGCAAGGTAGTGGGTAGCCAGGGCAAGCTCTACGAGCTGTTCGCCGAGGACATGGCCTCGTTCATCGAGAAGGAGCAGGCCAATCCCGCCCTGGAGCCTTTCCTGAGCCCGCTGGCTGCTGCCCTTGAGCGTCTTTCGGACGTCACCGAGCACGTACTGGAGCAGGCCAAGGATGACCCCAATGCCCCTGGAGCCGCCTCAGCGGACTATACCAACCTCTTTGGCATGACCGCGCTGGCTTTCATGTGGGCGAAGATTGTGGTGGCGGCGGCACCCAGGACGGAAGGCGACAGTTCCGGCTTCTACACCGGTAAGCTCAAGACCGCCCGCTTCTACTTCCAGCGTATGCTGCCCCAGACGGTATCCCTGGCGGAGAGCATCCGTAGCGGCAGCGGTTCGATGATGGAGCATGCCGACAACGAGTTCTGATCCAGGAGTCTGCGCGGCAGAAATCGCGCCTGGCGAGGGCGTCCCACTTTGAGTCCATTTTGACGGGCATTTGAGGCGCATAGTGGTTCTATGTAACGAAAATGAGCGATCAAAAGGGGCCAAAGTGGGGCGGTCGCAGCTGCGGGACTTTCTGCCGCGCAGACTCCGAGGTCAAACCTGTCTCGGAAAACCCTCGAGAGGCCGGCAATTGCCGGCCTCTTGTGTTTTAAGCGATTGACACCAATGCAGTAGAAGGCGCACTTTAGAATCGCTTGATGCAACCGTTACCAAGGAGGTAACCCGTGAGCATGAAAGACGATCTCAACAAGCTCAATGAAACCGTCAAACAGTACCGGGATGAACTGCGTGTGCAGCTACACCTGGCCCGTCAGGATGTCCGCGACGAGTGGGATGATCTGGACGAGTACTGGGACAAGTTCCGCCAGAAGCTGGACGATATACGCCACGATGCGGAAGGGGTCAGCGACGAAACCCGGCAGACAGCCCACAAGCTGGGCGAAGAGCTGAAATCCGGTTACGAACGGATCCGGCAGCGCCTGAAGTAGGGTTATTGCCTCAGCAGCGAGGCCAGATCCGACAGGTGATGCCAGGGTGACAGGTCGCCGAAGCCCTTGGCAGCCCGGTCTGCGTCGCTGCACAGGTTCAGGGCCTGATGCAGTTGTGTGGTGTTCAGGCGGCGTGCCGCCTGTTCAATGGCCCTGGCGCGCTGGGGCTGGAATACGCCGTTTTTCTTGAGGAAGGTGCCGGGTACTTCCCGGTTCTTCATGGCTTGCTGCAGTGCCAGGGTCATATTGATGTCCCTGACCAGCATGGCCAGCAGGCCGAGGGGGTTCTCACCTTCCTGCCTCAGTGACGAGATGACTTTCTGGGCATGGGCGGCGCGGCCTGCCAGCAGGTCGGTAATCACCTCGAAGATATTGAAGCGGGCGCTGTACTGCACCGCATCTTCCACGACATCCTCGTTGATGGTCTTGTCTGGCGTCAGCAATTCCAGCCGGTCCAGTTCCTGGCTGGCCGCCAGCAGGTTGCCCTCCAGTCGTTCCGCCAGCAGGTTGAGGGCGCCCTGGGTCAGGGTCAGCCCCCGCGAGCGGGCCCGTTGCTGTAGCCAACCACCAAACCTGTCAGGGTCAATGGGCCACACCGTCACGTGTACCCCAGCCTTCTGTAGTTGTTTGTACCACTTGCGTTTGGTTTCGGCGGCATCCAGCCGGGCGCTGATCAGCAACAGGAGAATGTCCTCGGCGGGCTCGACCAGGGCCTGTTCGATAACGTCGCGACCGTCACCCAGCTTGCCCGTGGGCAGGTGAATCTCGATCCGGCGCTGCTCGGCAAACAGGGACATGGCACTGAGCTCGTCCCTTACGGCGCCCCAGTTGAGGTGCTGGTCGGCATGATAGACCTGGCGGTCATTGAAGCCGGCGCCCCGTGCCCGTGCCCGGATCTGGTCGCAGGCTTCCTGTACCAGCAGGGGCTCATCCCCGGAGACCAGGTAGACCGGCGCCAGGGACTTCTCCAGCGCCTGTGCCAGCTGACCGGGGTTGATCTTCATTGTGCCGGCTTCTGCTGCTCTTCGGTGGCTTCCAGGATCTCGTCGATGCGCTCCTGATCGAAGGCCACCAACCGGTAGCCAATCTGGCGCACCAGGCTGTCATAGAGCTGCCGTTCCACCTCCTGCTGTTCCCGCCGCTTGGCCAGAACGCTGGTGGAATCATAGCGGTAGCTCTGGGCGGCGCTGACATCGGTTTCCGGCAGCAGGGGAACACCGTCCCGGGTCTGCAGAACCAGGCTTACCGTCTGGCGCAGTTCATACTCGGCCGCTTCGGCCTGGGCGGTGATGGCGCTGGTGCGCTGGTTCTGGCGGAAATTGCCCAGCAGGAGCAGGTGGGCGGCTTCTTCCCGGGTGTCGGCGAGTTCCACGTCGCCGATCGTGAACTGGGATTTCACCGACCGGCAAAGCTCCGTGGGGATATCGTCGTCGCAGCCGACCCACAAGGGTTCCAGCGCCGAGGGCACCGGTGACGCACCCCGCAGCTGGAACCCGCAGGCGCTGACCAGAACCGCCAGCAGGGCGAGGGTCATGGCGCTATTGAGGTGTTTCATTGCCGTCTCCCGGTCTGACCCGATGGTGTCTGTTAGTTGGCAACCACGTTGACCAGCTTGCCTGGTACCACGATGACCTTGCGAACGGTCTTGCCCTCTGTGAAGCGGGTAACGTTGTCGTGCTCCAGGGCAAGCTTCTCCAGGTCGCTCTTGCCGATGTCGGCCGGTACGTCAGCCTTGGCGCGCACCTTGCCATTGACCTGCAGTACCACCTGAATCTGGCTGCGCACCATGGCGCTCTCGTCGGCGATGGGCCAGCGGGCGTCCACCACCGGCTCATCGTGGCCCATGGACTGCCACAGAGTGTGGCAAATATGCGGCGCGATGGGAGACAGCATCAGTACGGCGGCATCCAGGGCTTCCTGGATGACGGCCCGGTCCTGTTCGTCACCGGCTTCCAGACGGCCGACGTCGTTGAGCAGTTCCATGACGGCGGCTATGGAGGTGTTAAACGTCAGGCGACGGCTGATGTCATCGCTGACCTTGGCAATGGTTTCGTGAGTCTTGCGCCGCAGGTTCTTGCGGGCATCATTGAGCTGGTCCGAGTCAATGGCCTCAACCGGACCACCGGCGGTGTGCTCGCGAACCAGTCGCCACAGGCGGCGGAGGAAGCGGTTGGCGCCTTCCACACCGCTGTCGGACCATTCCAGGGATTGCTCTGGGGGGGCCGCGAACATCATGAAAAGGCGCACGGTATCGGCGCCGTACTGGTCGATAATGGCCTGGGGGTCGATGCCGTTGTTCTTGGACTTGGACATCTTGGTGACGCCACCGATCTCCACCGGCTGGCCGTCCTCTTTGGACACCGCCTTCACTACCTGGCCCTTGGTGTCCCGCTCCACGGTGACTTCGGAAGGGGCGATCCAGGTGGTCTTGCCGGACTCGTCGGTGCGGTAGTAGGTCTCGGCCAGCACCATGCCCTGACACAGCAGGCGGTTGAAGGGCTCGGAACTGTCCACCAGGCCCACATCACGCAGCAGCTTGTGGAAGAAGCGGGCGTACAGCAGATGCAGGATGGCGTGCTCGATACCGCCGATGTACTGGTCCACCGGCAGCCAGTAGTTGGCCGCGGCCGGGTCCAGCATGCCCTTGTCGTAGTTGGGGCTGCAGAAGCGGGCGTAGTACCAGGACGACTCCATGAAGGTGTCAAAGGTGTCTGTTTCCAGGGTCGCCGGCTGGCCATTGTATTCGGTTTTCGCCCATTCCGGATTCGCCTTGAGAGGCGACTGCACGCCGTCCATCTGCACGTCTTCCGGCAGGCGTACCGGCAGCTGGTCGTCCGGTACCGGCATTTCAGTACCGTCTTCCAGGGTCATCATCGGGATGGGTGCGCCCCAGTATCGCTGGCGGGACACGCCCCAGTCCCGCAGGCGGTAATTGGTGGTGCGCTTGCCGATGTCGTGTTTTTCCAGGTGATCGGCAATCGCCTCAAAGGCCTCTTCGCTGGTCAGACCGCTGTAGCTGCCGGAGGATACCAGGGTGCCTTTCTCGGTGAAGGCCTCTTCCTGCACGTCCAGTTCGCGGCCATCGAGGGCGGCGATGACCTGCTTGATGGGCAGCCGGTACTTGCGGGCGAACTCGTGGTCACGTTCGTCGTGGCCTGGTACCGCCATCAGGGCGCCGGTGCCGTAATCCATGAGCACAAAGTTGGCGACCCATACCGGAATTTCTTCCTGTGTCAGGGGGTGGATGGCCTTGTAGCCGGTGTCGATGCCTTTCTTTTCCATGGTGGCCAACTCTGCCTCGGCCGCCTTGCTGTTTCGGCATTCGTCCACGAACCGTGCAACATCGGTATGCTCTTCCGCCGACTTCCTCGCCAGCGGATGGTCGGCCGCTACCGCCATGTAGGTGACGCCCATCAGGGTGTCCGGGCGGGTGGTGTACACGGTCAGGCCATCGTCACGGCCTTTCAGGGGAAAGGTCAGCTCGGTGCCCACGGACTTGCCGATCCAGTTCCGCTGCATGGTCTTGACCTGTTCCGGCCAGTCTTCCAGCTGCTCCAGGTCGCCAAGCAGTTCCTCGGCATAGTCGGTAATGCGGATGAACCACTGGGGAATCTTCTTCTGCTCCACCAGCGCGCCGGAGCGCCAGCCGCGGCCGTCCACCACCTGCTCGTTGGCCAGCACGGTCTGGTCCACCGGGTCCCAGTTGACCGTGGACATCTTCTTGTACACCAGGCCCTTCTCGTACAGGCGGGCGAAGAACCACTGTTCCCAGCGGTAATAATCCGGGTCACAGGTGGCCAGTTCGCGATCCCAGTCGTAACCGAAACCCAGCTGCCTGAGCTGTTTCTTCATATAGTCTATGTTGCTGCGGGTCCACTTGGCGGGCGCCGACTTGTTGGCAATGGCGGCGTTCTCGGCGGGCAGGCCGAAGGCGTCCCAGCCCATGGGCTGCATCACGTTCTTGCCCTGCATGCGCTGGTAGCGGGAGATTACGTCGCCGATGGTATAGTTGCGTACGTGTCCCATGTGCAGCTTGCCACTGGGGTAGGGGAACATGGACAGGCAGTAGTACTTGGGTTTGCCGGGCTCCTCCTTCACCGTGAAGGTGTCGTTGTCTTCCCAGAATTTGCGGGCATTCTGTTCAACATCGCGGGGATTGTATTGCTCGTCCATTCCTGCCATTGCCGTGCGTTACCTTGTGTTGATAGAGGCCGAAAGCCCCTGTCAGAAAAGAGTGATTAAAAGGGCCGGACATTCTAACGTACTGGCGGCACAACAGGTAGCCTGCCATTGGGCCGGCTTTGTGCCACACTTGGGTAAAACATCCTCAAAGGAGTAGTTATGACCGACCAGGGCAAAAAAGATCAGCCAAAACAGCTTTCAAACCAGGCCCTCCAGGCCTACGACCGGATGTTGGAACGGGTCGAGTCGCGCCTGGCGGCTACCGAGGAGCGAACCCTGGAAACCCTGCGCCAGGAAATCGACGACGCTGTGGAGTTCGAGGCGGAGCTCAAGCGCCTGACCCGGGACGAGGCCAGCCTGCTGGCCGCCTATCTGCGCCGGGACCTGGAGCACCTGGTGACCTATGTGGAAGGCACCGGCGAGGGCCTGAAGGAATGGCTGCAACTGGACCTGTCGCTGCTGGAGCACAAGCTGGCGGACATGCTGTTCTCTATCGCCGACAAGACCCGGCTCGACACCCTGGAGCTGGACCAGAAGCTCAACAACGAGGATGTCACCCACTACATGACCGGCGAGGTGGCCACCGCGGGGATGTTTCGCTGCCTCAGCTGCGGCCATATGAAGTGTCTCACTGCCACCAGTCAGCTGGAACCCTGCGAGGCCTGCGAGAGCCACTACTTCGAACGGGTCACCGGGCAGTGGCCTGAGCGGGACTAATGTCCCGTTTGATGAATTTGCTGACCTGCTGCGTGACGCTGGTACGTTTGTGACTGGCTCCATAGTTCCCGGAGGGGGTTTTGGGGCCATTGACGACAGTAGCTGAATTTTTTGTCGGCGTTCGCTAGGATGCCATTCTCTTTATCTGAAGTAAGGAATTCCACCCATGGACTGGGATCGCTTTCATTTCCTGTGTCGCCATTACCAGGCGACCCCCGACCGACTGCTGCCTGGCGACAGGGATCGCCTCCAGGACGGAGAGCTGAGCGCCTTCGGAGCGCCCTTGAGGCCCCATTCCCTGGCTGCGGAGCTTGTCAGGCAGCTCAGGTCCATGCCGGACGAAAACCGTCGGCCTCTGCTGGCCTGGTATGGGCGGCAGGATTTCAACCGGATGCTGGCGCCTTCGCCCCGGGTTCGTGGTGTGCTGCTCTACCTGAGCGCGTTAACGCTGATGCTGGGATTCATGATGGGCATCTACCATCTGGTGGTCATGCCGGGGATGAGTGAGTTTTATACCCGTCTGGAAGTGCCCGGTTCCGCCGCTGCTTTCACCCTGATTGATCAGGGCAGTCTGATGTTCGGTATCGTAGGCCTTCTGCTGGTGCTGGTGTGGCTGTTCGCATGGCGGGTCTGGCGGCTTTACCGGTTTGCAGCGGGTGAATCGGACCGTTTTGTCCTCCGTTTATTGCCCGGTGGTATTGGCCGTGTATACAGGGAGCTGACCGATCTCATTCGTATGCCGATTCATAATGCCGGGCAAACTTGGGCCGATACCAGGGTGGGGCGGGATTACCAGGCCTACAGCGGTGGTCAGCCCCCGGGGGCAGAGCTCCCCCGCCTGATCGCACGCAAGGCCGATGAGCTGGCCCGCCGGGTGGCGATCTGGCTGCGGCTGGCGATGGCACTGGTCGGCGTTCTGATTGCCCTGGGAACCGCTCTGTTCCTGGCTGGCGCCTACTCCCCTATCTTCTCTACCGGAGCCATTCTATGAACAGGAACGTTCGCTTCTCACAGGGCTTTACCCTGATCGAATTGATGGTGGTGGTATCGATCATCGGCATTCTCGCCAGTATCGCGCTGCCCCGCTACCAGGACTACATCCAGCGGGGGCAGATGGCCGAGGCCCTGAGCCTGGCTGCTCCTGTAATGGAGGCGGTCAACAGTTACTACCGGGAATACCTGGAGTTTCCGGCAGACAACACGGTGGCCGGTGTGCCGGAACCCGAGCTGCTGCCTTCCAACTATGTGACCGGCATTGAAGTCTCGGAAGGTGCCATTCATGTCCGCCTGGGCAACAAGATTGGTGCACCGCTGCAGGGCAAGACCCTGACCCTTCGCCCGGCCAGGGTGGAGGGCAGCCCGGTCAGTCCCATTTCCTGGCTCTGTGGTTACGACACGCCGGTGCCGGGAATGGCAGCGGTTGGGGAGAACCGTACCGATATTGCCCCCGAACTCTTGCCCCATTCCTGCCGTGAGCGTCGGGTTGAGGGCTGAACTGGCCGTCGTTTTCCGGTAGAATCCCGCCTCTGTTTTCAGGATCCTCCGGCGTGGCACCCCGTGCTGTCGCCGGGAGTTCCGCAATGCCATCGACCAACATGAGTAAGGGTTCCATGGAAATCAATCCCATTGTTACGAAGATCAAGGAACTTCGTGAGCGCACTGAAGCGCTCAGGGGGTATCTTTGACTACGATCAGCGTAGTGAACGACTGACCGAAGTCGAGCGTGAACTGGAACAGCCCACGGTGTGGGATGACCCGGACCGCGCCCAGGCGCTGGGCAAGGAGCGTTCGGACCTGGAGCTGATTGTCCGCACCATCGACAACCTCACCACCGGCCTTGACGATGCCGACAGCCTGCTGGAAATGGCGGCTGAAGAAGAGGACGAAGGTGCCGTGAGCGACATCGAGTCGGACCTGGCTTCTATGGACAAGGAGCTGGAAAGGCTCGAGTTCCGTCGTATGTTCTCTGGCGAGATGGACGCCAATAACGCGTACCTGGACATCCAGGCCGGTTCCGGCGGCACCGAGGCCCAGGACTGGGCCAACATGCTGCTGCGCATGTACCTGCGCTGGGCCGAACGCCGCGGCTTCAAGGCGGAGATCGTCGAGCTTCAGGAAGGGGATGTGGCTGGCGTCAAGAGCGCCACCATCCACGTCCAGGGTGATCATGCCTACGGCTGGCTACGTACCGAAACCGGCGTGCACCGTCTTGTGCGCAAGTCTCCATTCGATTCCGGGAACCGCCGTCATACGTCGTTCTCGTCCGTGTTTGTTTCACCGGAAGTGGACGACAGCTTCGAGATAGAGATCGATCCCTCAGATCTGCGTGTTGACGTGTATCGGGCATCCGGCGCTGGTGGCCAGCACGTTAACCGGACCGAATCGGCGGTACGTCTGACCCACAACCCCACGGGTATTGTGGTGGCCTGCCAGGCTGGTCGCAGTCAGCACCAGAACAAGGCCCAGGCGATGAAGCAGCTCAAGGCCAGGCTGTTCGAGCGCGAGATGCAGGAGCGCAACGCCGAGAAGCAGAAGCAGGAAGACGCCAAGTCCGATATTGGCTGGGGCAGCCAGATCCGCTCCTACGTGCTGGATGACGGCCGCATCAAGGACCTGCGCACCAAGGTGGAAACCAGCAGTACCCAGAATGTACTGGACGGCGATATCGACAAGTTCATCGAAGCCAGCCTGAAGATGGCGCTGTAAGCAGCGCCATTGTGACCGTATTAACCCGGAAACCCCGACCTATTGTGAGCCAACATGACTGATCACAACCCGAACGCCACGCATTCCGAGGACAACAAGCTGATCGCCGAGCGCCGGGCCAAACTGGCCGAACTGCGCGAGGGCGGCAACCCCTTCCCCAACGATTTTCGCCGTGATGCCACGGCGTCGGAGTTGCAGGCGAAATACGGTGACAAAACCAAGGAAGAGCTGGAGTCCATGGGCGTCAGGGTGGCCATTGCGGGCCGCATGATGCTGGACCGCAAGGCGTTCAAGGTGGTTCAGGACATGACCGGCCGCATCCAGATCTACGCCTCCAAGGATGTGCAGAAAGACACAAAGCACTGGGACCTGGGGGATATCGTGGGCGTACGGGGCACCCTCTCCAAGTCCGGTAAGGGGGACCTCTATGTGACCATGGACGAGTATGTGCTGCTCACCAAGTCCCTGCGCCCCCTGCCCGAGAAGCACAAGGGGCTGACTGACACCGAGGCCCGCTACCGTCACCGGTACGTGGACCTGATGATGAACGAGGACAGCCGGCGGGTGTTCTACGCGCGCTCGAAGATCATCAACGTGATGCGCCAATACTTCACCGAGCGGGATTTCATGGAGGTGGAAACCCCCATGCTGCAGGTTATCCCTGGCGGCGCCACCGCCAGGCCGTTTGTGACCCATCACAACGCCCTGGGTATCGACATGTACCTGCGTATTGCTCCGGAGCTGTTCCTCAAGCGCCTGGTGGTGGGTGGCTTCGAACGGGTCTTCGAGATCAACCGGAATTTCCGTAACGAAGGGCTGTCCACGCGTCATAACCCCGAGTTCACCATGGTCGAGTTCTACCAGGCCTACGCCGACTACAACGACCTCATGGACCTGACCGAGGATATGCTGCGGACCATCGCGCAAAAGGTTCTGGGAACCACCACGGTGACCAACACCCGCGCCCTGGCCGATGGCACGCAAGAGACCTATGAGTACGATTTCGGAAAACCGTTCGAGCGGCTGACGGTAGTGGATGCCATCCTGCGCCACAACCCGGATATTACCCGGGAACAGCTGGCGGACGATACTCAGGCGCGCCAGGTGGCGAAGGACCTGGGTATCCAGCTCAAGGCCGGTTGGGGTCTGGGCAAGGTGCAGATCGAGATCTTCGAGGCCACCGCCGAGCATCGCCTGATGCAGCCCACCTTCATCACCGACTACCCTAAGGAAGTCTCGCCCCTGGCCCGTTGCAAGGACAGTGACCCATTCGTCACCGAGCGCTTCGAGTTCTTTGTCGGTGGCCGTGAGATCGCCAATGGCTTCTCCGAGCTGAACGACGCCGAGGACCAGGCCGAGCGCTTCCTGGCCCAGGTGGCGGAAAAGGACGCCGGGGACGACGAGGCCATGTTCTACGATGAAGACTACGTCATGGCGCTGGAGTATGGTCTGCCGCCGACCGCCGGCGAGGGTATTGGCATCGACCGCCTGGCCATGTTGCTGACGGACTCCGCTTCCATCCGCGATGTTGTCCTGTTCCCGGCCCTGCGCCCGGAGCACAAGGCCAGCCACGGACACGAGGAATAGCCCATGACCCCGGCCGAAGGACTGGCGCAGCAACTGCGACCCGGCCGTGGCTGGGACCAGTGCCTTGCCGGGGAATTCCGCCAGCCCTACATGGTACAGCTGGCGGAATTTCTGGCAGGTGAAGAGCGTGCCGGCAAGGCTCTGTTCCCGGAAAGCCGCCACTGCTTCAATGCCCTGAACAGCACGCCACTGGATAAGGTCAAGGTAGTGATCATCGGCCAGGATCCGTACCACGGCCCGGGCCAGGCCCACGGCCTGTGCTTCTCGGTCAGGCCCGATGTGCAGGTACCACCGTCACTGGTGAATATCTTCAAGGAAATACAGGATGACCTGGGCATCGCCCCGCCGGATCATGGCTGCCTGCAGCCCTGGGCCGAGCAGGGCGTGTTGCTGCTCAACGCCGTGCTGACGGTAGAGCAGGGCAATGCTGGCGCGCACCAGGGCAAGGGCTGGGAAGCCTTCACCGACAAGGTCATCGAAACCATCAACCAGCAGCGGCAGGGCGTGGTGTTCCTGCTGTGGGGCAGCTATGCCCGCAAGAAGGGGCGCATCATTGACCGCAATCGACACCTGGTCCTGGAAGGCCCCCATCCGTCCCCGCTCAGTGCGTACCGCGGCTTTTTCGGCTGCAAACATTTCTCCCGCGCTAATCAGTGGCTACAGGAGCAGGGCCAGACACCCATAGACTGGTCTCTGCCAAACAAGGCGGAGCTGCTGGAGAAGTACAAGAAGAAGTGATGAGCCCAGAACAGGCGAGATAGTAGCTCAGTAAAGCCCAATAGGCACAGGGTTCGTCGGGTGTGGAGGTGCCCCCGCCTCCACGCCCAGCCCCCGAAAACTCAGACATTCCGGAGGCCAGGCGAAAGAATGCTACTTCAACAGGGCCATAGCCGCATCCATCTGCGCGTTCAGATCCTCTTCCTGGCTGATATCGAGATTCGGGTCCAGTCCCAGCCGGTCGAAGGCGCTTACCGTGGACCAGTCCACTTCGCTGGCCGGATGCTGGGTACCCGCCCTCAATTGCAGGTTGGCGACCATCACCAGGTCGGCATAGTCCGCCGAGGCCACCTGACGCTTGTAGTTCTGGTATTCCAGTGGAACCACCTGCAATTCTTCCGGGAACTCCCAGCGCCGCAGGATAGTGGCACCGATGCGGGGGTGGATCTCGTCAATCACGTTGTCCAGCATGACACTGCTGACCTGCACATCGCGATCTTCCACGTAGCGCAGAATGGGCAACACGCCGATCAGGTGCACCAGTCCGGCCAGGGTGGCCTGGTCCGGCTTCAGCCTGGTGTACTGTTGCGCGAGCACATGGCACAGGCCAGCCACCTCGGTGCTGGTCTGCCAGGTGGCACGCAGGCGCTTGTCGATCATGTCTGTCGTGGCCTGGAACATCTGCTCCATGGCCAGGCCCATGGCCAGGTTGCTGGTATAGGCCATGCCCAGACGGCTGACTGCCATATTCAGGTTCTCGATAGCCCGTGAACCCCGGAACAAGGGGCTGTTGCAGACCCGGATCAGGCGGGCCGACAACGCGGTATCATTACTGATGACCCTGACAAGGTCCATGATCGAGGAGTCTTCGGCTTCGGCGATGTCGCGTACCTGAAGGGCCACTTCCGGTAGCGTCGGCAGAATCAGTTTGTCGCTCTCGATAGCCGTCAGGATATCGTTACGAATGGTGTCAACAAAGTTGGACATAATGGATTCGGGTCCTCGATCTTATTGATAACCTCTGTAATGAACACTGTTATATCAGAAGGCGACGGTTTTTCCTGTCACCTTATGTATCTGTGGGATTTTCCTCCACTTCCTCCCGTTCCGGCACGGTGTAGGGCAATGGCAGAATGGCCAGCGGCTGCCCGCTGTTCTCCAGCTGCAGCTCGCTACCGGCTGCCGAATGTTTCAGCACCGCCAGCAGTTGCACGCTGCCATCGTCCAGAGTTACGGAGCGCACCACTTCGCCTACCGGCCGACCCTCAGCAACCACCGCCGACCCGGCGGACGGGGCGTCACCGCCTGACGCACTCAGACGAAACAGGCTCTTCTTGAGCTGCCCGAGGAAGTGCATGCGGGCAATGATTTCCTGGCCGGTATAGCATCCCTTTTTGAAATGTATCCCCTCCAGGTGTTGCCAGTTAAGCATTTGCGGTACCCAGGACTCGCGGGTATCCGGTTCCAGCTCGGCTATGCCGGCAGCGATCTCGCTGGCCGTCCAGTCCGCCAGGGTTGCCTCCGCAAGGTCGTCAAGTCTTGCCTGCAGGGCATCGGAGGGTCCTGAGGGCAACCACAGTTCGAATCGGGCAATACCTTCGGCCGTACTGTTGGTGCGCACCAGGTAACCTCCCTCGACCATCATCGTGGCGCTGGCGGCCCCGGGCAGGTCGGTTGCCCTGCCGGCCAGGCTGGTCGCGGCTTCCTCGCCGAGCAGGCCGAGCACCTGGCCGCTATCCAGTCGTTCCATGGACGTTCCCCGGAACAGCATCAGGTACTTGTTCAGGTGGCTGGCTACATCGTCGGCGATGGTGGTGGGCATGGACAGGAGTATGTCCTCACCATCCCGCACCAGGCGGGTTAGCAGGTAGGCGCGGCCCTTGGGGCTGCTGGCTGCGGCCCGGGGAGAAAAGCCAGGGGATACGTCGGGCAGGTTCTGGCTCATCTGGCCCTGCAGGAAATCGTCGGTACCGGGGCCGCTGATACGGTACAGGACCCGGTCGCTAAGCCGGACTACAGCGGAAAGCGGTGTCTGGGCGCGGGCGATGGGCTTGGCGTCAGTGGTCATGGGGTGTGCCTCCGGGCCTTGGGCGTTGCAATGGAAATGTCTGCCAGGCAGCACTGTCTATGGGGGCTGATGCCTGCGGCATCAACCTCAGCCAGGTTCGCAGGCGCCGCAATGCCTCGGGCGGCGCATTGCCATCGGGCTTTCGAACCAGTATCACCTGTGTTCGGTGGCCGTAGTGTACATCCTGCAGCGCAAGGTACAGGCACTGACCAGAGAGCCGGCTTTGGGGCAGCGGGCGCACTTCGGCTGTGGTCTGGTTCGCCAGGGTGATGAACAGTTGAGGCCCCTTGGCCACCAGCCGGATTACCGCCCGGGGGTGGGCCAGGGTGCCGCATCGGCGCCAGCGGTCCAGGGCCCCAGCCAGTGCCACAGGCGTTGCCAGGGCTACCCACGCCATACCGTAGCCGGCGGCGACCAGGGCGGCCAGCGCAAGCAGCAGCCAGGGCGTGGCCGCGAACAGGCCGGCAATCCGGGACGGCGTGAGTGGCAGGTCAATCCGGTTGTACACGGTCCAGAATCATTCGCACGATGCGGCGCAGGTCCGGGTCATCCGGTTCGTTGCGTTGCATGAACCATTCGAACATATCCGTGTCTTCGCACTGGAGCAGCTTATGGTAGCGCTGCTGGTCCTCTTCCGGCAGGGACCGATAGGCCTCTTCCAGGAAAGGCAGTAGCAGGACATCCAGTTCCAGCATGCCGCGGCGGCTGTGCCACCACAGTCGATTGAACTCGGGGTTGCTCTTTTCGGACATTGGCTCAGTGCTCGCTTGACATAAGGTTGCGGTATGGAAGCCGCGCTCAGGGTGATGCAATCCGGTACGTTGTCGGCACCAGCACGGTGTCTTCCGGCTCGTTCTGCAGCCCGGGGTAGTCCAGGGTGAAATGCAGGCCGCGGCTTTCCTTGCGTTGCAGGGCGGAGCAGATGATCAGGTCTGATACCGTGACCAGGTTACGCAGTTCCAGCAGATCATTGCTGACCCGGTAGTTGCTGTAGAACTCGCCGATTTCCCGGGCCAGCAGGTCTACACGGTGCTTGGCCCGCTGCAGTCGCTTGGTGGTGCGTACGATGCCCACATAGTCCCACATGAAATGGCGAAGTTCATCCCAGTTGTGGGAAATGACCACGTCTTCGTCGGAATCGCGCACTTGTGACTCGTCCCAGTCCGGCGCGGGCGGGGGCGATGGAATATCGGATTCGCGCCGCGTGATATCGGCCGCTGCGGCACGGCCATATACCAGGCATTCCAGCAGGGAATTGCTGGCCATGCGGTTGGCACCGTGCAGACCGGTAAAGGCGGCTTCGCCTACGGCGTACAGCTGGTTGATGTCGGTGCGGGCCCGCTCGTCGGTGATCACCCCGCCGCAGGTATAATGAGCCGCAGGCACCACCGGAATGGGTTCGCGGGTGATGTCGATGCCAAAGCCCAGGCACTTCTCGTAGATGGTGGGGAAGTGTTCGCGGATGAAGTCCGCTGGCTTGTGGCTGATATCCAGGTAAAGGTGGTCGGCGCCCAGGCGCTTCATTTCATGGTCGATGGCGCGGGCGACAATGTCCCGCGGCGCCAGCTCGCCCCGCTTGTCGAACCGGTCCATGAAGCGGCTGCCGTCCGGCAGTTTCAGCAGGCCACCCTCGCCCCTCACCGCTTCACTGATCAGGAAAGACTTGGCATGGGGGTGGTACAGGCAGGTGGGGTGGAACTGGTTGAACTCCATGTTGCTCACCCGGCAGCCGGCCCGCCAGGCCATGGCGATGCCATCGCCGGAGGCACCGTCCGGGTTGGTCGTGTAGCGATAGGCTTTGCTGGCACCGCCGGTCGCCACCACGGTGAACCGGGCCCGGAACAGTTCCACATGGCCGGTGTCCAGGTTCAGGATGTAGGCGCCCACGCAGCGATTGCCCGGCAGCTCCAGCTTGCGGTTAGTGATCAGGTCTACCGCTACCCGCCGGGACAACAAATCAATGTTGGCGCGGCTGGCCGCCTGTTCGCTCAGGGTGGTGGAGACCGCATTGCCGGTAGCGTCCGCGGCGTGAATGATGCGCCGGTGGCTGTGGCCGCCTTCCCGGGTCAGATGCAGCTGTTCATTTTCATCACGGGTGAACTGCACCCCGCTGTCGATCAGCCAGCGGATGCTGTCAGCAGCATTCTCTACCGTGTACCTTACGGCATCGTCATGGCAGAGGCCGCCGCCGGCGGCGAGGGTGTCCGCTGCGTGGGCTTCCAACGAGTCGTCGCTGTCGAGCACGGCGGCAATGCCGCCCTGGGCCCACAGCGTGGCGCCGCTGGTGATATCCGCCTTGCTGATCACACCCACACGCAGATGGGCGGGCAGGTTCAGGGCAACGGTGAGACCGGCAGCGCCGCTGCCGATAATGAGAACATCGTATTCGAAGGACTGTGGCATGTGGTCGTTGTCGCGGGCCATAATGTGGTGAGTATTGAACTAAACTTTCTGCCTGCTGTCTATTTGCCCACAGCGGAACTGATGCGTCAGCGGGGCAATTTCCTGCTCCGGAGTTTCCGTCGCCAACTTGTGGAAAAAACGCCTATGATCATGAGCGAGAGACGGCAGGCAGGTCCAGTGGCACAGTTAAAGGAGGCGCCCACCGGCCCTACCATGAAACCGGACGCCGAACAGACACCGTCACCGGGGCCTGATGGCCAGACCGACTTGCAACTGGTTCGCAAGGCCCGGCAGGGTGACCGGTCAGCCTTTGACCTGCTGGTGCTCAAATACCAGTCGCGTGTGGCATCCATTATAAGCCGTTACATCTACGACTCCCAGGAAGTGCTGGATCTGACCCAGGAAACATTCGTCAAGGCCTACCGTGCCATCGAACGTTTTCGTGGTGACAGCGCCTTCTATACTTGGTTGTACCGGATTGCGGTGAATACCGCCAAGAATTTCCTCGAGGCCCGTGGTCGTCGTCCCCAGGGTGTGGCGGATGTCAGCGACGCCGAAACGTTCGACGATGGCTTCCGGTTGCGGGAGATCGGCTCGCCGGAGGGGTTCCTGCAGCGGGATCAGCTGCGTGAGGCGCTGGATACGGCGATCGGCAGCTTGCCGGAAGAGCTGCGCTCCGCCTTTTTGCTGCGGGAGTACGAAGGCCTCTCCTACGAGGACATCGCGAAAATTCTGGAGTGTCCGATAGGAACGGTTCGCTCCCGGATTTTCCGGGCAAGGGATGCCATTGACCGCCAGCTCGGACCGATGCTGGACAACACATGAGTAACGAGATCAACGAGGTACAGGCAATGGACGATCGGCTCAGAGAAACCTTGTCTGCCATGATGGATGACCAGGCGGATGAGCTCGCCGTGCGCCGGGTGCTGTCACACCATGACCAGCAAGCCGTGCGGGACCAGTGGCAACGCTGGCAGCGAATCCGCGACGTGATTCATGAAACATCCGGTGGCCACGGCGGCCTGGATGTGCGGGAAGCGGTCAGTGCGAGCCTGGATCGGTCAGCGGCCGAGGACCGCAGCAGGCAAAAGGCCGCACGTCGGCGTTACGCTCCGTGGCGGTGGTCGGCAGTGGCGATGATCGCGTTGGGGGTTGCTATTGGTTTCGGCGCGGGCAGCGGCTGGGATGTCATGTCGGGCAGCAGCACCGATACTCTGGTACCGGTGCAGGCACAAGTACCGGCGGCGGCTCCGGGAGTGCCGGAAGTTACCTTGCAGGGGCTTGATCCGAGTCAGCGGGAGCAGTTCAGCCGGTATCTGCTTGAGCACGCCCAGAATAACAGTATGGTGGCCGGGCAGGGCGCTGTGGGTTACGCCCGCCTGACCAGCATGTCTGGTCAGGGGTATTGAGTGACCCGCTCTGTCTGACTCGCCATTTCATCAGAGGGTATAAGTCTTGAGAGTACGCACCCTGGAAATAAGCCATGCCGCCATGATGGTGATGGTTGTGGTTGCCATGCTGGTCGCTGGTGCGGCCCGGGGTTACGAGCGGGAGACCGCGGAGTCCTGGTTGCTGAAACTGGGGCCGGCCCTGAACATGACCACCTATCGCGGCATTTTCGTGTATTCCCGGGGCGACCAGGTGAGTTCCATGATGATCGCCCACCGTTATCGGGATGGTCGTGTCGAGGAGCGCCTGGTTCAGCAGGATGGTGCCAACGGGGAAATCCTTCGGCGGGGCAACCAGGTACTGTGTGTGCTGCCGGAGCAGGGGCGTATTCACCTTGATCAGGTTATTCCGTCCGGTCCTTTCGGGGAAGCCTTTGCCAGTCAGCAGGTGCCGGTAGGTGCCTGGTACCA
Organism: Marinobacter lacisalsi; assembly: GCF_042651045.1. Lineage (NCBI taxonomy): Bacteria > Pseudomonadati > Pseudomonadota > Gammaproteobacteria > Pseudomonadales > Marinobacteraceae > Marinobacter > Marinobacter lacisalsi. The sequence continues at coordinate 248,249 of NZ_JBHSDI010000007.1, forward strand.
GCCGGAATTGCTGGGGGAGGACCGCATTGCCGGTTACCCGGCCATGGTCATCGGCCTGCAGCCCCGGGATGATCACCGCTACGGCTATCGTCTCTGGATGGAAAAGCGCACCGGGCTGTTGCTGAAAAGCCACGTGCGACAGGGTGGTGAGGTGCTCGAACATTTTCAGTTCACCATGCTGGAAATCACCGATGAGCTGCCCGACTCGGACTTCGAGATCCAGTCCGGGGTCGAGATGAAGGAAATGGTCCCATACCTGCCGGTGTCCGGTGAGCCCGGAGTAATGGACGGCTGGAACCTGGGCTGGCGACCGGATGGATTCATGCCGGTGGCAGCACCCCGTGCCAGCCGTGGTCAGGCCGTGGCCTTCTCCGACGGGCTGGCAACCTTTTCTGTATTTGTCGAGGTGGCTGGCGGCACGGAAATGCCCCAGGGCGCTTCCCGCATTGGCGCCACGACCGTTTACATGCATTACGCCAGCCCGGACCCCGAGTCGCGGGAACGTTTCCTGGTGACGGTAGTCGGCGAAATCCCGCCCCGCACTGCCATGCGCGTGGCACAGTCGGTGACTGTCGATGATCGTAATGCCCTGGCGCGCACGCTGGCAGACTGACAGGAGCGGCCCATGATTCATGAAACCGGAACGGTGATCTCCATCAGTGGTAACGAGGCCTGGGTCCAGACCATCCGCGAGAGCGCCTGCCAGACCTGCAAGGCCCGTCATGGCTGTGGCCAGAAAGCCCTGGCGGGGATGACGTCCGGCCAGTCACGGCAAATCCGTGTGGTCAACACTCTGGGTGCCCGTCCCGGAGACCAGGTAACCGTTGCTATCGAGGAATCGGCCCTGCTCAGGGCCTCTCTGCTTGTCTACGCGTTGCCACTGCTGCTGATGGTGGTAGCCACCGCTCTGGTCGGTGCCATCCTGCCGGGCCGGGACGGAATGGCTATTATTTCTGCCGTAATGGGCCTGGGCGTGGGCCTGTGGTTGGCCCGGTGGTATTCCATCCGGGACGCCGGCCGCTGGCAGCCAGTAATGGGGCGGCTGATTCCCGTCGGGGCCGAACTTTCGGACTAACAGCCTGTCCGATGAAGTCAGTTGAAAATAATCGCCTTTATCACCATTTCCAGACTATTCCGGGAAGCATCCGATTTGCTGTCCGGCTCCGATGACGGTGCTTTTCGCGGGATAGTGTAAAACCAGTGAGTTACAGGGAGCATCCATGACCAGACAGTTCCAGCCAAGGTATTCACCAGGCCAGCGTGCCTGGCTGCCATCCGTCCTGTTCCTTCTGATGGCCTCGCTGCTGGCGGCCCAGTCCGCGGTAGCACAGTCATTGCCCGATTTTACCGGCCTGGTTGAGGAGAACTCTGCCGCCGTCGTGAATATCAGCACCGTTACCGAGCGGAGTTCGCAACGCCAGCAGTCACCGTTCAGTGACCGGGAACTGGAACAGATGCCGGAGTTTTTCCGTCGTTTCTTTGGCGACCCGCAATCGCCCTATGGGGGGCCGTCCCAGCCCCGTCGTTCCATGGGGTCGGGTTTTATCGTGTCTGAAGATGGCTACGTTCTGACCAACAACCATGTGGTTGAAGGGGCTGACGAAGTGATCGTCCGCCTGAACGACCGGCGTGAGCTGGCCGCCGAAGTGATCGGAACTGATCCCAGGTCCGATATGGCGGTGCTCAAGATCGAGGATGACGAGCCGCTGCCAGTGGTCAGTATTGGCGATTCCTCCACCCTGAAACCTGGTGAGTGGGTGTTTGCCATCGGTTCGCCGTTCGGGTTCGACTATACCGTCACGTCTGGCATCGTCAGTGCCATTGGCCGCTCTCTGCCCAGCGAAAACTATGTCCCGTTCATCCAGACGGATGTGGCGATCAACCCGGGGAACTCCGGCGGGCCGCTGTTCAACATGAAGGGTGAAGTCATTGGCATCAACTCCCAGATCTACACTCGCTCCGGCGGTTTCATGGGTGTCTCGTTCGCGATCCCGATCGACGATGCCATGAATGTGTTCCGGCAACTCCGGGACGATGGCAGTGTTGCTCGCGGTTGGCTCGGGGTACTGATCCAGGAAGTGAATCGGGATCTGGCCGAGTCCTTCGGGCTGAGTCGTCCCCGGGGGGCTCTGGTGGCCGAAGTGATGCCGGATTCGCCAGCGCAGCGGGCCGGCCTTGAAGCCGGCGACATTGTGCTTTCCTATGAAGGTGAGGCCATTGAGCGCTCTGCCGACCTGCCGCCGAAGGTTGGCCGCACGCCCATCGGAGAAGAGGCGGAGATGACGATTCTCCGTCAGGGCAAGAAACGCACCATTGAGGTCGAAATCGGCCGCCTTCCTGAAGACGAAGATGCATCAGGCGCCCGGAACGAGCCGTCCCAGTCTTCCGGTGGCCCATTGGGCCTGCGGGTTGAACCGCTGCCGGATCAGCTGGCCAGCCGCCTGGGTATTGGCGGGGGTGTGCTGGTTGCCGAGGTCGGGCGTGGCCCGGCGTTCCAGGCGGGTATCCGTCGCAACGACATCATCACCGAGATCAATCGCCAGACGGTCACCAATATTGACGATTTCAATGATGCTGTGGATGACCTGCCGGATGATCGGGCTGTGTCGGTACGGATTATCCGCGAAGGCCGTGCGACCTACCTGGTCATGAGGCCCTGAGCGCATTCCGGCCTGCCGGACTGAGCTATGCACCAAAGCCGCCAGCTGTGAAACAGTTGGCGGTTTTTTTGTCGCTGGTGAACTGTTGTGCCGGCGGGTTTTCTGGTAGTTTTATCTGTTGACAAAAACGACACGACATGCCAGTTCAGGCGTGATTATTGGTGTTTTTGTTACCATTTCGCCATACTGATGGCGTCAGCGAGGCGCCCAGTGTCCGTGCTAGGCTTCCCGGCAGCTTCGCGGGCTTATCCAGGGAACTGGCCAGGGAACGGATCCGGACATGATCAACAAGAAGGACATAGCGCTCAAAGATCTGCTGCGCCTGCGTCATTCCCGCATGGCATGGCTGGTGCTGATCATTGCCCTGGGTGTAACCGCTGCCTTGTGGTTCCTGTCCATGCGCCTGGTGGAAGACCGCACCGAAGGCCGCTTCACTGCCCAGTCTCTCCAGCTCAAGACTGCCATCGAGGAGCGCCTGCTCAACTACGAACAGGTACTCGCGGGTGGCGCCGGCCTGATGTCCGTGGCCGGGGAGATCAGCCGTGAGGAATGGCACACCTACGTCGACAAGGTCAATATCGACCGGTACTACCCGGGTATCCAGGGTATTGGTGTAACCCGCCGGCTCGGCATCAATGAGTTGCGGGGCCACCTGGACGAACTCCATGCAGAGGGGTTCGACGACTATGTGGTCAGGCCGCGGGGCCTGAGGCAAGAGTTTCACCCCATTGTGTACCTGGAGCCGGCCACAGAACGCAACCGTCGGGCCTTCGGTTACGACGCCTACCAGGATGACATTCATCGTCGTGCCATGGAGCGGGCCCGCGACACTGCGCGCCCGGTGGTGACCGGTAAAGTGGTGCTGGTACAGGAGGAGCTGGCGGAAGACCAGGCCGGTTTCCTGATGTATTACCCGGTCTATCATGGTGGCGTGGTGCCGGCGTCACTCAGTGAACGCCGTATTTTGCTCAAAGGCTTCGTGTTCAGTGCATTCCGCACCAATAACCTGCTGGACGGCATTGTTGGTTTGATTGCGCCTTTCCTGGATGTGCGAATCTATGATGGCGACACCCTGACGCGGGAAACCCAGATGTATGGTTCCAACCTGGGGTCCCTCGACGAAGAATTCAGTTTTGAGAAAACCCAGCAGATCGAATATGGCGGTCGCACCTGGGTGATACAGACCCGGTCGACACCCGCCTTCGACTTTCTGGCGTCCGACCCGCGACCGGACATTGTGCTGGGCTCCGGTGTCCTGGTCAGCCTGCTGTTGTTTGCCTTCTCGCTGGCGCTGATCCGCTCCCGTGTGCTGGCCCAGATGAGTGCCGGCCGCTATCGGGCCATTACCGAGGGGGCCAGTAACATTACCGTGGTCATGGATCGCGGGGGGCGGCCAACCTATGTCAGCCCATCCTGCGATTCCATCCTCGGCTATGATCCGGATGAGGCGAAAATGGTTCGTGCTGAATCTCGGGTGCACAGCGATGACTGGCCCAGGCTTCAGGCCGGATTCCGGGGGGCCGTGGCAAACCCCGGGGAACAGATGCAAGTCCTGCGGGCGCGGATCCGGGATGCCTCCGGAGAGTGGCGGGAAATGGAAGGGTCGTTCACCTCCATGCTGGAGGTGCCCGGCGTGGAAGGGGTGGTGCTCAGCCTGCGGGATCTGACCCAGTTAAGGGCCGCCCAGTCGGAATTGCACCGTCTGGCCTTCTACGATCCGTTGACCGGGCTGGCCAACCGTCAGTTGTTCCGTGATCGCCTGGCCCACGTGGTCCGCCGCAGCCGGCGCAGCCAGGAGCCGGCGGCCCTGATGTTCCTGGATTTGGACGGTTTCAAGCGCATTAACGATACCCTCGGCCATGACGCCGGAGACCAGTTGCTGGAACACGTTGCCCGCTGGCTGACCGGGTGTGTGCGGGAAGAAGACTCGGTGGCCCGGCTCGGTGGCGATGAATTCGTGGTACTGCTGTCCCGGATCAGTGGCCCGGAAGCCACCGCCAAGGTGGCGGAGACCATTCTGCGACGCCTGTGCCAGCGGGTTCGCCTGAATGAGCATGAAGTGGGGATTACGGTCAGCATCGGGGTGACCATGATTCCCTATGACAGCGAAGATCCCGGCGTGCTCATGAAATACGCGGATCTCGCCATGTACCGGGCCAAGGAGCGGGGTCGCAACAACTTCCAGTTCTTCACGCCGGCCATGAACCTTCAGGCGGCACGTCGCCTGCTGCAGCAGGAGGAGCTGACCAATGCCCTGGACGAAGATCGCTTCGTACTACACTATCAGCCCAAGGTCGACCTGCAGGAGCAACGGGTGGTGGGTGTCGAGGCCTTCCTGCGCTGGCAGCACCCGGAGCGTGGCCTGGTGTCCGCCCACCAGTTTATCGCCCTGGCGGAGGAGTCCGGCCTGATCATTCGCCTGGGTGAAATGGCGCTGCGCCAGGCCTGCATCCAGATACAGGCACTGGAGCGGGCAGGGTTCGAGCGACTGCAGGTAGCGGTCAATCTCTCCGTGCGACAGGTCACCGACCCGGGCTTTCTCGACCTGTTCCGTCGGGTGATCACCGAGACAGGTGTAATGCCGGAGCGGCTTGAACTGGAGCTGCCCGCCGCCCTGCTGAATGAAGACCCGAGAATGTTGCGGGCAATACTCGGCGCTCTCCACGACACCGGTGCCCGACTGATACTTGATGACTTTGGCAGCGGTGCCTGTTCGCTCGCCGCACTGCAGCAGTTGCCGCTGGATGCGGTCAAGATTGATGACCGGTTTATCCGCGATATTCCCTACAACGCCAATGCCACGGATGTGGCCGCTGCCGTGATCGCCCTGGCGCACAAGCTGCGCCTGACCGTGGTAGCCGAGGGTGTGGAGACCCCGCACCAGTTGCAGTTCCTCGAGCGGGCCGGTTGTGCCCAGTGCCAGGGCAACCTGTTCAGCTACCCGCTGGATGAGGATTCGCTGATCAGTTTCCTGGTAAACCAGTATGAGCGTGCGCTGATACGCTAGGAACGGAAGCCCTGATGATATTGAGACGTTGTTCTTGGGCTCGTTGATGGTAATAAAGCCCTACAACCGGTAAAATCCCGCCCTTGCAGGAGCCCGCCCGCCATTTGTGGCGGCCCTGAAATTCTCCACCGGAACACCAGCCACCGGACACATCCGGGGCCCGGCTGTCGGGTGACCAAGTCTGCTACGGGTAACCATTTGTCTGTGACTGAACTGAGCCGCATTCGTAACTTCTCGATCATCGCCCATATTGACCATGGCAAGTCCACGCTGGCGGACCGCTTTATCCAGGTCTGCGGCGGCCTCACCAACCGTGAAATGGCTGAGCAGGTGCTGGATTCCATGGACCTTGAGCGGGAACGGGGCATCACCATCAAGGCCCAGAGCGTTACCCTGAATTACAAGGCCCGGGACGGGGTGGAGTACAAGCTCAATTTCATCGACACGCCCGGGCACGTGGATTTCTCCTATGAGGTCTCCCGGTCATTGTTTGCCTGCGAGGGTGCGTTGCTGGTGGTGGATGCCGGGCAGGGGGTCGAGGCCCAGTCCGTGGCTAACTGCTACACCGCTATCGAGCAGGGCCTGGAAGTGGTACCGGTACTGAACAAGATGGACCTGCCCCAGGCGGAACCTGACCGGGTGTCCCAGGAAATCGAGGACATTATCGGTATCGAGGCCACCGATGCCGTGCGCTGCAGTGCCAAGAGTGGCATGGGCGTGGAAGACGTGCTTGAGGACCTGATCAAGCGGATCCCGCCGCCCGAGGGAGACGAGAACGCCCCGCTGCAGGCGCTGATCATTGACTCCTGGTTTGATAACTACCTGGGTGTGGTGTCGCTGGTGCGTGTGCGCCAGGGTGTGCTGCGCAAGGGAGACAAGATTCAGATCAAATCCACCGGCAAAGCCTGGAATGCCGACAAGGTGGGCATCTTCACGCCGAAGCCCACCGAAACCGGTGAGCTGGGTACCGGTGAAGTGGGGTTCGTGGTTGCCGGCATCAAGGATATCCATGGCGCTCCGGTAGGGGACACCATCGTATCCAACAAGTTTGCTGACGAAACCCCCCAGATACCCGGGTTCAAGAAGGTAAAGCCCCAGGTCTACGCCGGCCTGTTCCCGGTGAGCTCCGACGATTACGAGGAGTTCCGTGATGCCCTGTCCAAGCTGACCCTCAACGATGCCTCGCTGTTCTTCGAGCCGGAAAATTCCGATGCCCTCGGCTTTGGTTTCCGCTGCGGCTTCCTCGGCATGCTGCACATGGAAATTATCCAGGAGCGGCTGGAGCGTGAATACAACATCGACCTGATCACCACCGCGCCGACCGTGGTCTATGAAGTGGTTACCCGCAATGGCGAGACGATTACGGTTTCCAACCCCTCCAGCCTGCCGGATGTGGGCTCCATCGAGGAAATGCGCGAGCCCATTGTCGAGGCGAGTATCCTGGTGCCCCAGGAGTATCTGGGCAATGTGATTGCCTTGTGCGAGGAGAAGCGTGGGGTTCAGACCAATATGCTGTTCCTGGCCAACCAGGTGCAGCTGACCTACGAGCTTCCCATGGCGGAGGTGGTGCTGGATTTCTTCGACCGCATCAAATCGGCCAGCCGCGGGTTTGCGTCCCTGGATTACCATTTCAAACGCTTCCAGACCGCCAACCTGGTGCGCCTGGACGTGCTCATCAATGGCGAGCGGGTGGATGCCCTGGCGCTGATTGTGCACCGGGAGCAGTCCCATTACCGGGGCCGTGCACTGATCGACAAGATGAAGGAACTGATCCCCCGGCAGATGTTCGATATTGCCATTCAGGCCTCCATCGGCAATCAGGTGGTGGCGCGGGTGACCGTCAAGGCCCTGCGCAAGAACGTCACGGCCAAGTGCTATGGTGGCGACGTCAGTCGCAAGAAAAAGCTGCTGCAGAAGCAAAAGGAAGGCAAGAAGCGGATGAAGCAGCTGGGTAACGTCGAGGTGCCCCAGGAGGCTTTCCTGGCGGTACTGAAAGTGGATAACTAGGGCTTTAACTGAATGGACATCAATTTTCCGCTGATCCTGGTCGTACTGACCTTTGCCACGGGCATCATCTGGCTGGGTGACCGGTTGTTCCTCAGGCCCCGTCGGGAAGCCGCCTGGCAGGAGTCCGGAGGAGCGGTGGCAGCCAGTGGCAGCGATGGCTCTGGCAGCAGCGCAGTCCCCGCGGACGAGGAAGAGCAGGCCGGACCCCCAGAGCCATACCTGGTGGAACTCAGCCGCTCATTCTTTCCGGTGCTGGCGATCGTGCTGGTATTGCGCTCATTCCTGGTGGAGCCTTTCCAGATTCCCTCCGGCTCCATGCTGCCGACGCTGGAAGTGGGCGATTTCATCCTGGTCAACAAGTACGCCTATGGCCTGCGCCTGCCGGTGGCTGGTACCAAGATCGTGGATATCGGTGATCCCGAGCGTGGTGACATCATGGTGTTCCGCTACCCTGTAGATGGCGAGACCAACTACATCAAGCGGGTTGTTGGTCTGCCTGGTGACCGTATTCGGTATCGCAACAAAACCCTGTACGTCAATGGCGAAGAGGTACCCACCCGTTTTGTGGCCAGGCTGCCGCCTCTTGTGATGCTGGAAGAGCAGCTCGGGGACGTGGAGCATATGATCTATCGCGATACCCGTAACAGGAGTGGAGCGGGAGAGAACGAATGGGTTGTGCCGGATGGGCACTACTTCATGATGGGAGACAACCGGGATAACAGTAAAGATAGCCGTTTCTGGGGTATGGTTCCCGATGAGATGGTGGTGGGTAAGGCGTTCCTGATCTGGATGCAGTGGCCATCACTCACCAGCCTGCCGTCGTTTGACCGGGTTGGGCCCATAGACTGAATTTACGAACGTTTGTCGGCCTGTGGCCACCAGCATGAGGTACGTGCGTATGAAAACTCCATTCCGCCAGCAAGGCGCTTCCACCGTCGGTATCCTGATCGCGGTGCTGTTTTTCGCCAGCTTATTGACCCTGTTGATCAAGTTGGGGCCGGCGTATCTTGATGACTACACTATAAAGGGTGCCCTGGAAGGCCTTGATGGTGAGGAAGGTCTGTCCCAGATGACACCGTCCGATGTGCGCCGCCTGGTCACCAAACGGCTGAGCGTAAACAACGTTGACAGTTTCAATGCCAAGGACATCAACATCGAGAAGGATGGTGATCTGGTGATTATCAGTCTCGATTACGAGGTCCGCACCCATGTCGTGTCCAATGTGGATGCGGTTATCAGTTTCAGTCATTTTTATGAGCTGACAGGACAGTGACAAATCAACCCGACCTGGATCGACTGCAGCGCCGAATCGGCTATACGTTCCAAGACCCGGAACGGCTGTTGCTGGCGATGACCCATCGCAGCTTTGGCAATCAGAATAACGAGCGGCTGGAGTTCCTGGGTGACTCCCTGGTCAACATGATCATCGCCGAGTACCTCTACAATCACTTTGAGCGGGCCCGGGAGGGTCAGCTCAGCCGCCTGCGGGCGCGAATGGTGAAAGGGGTGACGCTGGCGGAAATCGGCCGGGAGTTCGAGCTGGGCCAGTACCTCCGGCTCGGGTCGGGTGAAAAGAAAAGCGGTGGTTTCCGGCGTGACTCCATACTGGCCGATGCGGTGGAATCCATCATCGGTGCCATCTACCTGGACAGCGATTTCGACACCTGCCGTGAGCGGGTGCTGGCATGGTTCGACAAGCGTCTGGAGCGGTTGGATATCCAGGATACCCAGAAGGATCCCAAGACCCGCCTGCAGGAATACCTGCAGTCGCGGCAATTTCCCTTGCCCCGTTACGATGTTATCTCGGTGGATGGCGAAGCCCACGCCCAGACTTTTCATGTATCCTGCGCGTTGCCGTCACTGGAGCGCAAGACCAGCGGTGTCGGCAGCAGCCGGCGTATAGCCGAGCAGCAGGCTGCCCGGGCAGCCCTCAAGCAACTGGGCGTGGAGACTGAATAATGAACGACGAACTGATCCGGCCCGAGGATCCCGAAAGCCGCTGTGGTTTTGTGGCCATTGTTGGCCGCCCCAATGTGGGCAAGTCCACGCTACTGAATCATGTCCTCGGCCAGAAACTGAGTATTACCTCACGCAAGCCACAGACCACCCGGCACCAGATCCTGGGCATCAAGACCGAGGGGCCGGTGCAGGCTATCTACGTGGACACTCCGGGCATGCATGAGGAGGAGCCCCGCGCCCTCAATCGCTATATGAACCGGACCGCGTCCGCAGCGCTCAAGCATGTGGATGTGGTGGTGTTCGTGGTGGATCGGCACCACTGGACCCCCGCGGACGAGATGGTGCTGAACAAGCTGACGCACCTGACCTGCCCGGTGATCCTGGCGGTCAATAAGGTGGATCAGATCGAGAAGCGGGAGACCCTGTTGCCGGTACTTGAAAGTCTGGCCACAAAAAGGGAGTTCGCCGACATTATTCCCATGTCGGCCCTGAAGGAGCAGAACCTGGCGCCACTGGAAGAAGCGGTGGCTCGTTACCTGCCGCAAAGTGTGCATTTCTACCCGGATGACCAGATTACCGACCGCAGCGAGCGTTTTGTTGCCGCTGAAATGGTGCGTGAGAAAATTACCCGTCAGCTGGGGGCGGAACTGCCGTATTCGGTGGCTGTGGAAATCGAGGAATTCAAGCACGACGGCAAGACCCTGCACATTGCGGCGCTGATTCTGGTAGAGCGGGAAGGGCAGAAGAAGATTGTCATTGGTGACAAGGGTGAACGCCTGCGCCGGATTGGCCAGGAGGCCCGGGCCGACATGGAACGTATGTTTGAGAGCAAGGTCATGCTGCGGCTCTGGGTCAAGGTGAAGCGGGGCTGGGCTGACAGCGACCGGGCCCTGAAAAGCCTGGGCATGAACGACGGCTGAGGGCTGCCATGGCCGGGTCGGTACAACACGGTTCGGTACAACAGGAACCTGCCTACGTTCTTCATCGGCGTCCGTTCCGGGAAACCAGCCTTCTGGTTGACCTGTTTTCCCTCAACCACGGCAAGGTCGGCCTGGTTGCCCGTGGTGCCAGCAGTGCCCGCAGTGCCACCAAGGCCCAGCTCCAGCCCTTCCAGCCGGTGCTCGTGGACTGGACAGGCCGCTCTGACCTCAAGACCCTGACCCATGTGGAGAACCGGCCTGGCGTTCAACTGGGCCAAGGAAAGGCTCTGTACAGCGGTTTTTACCTAAACGAGCTGCTGCAAAAACTGCTGTCCCCCTTCGATCCCGCTCCTGAGCTCTTTGCCGCTTACATTAATGCTTTGGAGCAGTTGTCATCAGCCGCCGGCGATGTAGAGCCGGTGCTGCGCCGTTTCGAGATGCATCTGGCAGACAACCTGGGCTACGGATTTGACTGGGCCCGGGCCATGGACAGTGGTGAGCCGGTGCAGCCGGACCGTCGCTACTGCTATGATCCCCAGCATGGCATCCTTGCCGGGCCCGGTGATGCTGCACGCCTGACCGGGTTGTCCGGCAGTGCCTTACTGGCCCTTGCCGATGGCGATCTGCACAGTAGCGACGCCCGGCGTACGGCCAAGCAGGTGATGCGGGCACTGACCGATTTCCTGTTGCAGGGCAAGCCCCTGAATAGCCGCGCGCTGTTTGCCGGCGGACGTTCCACAGACCGATAAGGGACCCTATCCATGAAAGACCGTGTATTGCTGGGAGTGAATGTCGACCACGTGGCCACGCTGCGCCAGGCCCGGGGCACCCGTTTTCCGGACCCGGTGCAGGCGGCGATGGTGGCCGAGGAGGCCGGCGCCGACAGCATCACCATCCATCCCCGGGAAGACCGTCGCCATATCCAGGATCGGGATGTGCTGCTGATTCGGCAGACCCTGAATACCCGCATGAACCTGGAAATGGCGGTGACGGACGCCATGCTGGCCTTCGCGGAAACGGTGCGGCCCGAGTGTGTCTGCCTGGTGCCGGAAAAGCGCGAGGAGCTGACCACGGAAGGCGGTCTGGATGTGGAGGGCAACGAGGATCGCGTGGCCCGGGCCTGTGAGCGGCTGGCCAGGATCGGTGCGGAGGTTTCGCTGTTTATCGACCCGGATCCCTCCCAGATCGACGCGGCGGTGCGCTGCGGCGCCCCGGTGATTGAACTGCACACGGGTGAATATGCCGAGGCGGATACTGCTGCGGAACAGACCCACACCCTGAATAACCTGAAGGAAGCGGTGGAATACGCTCGCCGCAAGGGTTTAATTGTTAACGCCGGCCATGGCCTGAATTATCACAACACCCTGGCGGTCGCCGCGATTCCGGGCATCAACGAATTGAATATCGGGCATGCGATTATTGCCCGGTCGGTGTTTACTGGTCTTAAGGAGGCGGTTCGGGATATGCGGTCTATTCTGGACCAGGCCCGAGCTTGATTGTTTGGGTACAGGGCCAGGGGGTTGGTAGAGAATTCTCCTTGGAAAAAGAACTCGCTGCGCTCAGACACCTTTTTCTGGCGGATAATTCTCTACCAACCCCCTGTCCTGCGAACCTTATAGCTAGTCGCTTGAGCAACGGAGACCTTCCTCCGAAGCCCGACAGCAAATAGCCATCAAACGGGATTCAACTGATCACTGTTGCGAAACATAGCCTGCCAGTCCGTCTGATCTCCCCAGACATCCAGCCGTTCCATCGCCGAAAGCAGATTTTTCCGAAGGGTGTCCATGTCGTCCGAACGCCGCTTGAGGGCTGTTTCGAACTGTTCCGAGGCATCCCGCAGTTCCGGTACACCGCAGTAGCGAGTGGCACCGTGCAGCTTGTGGACGCATTCCAGAACCGTGTCATAGTCTTCCGCTTCCCAGCGGGCCCGGATGGTTTCCTGGTCGGGCTTGAGTTGCTCCAGCAGCATACTGAACAGCTCTTCCGCCAGATCCGCCTTGCCGGCGGCGAGGCGAACACTTTCCTCAACGTCTACCACCGGTTTCTGACGGCGACGGGTTGACGGGCGCAGTGGCCGGCGGGTGTCCCGGAATTCGGCAATACTCCGGGACCCGTTTTCCTGCCGCTCCGGGGGCTCGTAACCGGTGAAGTCCGTCAGGGTTTCCAGTAGTTGGCTGCTGTTCACCGGCTTGGCCAGATAACCATCGAAACCCTGCTGCATCAGCCGCTCCTGCTCGTCTGCCAGGGCATGGGCTGTCAGTGCAATGATGGCTGTGCGGTGGTGGCTGTTGTCCAGCCCCCGCAGGCGGGCCGTGGTTTCCACGCCATCCATCCCCGGCATCTGCAGGTCCATGAAGATGGCATCAAAGTTCTGGCTACGGGCCTTACTCAGCGCCTCGAAACCGCTGGCGGCCCCCTCGGCGGGAATACCGCAATCCTTCAGCAGGGTCAGTACCAGTTTCAGGTTGGCCTCGTTGTCATCCACCGCCATAACCCTGGGCAGGTTCGGCGTAGTGCTGCGGGGTGAGGGCAGGGCGCCAATCTTCCGCTCTGGCACGTGGCGGCGGTTACGGGTGTCAATGCCATGAACCAGCATCAGCAGCTCATCGTACAGCGGCCCGCGACAAATGGGCTTGATCATGTGACCACTGGCCAGTCCGGTAAGGGCCGTATCGTGGGACTCCAGTGTCGGTGTCAGCAGCAGGCTGCGGCAGTCCCGGTCAATTTCCAGGCTGCGGATCAGCTCCCGGTACTGGCTGGAATTGAGCAGGTGCCGGGTGATACCCACGATGGCCAGGGCATAGCCGGACTGGTGTTGCTGGGCGTCTTCCACCTGCTCGAGCAGCTCGCCCGGCGAACCCGCCCGGGTGACTTCCATGCCCCAGTCCCGCAGGATGTGTTCCACTGCCAGGCCCGTGGTTTTCTGTTGCTCCAGATAAATAACCCGCTCGCCCCGCAGGGCATCGTGGGGCAGGGGCGCCTCGGTACCGGCGGACAGCTCTGCGGTCAGGGTGAACCAGAAGGTTGAACCCTTGCCAAGCTCACTCTCCAGGCCAATGTCACCCCCCATTTCTTCCACCAGCCGCTTGGAAATGACCAGGCCGAGGCCGGTGCCGCCATACTGGCGGGCGGTGGAGGCATCCGCCTGGCTGAAGGCATTGAACAGCGACTGCTGCTGGGCCCGGGACAGGCCGACGCCGGAGTCGGAAATGCTGATGCGAAGTGTGACCTCGTTGTTTTCGGTATCTTCCTCTTCCAGGCTGGCCCGCAATACCACCTCGCCGGTCTGGGTGAACTTGATGGCGTTGTTGACCAGGTTGGTAATCACCTGCTTCACCCGCAGGGGATCCCCCATGATGTTGTCGGGCACATCGGCGTACACCAGGTGCACCAGGTCCAGGTTCTTGCCATGGGCCGCGGGCGCCAGCATCACCATGACTTCCTCGACGATCTCCCGCAGGTGAAAGGGCACCCGGTCGAGGATCAGTTTGCCGGCCTCGATCTTGGAGAAATCCAGGATGTCGTTAATGATCGTGAGCAGGATTTCCGAGGACTTGCGGATGGTGTTCAGGTGTTCCGCCTGCTGCTTTTGCAGGGGGCTCTTGAGCAGCAGCTCGGTAAACCCGATGATGCCGTTCAGTGGGGTGCGGATCTCGTGGGACATGTTGGCCAGGAACTCCGACTTGATCCGGCTGGCTTCCAGGGCGTCCTTGCGGGCGAAGTCCAGTTCGATGTTCTGGATCTCGATGGTTTCCAGGGTTTCCCGCAGGTCCTCGGTGGCCTGGTCGATATTCTGCTGCATCTCGGCCTGGGCCTTGCTAAGCTCCTCGGCCATGGCGTTGAGGCCAGACTCCAGTTGCTCGAACTCCGGCCCCGCCCCCGTGTATACGCGGGTGTCCAGGTGGCCTTCCTTGAGGCGGGCGACCGCGTTGTTCAGTTCGAACACCGGGTGGGTGAAAGACCGGCTCAGCCGCACGGCGATGGCCAGGCTCAGCAGCACCCCCGCCACGATCACCAGCAGCGAGATGAACAGCGCCTTCCAGGTTTCCTTTTCGGTGCGCACGTGGGACATTTCCACCGCCGCCCAGCCAATAGGCTCCATATTGTCCGGCGCGGCGGTGGTGCCTGACTCCAGGTCCAGCAGGTTGTCCAGCATCAGGTCCTGCAGGTACACCGGTGACATGAAGAGGGTAGTGCCGGAGCCGGTCCAGTGCGCAACCGACGATCCCTGGGGGAACTGGTCCGGTGCGCTGAACGTACTGCCGGGGCCGGTATGCAGCAGCCGCTCCCGGCGGGCGTCGTAAAAGGTAATGGAACGCACGTCCTGCTCTTCCAGCAGGGCGTTGGACAGGCTGCTGAGCAGGCTGCGGTTGGAGGTGAACATGCCGTATTCGGCAGCGGCCGATAACTGGCGGGAGAGGGAATCACCACGGTCGTCCAGTAGCTGGTTGATGTTCTGCACCCAGCTCCAGGTGAAGAACAGCCCCAACAGGACGGTGGTAATGAGGGTGGGAACCAGGGTTACCACCAGGACTTTTTTGCGAATACCCCAACGACGCATACGTCTGTGTCTACCTCTTGTCCGATCCCTGGTTCCTGGTAGCCCGTCTGTCCCTGACCTGCCGCCGGTTTCCAGCCTCTGGAAACTTGATGCGAAACGGTGCCCGTGTTCTGCGTTGCTGTCTCCGTGGTCTGCTTATAGCCAGAGGCGATGGTTATAGCGGGAACCTGTATTGGGCGAGTTGCCCGGTTATGCGTATGATGCGCACCTCAGGAGCGTAATGAAAGCGTCCTGTTTTGCTTTCTGAACGAAACCACGGAAAACTGTCCTGGTGTCCCGTTTGGTTCATTCGCTGAACGCCGTAGGTCAGCGAATGAACCAAACGGGACACCAGAAGCGCCTCAAGTGTAACATAAGCGTTTTGAAAAGCTGTGCAGCCCATCTCGACGAGGAGCAGGAACGTCATGCATTTCCCTACCATTGAGGACTATGTTGGTCACACCCCCCTGGCGCGATTACAGCGACTGCCCGGCCAGACCAGCAACGTCATCCTGGCCAAACTGGAGGGCAACAACCCCGCCGGTTCAGTCAAGGACCGGCCCGCCATCAGCATGATCCAGGAAGCGGAAAAGCGGGGCGACATCAAGCCCGGAGACACCCTCATCGAGGCCACCAGCGGCAATACCGGTATTGCCCTGGCCATGGCGGCTGCCATCAAGGGCTATACCATGAAGCTGATCATGCCGGCCAACATGAGCGAGGAGCGGCGGGCCTCCATGCGGGCCTATGGTGCCGAGATCATCACCGTATCAAAGGAAGAGGGAATGGAAGGCGCCCGCGACCTGGCTGCCCGAATGCAGACGCAGGGGGAAGGGATGGTGCTGGATCAGTTCGCCAACCCGGATAACCCGCTTTCTCACTATCGCACCACTGGTCCCGAGATCTGGGAACAGACCCAGGGGCGGATCACTCATTTTGTCAGCTCCATGGGTACCACTGGCACCATTATGGGTGCATCACGCTACTTCAAGGAGCGTAACCCTGACATCCGTATTATCGGTCTGCAGCCGAAGGAAGGTTCCTCCATACCCGGTATCCGCCGCTGGCCCGAGGAATACCTCCCGAAAATCTACGAAGCCTCACGGGTCGATGAGGTGCTTGATGTGGGGCAGGAAGAAGCCGAGAACACCATGCGGGCACTGGCCCGGGAGGAGGGTATCTTCTGTGGCGTCTCCTCCGGCGGTTCCATCGCAGCGGCGCTCACGCTGTCTGAGCAGGTTGAAAACGCCGTGATCGTGGCCATTATCTGTGACCGCGGCGACCGCTATCTCTCCACCGGGGTGTTCCCGGGCGCCTGACCGTTTTTATTGACCAGAGACATTTGTATGAGCCGTAGACGCAGGAAACCCCTGCCCAGGGAGCCCTTGCCTTGTACTATTGAGGCATTCAGCCATGATGGCCGGGGCATCGCCCGTGAAGAGGGCAAGACCCGTTTCGTGGATGGCGCATTGCCCGGTGAGCGGGTGATGGCGAAGATGATTTCCACCCGCAGCAAATTCGACGAACTGCGCACTGAAGAAGTGCTGGAAGCCGCACCGGAGCGTGTTACCCCGCCCTGTGATTTTGCCGACCTTTGTGGCGGATGCAGCCTGCAGCATATGGCACCCGATGCCCAGATCCGCTTCAAGGAGAATACCCTGCGGGAACACTTTGCCCATTTCGGGGGCATCGAGCCGGAGCAGTGGACAGAGCCCATGCGGTCGCCCGCCCTGGGTTATCGTCGCAAGGCCCGTCTCGGGGTGCGTTTCGTACCCAAACGGGATTCGGTGCTGGTGGGTTTCCGGGAGAAGCGCAACAGTTTCCTGACGGACATTGACCGCTGTGTGGTGCTGGATCCGCGCATCGGCGAGCGCATTGATGACCTGCGACGGTTGCTCTACGGCATGGAGGCCTACCAGCATATTGCCCAGGTGGAGGTGGCCTGCGGCGATGACGCAGCGGCCATGATCTTCCGCAACATGATCCCTCTCAGTGAGTCTGACCGCGCGGCTCTGGTGGCTTTCGGCCAGGCCCACGACTTGCATATCTACCTGCAGCCAAAAGGACCGGATACCGTACACCGGATCTGGCCGGCAGAAGGGGAGGAAAGGCTGAGCTACCGGTTACCGGAATTTGACCTCACCATGACCTTTCATCCCATGGACTTTACCCAGGTCAATGCGGACATCAACCAGCGCATGGTACACCGTGCCATCGAGTGGCTGGATGTGCAGCCGGGTGACCGGGTGCTGGACCTGTTCTGTGGCCTGGGTAACTTCACATTGCCGCTCGCCCGCAAGGCTGGCCAGGTTGTCGGGGTGGAGGGTGACGATGCCATGGTGGTACGTGGCCGCGAAAACGCCGAACGCAACGCGCTGGGCAATGTCAGCTTCCACGGTGCCAACCTGCAGGGGGACTTTACCCGGGAGAGCTGGGCCTCGGAAGGGTTCGATCGTATCCTGATTGACCCGCCCCGCTCCGGTGCCCAGGAAATCTGTGAGCACCTTGCCACCTTCGGCGCGCAACGGATTGTGTACGTGTCCTGCAACCCCGCCACTCTGGCGCGGGATGCGGGTGTGATTGTCAGCAAGGGTTACCGCCTGAAGCAGGCGGGTGTGATGGACATGTTCCCGCACACCACCCATGTGGAGTCCATTGCCCTGTTCGAGAAAAACTGAACCCGGGCGGGGCTCTTGATCGTAAAGAGGCGGCAGCAACGGCATGGTAAAAGTACGGGAAGACTACGCGGTTACCGCGGACGGACAGGTGGATATCGAAGGCTGGGTGCGCCAGATCGCTGCCCAGACCCGCCTGGAGAACCCGGACCAGTTCCGGCGTGCCTGTGAGCTCAGCGCCGAGATCGATCGCCGCGCCGTGGAGGAGGACCGTCTCTGGGCGCCAGGCGCCAGCAGTTTCCGTACCGGCATCGAAATGGCCCAGGTCCTGGTGGAACTGCACCTGGACCAGGCCAGCCTGGTCGCGGCGATACTGTACCGGGCGGTGCGGGAAGGTCGTATTGGTCTTGAGGAGATCCGCAACGAATTCGGCGACGAGGTGGCCGGGCTGATTGATGGGGTGGTGCAGATGGCCGCCATATCGTCCATCCACCATCCCCTCAAGGGTAATGTACTGGGCCAGACCGAAGGCCAGCTGGACAACGTCCGCAAGATGCTGGTGACCATGATTGACGACGTGCGGGTGGCGCTGATCAAGCTGGCTGAGCGTACCTGCGCCCTGCGGGCCGTAAAGGACACCACCTACGACAAGCGTATGCGGGTAGCCCGGGAGGTGTTCGATATCTACGCCCCCCTGGCCCACCGGCTGGGCATCGGCCATATCAAGTGGGAACTGGAGGACCTGTCCTTCCGCTACCTGCATGAAACCGCCTACAAGAAGATTGCCAAACAGCTGGATGAGAAGCGGCTGGATCGTGAAGGCTACATCCAGAAAGTGCTGCGTGACCTGGGGGACGAATTGCGCCGCTCGGGCATCAATGCCGAACTGTCCGGTCGCGCCAAGCATATCTACAGCATCTGGCGAAAGATGCGCCGCAAGGGTATCGATTTCTCCCAGGTCTACGACGTACGCGCCGTACGCATCCTGGTGCCGGAAATGCGCGACTGCTATGCCGCCCTGGGTATTGTGCACAGTCTCTGGCGGCACATTCCCAACGAGTTCGATGACTACATCGCCAACCCCAAGGAGAACGGCTACCAGTCACTCCACACCGCCGTCATCGGGCCGGCAGGCAAGGTCATGGAGGTACAGATCCGTACCCACAACATGCACGAGGAGGCGGAGCTGGGGGTGTGTGCCCACTGGCTCTACAAGGGCACGGATACGGGCAACCGGTCTTCCGGCTACGAGGCCAAGATCAACTGGTTGCGCCAGGTGCTGGAGTGGCAGGAAGAACTGGGCGACCTGTCCGGGTTGGCGGATCACCTGAGCGGGGATATCGGATCCGACCGGGTGTATGTGTTTACGCCGGAAGGCCACGTGGTGGACCTGCGCCAGGGTGCTACACCGGTGGACTTTGCCTACCGGGTGCACACCGAAGTGGGGCATGCCTGCCGTGGCGCGCGGGTTAACAGCCGCATCGTGCCGCTGACCTATCCGCTGAAGACCGGTGATCAGGTCTACATTCTCACCTCCAACAACCAGGCGCCCAGTCGCGACTGGCTCAACCCCAGCCTGGGTTATATCCAGACCTCGCGGGCCCGGGCCAAGGTGACCCACTGGTTCAAGCAACAGAACCGTGACCAGAATATCGCCGACGGGCGGGCCATTCTCGAGGACGAGTTCAAGCGGCTTTCGATCTATGACGTGGATCTCAACGAACTGGCCCGCAAGGTCAACTATCCGGCAGCGGACGACATGTTTGCCGCTATCGGCGGCGGCGACCTGCGGCCCACCCACGTGGCGCACGTCGCCCAGGAAATGCTGGAGCCCCGGGACAAACAGCTGGACCTCAAACTACTGGGCAGCCGTAACCGCAAGTATGAAACCGACTCGGATATCCAGATCCGCGGCGTGGGCAAACTCAAGACCCAGGTGGCCAAGTGCTGCAAGCCGCTGCCCGGCGACGCCATTGGTGGCTACATCACCGTGGGGCGCGGTGTCACTGTTCACCGCCAGGATTGCCTGACCTTCCTGCACCACAAGGAATACGAGCCCAACCGTATTATCGAAGTGAGCTGGGGCGGCCAGCCCGAGGCCACCTACCCGGTGGATATCGAGATCGAGGCCTACGACCGCTATGGGTTGCTGCGGGACATTACCGAGGTGCTTACCGCTTCCCGCAGCAATGTGCTGTCCCTGAATACCCTGTCGGATACCGATGAGAATACGGCCACCATGCTGGTTACGGTGGAAATCCAGAGCCTGGAGCAGCTGGCCCGGCTACTGGCCCAGATCCGCAACCTGCCAAACATCATCGAGGTAAGGCGCAAGCGGTCATGAGTGATTCCAGTGACGACATGAAAAGCTACACCATCGACGACCTGAAAACCTTGATGGCCCGCCTCAGGGATCCTGACACCGGCTGTCCGTGGGACACGAAGCAGACCTTCCGCACCATTGTGCCCCACACCCTGGAGGAAGCCCACGAAGTGGCTGACACCATCGAGCGGCAGGACTATGGCCATCTGAAGGAGGAGCTCGGCGATCTGCTGTTCCAGGTGATCTTCTACAGCCAGATGGGGCATGAGCAGCAACTGTTCGATTTTGATGCAGTGGTGCATACCCTGGTGCAGAAACTGCTGCGTCGACATCCCCACGTATTCCCGGAAGGGACCCTGGAAAGCCGCGTGGATCCGGATAACCGGCCCAGCGACGAATGGATCGCCGCCAGCTGGGAGCGCATCAAGGCCGAAGAGCGGGCCGAAAAGGGAGAGGTGAGCTCAGGCCAGTCTGCCAGCCGGCTGGACGATATCCCCGCTTCCCTGCCAGCCCT
Organism: Marinobacter lacisalsi; assembly: GCF_042651045.1. Lineage (NCBI taxonomy): Bacteria > Pseudomonadati > Pseudomonadota > Gammaproteobacteria > Pseudomonadales > Marinobacteraceae > Marinobacter > Marinobacter lacisalsi. The sequence continues at coordinate 268,794 of NZ_JBHSDI010000007.1, forward strand.
GACCAGGGCGGACAAGCTGCAGCGACGGGCCGCCCGTTACGGTTTTGACTGGCCGGACATAGGCCCGGTGTTCGACAAGCTGGAGGAAGAGATCGGAGAGCTCAAGGACGCGTGGCAGAACGCACAACAGGACCCGGCAGCGCAGGACGAGGTGGAAGACGAGCTGGGCGACCTGATGTTCGTTTGCGTCAACCTGGCGCGTTTCTTGAAAGTGAATCCGGACCAGGCATTGCGTCGTTCCAACCGGAAATTCGAGGCACGCTTCCAGGCCATAGAGGCGATTCTGCAGGCGCAGGACAGGACCATGGAAGACGAAACCCTGGACGCCCTTGATGAGATCTGGAATTCGGTCAAAGGGGTCGAGCGTTCACGTTCTGAGTGACGAATTGGTCAGAAAACCACAAATAAGTACAATTCGTTACCGATTTTCGCGCTGGTATTCCGCACGATTCAACTACACTGCGGGGTAAGAGGATAGCCGGACGACAATGATCGGCAGCGCCTCTTGGAGCCCTCAGCCATCATTATGATCGGGCAGCAGTCGAAGGCAGGAGTCGAAGCATATGAAGATCCGCGATCTGGTTACCCACTGGGATAAAAACGCCAAGGGTCGTCTGACCCGTGACCCACACTACGTCAAGCTGGCCGACAGCCACCATGAAGAGCTGTCGAGGCTTGCCGCCCTTTACCCCATGAAGTCATCCCAGGACCTGATGCGGGACCTGTTGTCCGCCGCCCTGGACGAGCTGGAAACCTCGTTCCCCTATGTGGAAGGTGATAAAATCGTCGCCTACGACGAAGACGGTTTCGAGATCTACGAGGATGTGGGGCTGACCCCCAGGTTTGTCGCTCTTAGCCAGAAGCACATGGAAGATCTCAAGCGTCGACAGCTGGTATCGGTGGCCTGAACCCTGACAGGGCCAGAGTGCGGCTACTAAGTTGAGACCAAACGCTTCCTTTTCCTTGAGGGGCTATACCAAAGTTACCGTCGAACATTCCCTCTCCCTCGAGGGGAGAGGGCCAGGGAGAGGGTGAGCGCCCACAGGGCGCCAGAATCTAGATTCCAGATTGTGGAGTTAGCCTTCTCCCCTTCTCCCCAACCCCTCTCCCGCCAAGGGCGAGGGGCTAAAACATGTCATGCCCATTGATACTTGTGTTAAGGCACACTAGAGGCTCACCCTCACGACCGCTTCAGCTTCTCCTTCAGCGGCGTACTCTCCGCCAGATCATCCAGCGCCGCAGCAATCATGTCATTGAGAATATCCGTCTCGCTGCGGTCCGGGTACATTTCCGCCAGTGCGGCGATCCTTGCGGCGTCTTCCAGTGGCAGGCGCAGGTTGTAGTCGTGGGTGCGGTCCGTGGGTTTCTTCTTGTCCTGCCAGTGTTTGGGAAGGTCGGTAACTTTCATGAAATCTCCTTTCAACGGGGCCGTGCGGAAGGTCAGCGAATGACTTTCTCAGAGCAACAGGCCCTTGCGGTTCGTCTGTGTCATCATTATTAGTATCAGTATAGTGACGATGTTTCGTCAATTGACCTTTCCGATTATGACAAAAAGGAAGCTGCTGTGGCTGAACTGCATCCCGAGCTGAGAGAGAACGTCCGCCTGCTGGGCGAATTGCTGGGTGAGAATATCCGCAACTACCCCGGTGAAGACATCTACGATCTGATCGAGGAGATCCGGGCAGCCGCCAAGGCCGACCGGCGCCAGGAAAGCGGGTCCGGCCAGCGCCTGGTCAGCCTGCTGAGCAACCTGAGGGACGATCAGTTGCTGCCGGTCACCCGGGCTTTCAACCAGTTTCTCAACCTGGCCAACCTGGCCGAGCAGTACCACGGGATCCGTCGCAAGCGTGGCCACCAGTCCGACCTGATGGTGGAGTCGCTGGAGGATGTGTTCAGCCGCCTCAAGCAGGGTGGGGTCGATGCCGATGAGCTGCACCGCAAGGTGTCCGATCTGCGCCTGGAATTCGTACTCACCGCCCACCCCACGGAGGTGGCCCGCCGTACCCTGATCATGAAATACGACGAGATGTCCGCCTGCCTGGCAGCCCTGGACCACGACGACCTGCTGCCGGCGGAACGGGACGAGGTTCTGGATCGCCTGCGCCTGCTGGTGGCGGAAGCCTGGCATACCGACGAGATTCGCCACGAGCGGCCCACGGCGGTGGACGAAGCCAAATGGGGCTTTGCGGTGATCGAGAACAGCCTGTGGGAGGCGCTGCCGAGGTTCCACCGCAGCCTGGATCAGGCATTGCTGGATTCCACGGGCAAAGGGCTGCCCCTGGATGCCACCCCGATCCGCATCGCTTCCTGGATGGGGGGAGACCGGGACGGTAACCCCAATGTTACTCACGAGGTGACCCGCACCGTATTCCTGTTGGGCCGCTGGATGGCGGCCGACCTGTACCTGCGGGATATCCAGTCCCTGCGGGCCGAACTGTCCATGTGGCAGGCCAGTGATGAACTTCGGGAGCAGGCTGGCGACGGCCGGGAACCCTACCGTGAAATACTTGGTCGCTTGCGGGAACGTCTGATCAGAACCCGGGACTGGGCGGAGGCCAGGGTTAACGGTGAGCCGGCGGACGAACAGGGCATATTGTTCGAGAACGAGGACCTGATCGCCCCCCTGGAGCTTTGTTACCGCTCACTGAAGGAATGCGGGCTGGACACCATCGCCAACGGCCCGCTGCTGGACACCCTGCGCCGTGCCCATACCTTTGGCTTGCCCCTGATCCGTCTGGACATCCGCCAGGAAGCCACCCGCCATGCCGAGGCCGTAGCGGAAATGGTGGATTACCTTGGGCTGGGTAACTACCTGGAGTGGAGCGAGGAGCAACGCCAGGCGTTCCTGGTACGGGAGCTGCAGGGTCGCCGTCCACTGGTGCCTCGCAACTGGGAACCATCGGAGCCGGTGCGGGAGGTGTTGGCCACCTGCGAGGTAGTGGCGGCCCAGACCCCGGAAGCCCTGGGCTCCTACGTGATATCCATGGCCAGCAAACCCTCCGATGTGCTCAGCGTGATCCTGCTGCTGCGGGAGGCGGGGATGAAGTTCCCCATGCGTATCGTGCCCCTGTTCGAGACCCTGGACGATCTGCAGGGCGCCCCCGCCGCCATGGAGGCCCTGTACTCCGTGGACTGGTACCGGGACTACTGCAACGGTGCCCAGGAGGTGATGATCGGCTACTCAGACTCCTCCAAGGACGCTGGCCAGATGATGGCCGCCTGGGCCCAGTACCAGGCTCAGGAGAAGCTGACCGAAGTGGCCAGCCGCTTCGACATGCATCTGACCCTGTTCCATGGCCGTGGTGGTACCGTTGGCCGGGGAGGTGGGCCAGCCAACCGGGCCATCCTGTCCCAGCCTCCCGGGTCGGTGAACGGCAGTTTCCGCATTACCGAACAGGGGGAAATGATCCGCTTCAAGTTCGGCCTGCCGCGACTGGCCGAACAGAGTCTGACCCTGTACACCACCGCAGTAGTGGAAGCCACCCTGGCGCCGCCCCGGGCGCCGGAGCCAGAATGGCGCGACGCCATGGACTGGCTTACCGAACGATCCCTGAAAGCCTACCGGGACGTGGTCCGTGAGAACCCCGATTTCGTGCCCTATTTCCGCCAGGCCACCCCGGAGCAGGCCCTGGGCAAGCTGGCCCTTGGCAGCCGACCCGCCAAGCGCAAGGCCAGTGGTGGCGTGGAAAGCCTGCGGGCTATCCCCTGGATTTTCGCCTGGACCCAGATGCGCCTGATGCTACCCAGCTGGCTGGGCAGCGATGTGGCCCTGGCCGAGGCGGAGAAGGCAGACAAGATGCCCCTGCTGCAGGCCATGCGCCGGGACTGGCCTTTCTTCCGCACCTATGTGGATATGCTGGAAATGGTGCTGGCCAAGTCGGATCTGCGCATTGCCAGCTACTATGATGACACCCTGGTGGACCCGGCCCTGCGGCCCCTGGGCCAGGAGCTGCGTCAGCGTCTGGCCGGTTGCATCGAGCAGGTCAAATCACTGAAAAACCAGCGGGTGCTGCTGGAGGAGGAGCCGGTATTTGCCCACTCCATGAAAGTACGCAGTCCCTATACCGACCCGCTCCACTATCTGCAGGCGGAGCTGCTGAAGCGTAACCGGGAAGCCGAGCAGAATGTCGCCGCCGAGGGCTCCGATGCGGAAGTGGTACCCATGCCGGAACTGGTGGAGCAGGCACTCAAGGTGACCATGGCCGGCATAGCCGCCGGCATGCGTAATACCGGCTGACGCTGGGCATGGGCGCGGGGTATGATAAGCTCTGTCGCCGTTTATGGGCTTGAATAACAAACGAAGGAGACACCTGTGGCAGCGGCCGCCAGAGTCGAGCAGTTCCTCAATCGCAAAGGCCTTTCCTTTGAACTGTTGCCGGTTTCGGAGGACCCCCGCGGCGGACTTGAGGCAGCTGTGCTCGGTGATGGCATCGACCGCCGCCTGGTAATCCGCAGCACTGCTCTGATCGACGTCAAGGGCGTGCTCCTGGTGGTGCACCCCCTGGACAGTTCCCCTGATCTGGATGCCATTGCAGCCCGCACCGGGCGACGCCTGCAGCCGTTAACCGTGTCCCAGGCCGGGCGCCTGTTCAGTGACTGTGCACCGGGTTTTGTGCCGCCGTTCGGCGCTGCCTACGGCATTCCGGTGCTGGTGGAAGAGTCGCTGTACCAGTCGGAGCGCGCCATCATGGCTTGCGGGTCTTCATCCCGGTTGCTGGCCATGGCGGGCAGGGATTTCCGTCTGGCCATGGCGGGAGCCGACAAGGGCCATGTCACCATCCGCCACAGCGGGCAGTCAGCCAATACCATTACCCTGGAGGAAGTGGCCGAAAAGCTGCAGGCGTTGTACCGACTGCCACCCATGCCGGCATTGGCGCTCAGGATTCTCAACCTCACCAGTAACCCGGAAGCCTCCGCCCGCGAACTAGCGGAGCTGATCGAATACGATCCCAGTGTCACTGCCCAGATTATCCGTTACGCCCGTTCTGCGCTGTTCAACTACCCCGGGCAGATTGACTCGGTGCAGGAAGCGGTCACCCGGGTACTGGGATTTGAGCGGGTGGCGCATATTGCCCTGGGCATTGCCTCCGTCCGGGCCTTCGATATTCCCCGCCAGGGGCCGCTGGGTATGGACCAGTTCTGGCGTCACTCCCTCTACTGTGCCTTCGTCTGCCAGCGTCTTGCGCCCCAGTGCGATGCAGACCGGTCGCTGGCTTACCTCTGTGGACTGCTTCACAACTTTGGCCTGTTGCTGGTGGGGCACCTGTTTCCCGCCGAGTTCGAGGAGCTGAACCGCCTGCGGGCCGCCAATCCGGAGGTAAGCCTGAGGACACTGGAACAGGAAGTGTTCGGGGTGGACGATGATCAGCAGATGCTGACGGTTGGCCATGGTGTGATCGGCGGTATTCTGCACAAGCTGTGGCAGCTGCCGGAGCCGGTGATCAAGGCGGCCGGTGTGCACCAGCAGGCCGGTTACGAAGGCGACCACAAGACTTATGTGGTCATGGTCCAGCTGGCCAATGCCTTGCTCAAGGAGAAGGGGGTGGGCGATGAATTCAACCCCGATGATATCGAGAACCTTGCTGCCCAGCTGGGTCTCGATGACGCCAGTCTGGAGCGCCTTCGCGACGATGTGGACGAGGTCGCCGACGATCTGGACAGTCTGGCCCACTCTCTGTCATCCTGACCGACTGTTTTTTGTCCACGCGTGGGCTGCGACTGACGTCGACTTTCTCTCACTGCCCCGACTTCGTATAATGCCGGCTTTTCGAGAGTGGCGCGCCTGTGGAGAGAGGCTGTTGCCAAGCCTTGGGGGGAGTCGTGAACCTGGGTTTGGCAACCGCTTTTCAGGTATTGACTGCTTTAAACTTAAACAATTAGCCAGGAAATGGGAGCACAACGTATGCGTATTATCATGTTGGGGGCGCCGGGAGCCGGCAAGGGGACCCAGGCGCAGTTCATCACGGAACGATTCGATATCCCCCAGATCTCCACAGGCGACATGCTCCGCGCGGCCGTCAAGTCCGGTTCCGAGCTGGGCCAGAAGGTTCAGGCGGTCATGGATTCCGGCTCCCTGGTCTCCGACGACATCATCATTGCCCTGATCGAAGAACGGGTCCAGCAGGACGATTGCCGTAACGGCTTCCTGCTTGACGGCTTCCCGCGCACCATCCCCCAGGCGGAAGCGCTGAAGGAGCAGGGTATCAGCATCGACTATGTGGTCGAAATCGCCGTCGATGACGAGGAAATCGTTCAGCGTCTGGCCGGTCGCCGCGTGCATCCCGCCAGCGGTCGCATCTACCACGTCAAGTATGATCCACCCAAGGTGGATGGTAAGGACGATGCAACCGGAGAGCCGCTGGTTCAGCGCGAGGACGACCAGGAAGAAACCATCCGTAAGCGTCTTGATGTCTACCATAGCCAGACCGAGCCGCTGGTTGGCTATTATCAGGACTGGGCGGCCCGCGAGCCGCAGCAGGCGCCGAAGTACGTTCGTGTTGATGGTGTGGGCTCCCTTGATGATATCCGGGAACAGATCCTCTCCAAGCTGGGTTGATCAGACGTCTTGAACCTTCTTGCCATTGATACCTCGACCGATGCCTGCTCCGTGGCCCTGCTTTCCAGCGGGGAGCTGAGCGGGCATTATCGCGTTGAGCCCCGTGGTCATACCCGGCTTATCATGCCCATGGTCCGGCAAGTGCTGGCTGACCATGACCTGGCCATCTCCGACCTGGACGCCCTGGCTTTTGCCGCCGGCCCCGGTTCGTTTACCGGCCTGCGGATTGCCACCGGCGTGATCCAGGGGCTGGCCTGGGGGCTGGATGTGCCGGTGATGCCGGTGTCGTCTCTGGCTGCGGTGGCGCTGGAGCTGGCTGAGGCCCGGGGCGCGGAAGAGGGTGATGGCATCGCCGTGGCGTTTGACGCCCGTATGGACGAAGTCTACTGGGGCTGTTTCCGGTTGGTGGATGGTCTGCCCGAACTCCTGGCGCCAGAGCGGGTCTGCCCGCCGGAACAGGTGAGCCTTCCTGGCGGGCCAGCGCGCTGGTTGGCAGGGGGCAGCGGTTGGCGCTATGCTGAACGCATCCCTGAAACCGTTATCGGCGCCGTGGAGTCCCCCGATCCGGAATGCGGGCCTGATGCCCGTTTCGTTGCCCGTCTCGCGGCGCGATCGTTGCGGACAGGTGGTGGGGTGCCGGCGGCCAAGGCGCAACCGGTTTACCTACGGGATGAAGTGACCTGGAAGAAACTTCCTGGCAGATAAAGCGTCTCAGGTTGTCTGAGACTTTACGTGCGGATACGCAGCCATGATCAATGGTGTTAACAACAATCCCTATGTCGGCAACGCCGGCGTTGCCCGGGACCGACCGGACGCTGCCCGTGCGCCCGCAGCCCGCCCCGAGGTCATCGAGGATCAGCGCCGTGATGCCCGACCGTCGCCGGCAGGTGGTGACAGGCCGGATTCGGGGGGCGGGCTTTCCGAAGACACCCAGGGTTACCTTCGTCGTGTCCAGGCCCGTTCTGCCGCTGAAGATACCCGCCTGCAGCCTTTCCGGGCCGAAGACATCCCCATGGCCACCATCCGGGCACTGGAGACCTTTGCGACCGTAGCCAGCCAGCAGGAAGGCCTGGAAGGCTATGATGCCGAACTGGCAGGCATCGATATCCGCGTCTGACGCTCTCCCCCTATGCGAAACCTCTCTTCTACGCCCCAGGATCATGACCGGGATGGCATTCCACCGGTAGCCTGTTCCTCCGGGTTCCACCGGCCTGCTGCCGAGGCCCTGGCGGCACGGTTGGGTGGCGCGTTCCTGGGCGTTGTGCCCTTCAGACACATTGACCAGTGTCCACTGGTGCTGTTCCTGGATGATGACGGTCTGTCGCTTCGGGCCACCGGGCGCAAGGCCCCGGGACCTGTGAGGGCCGAGTTCGTGTCCGGCAAGGCCGGTTATCGTCTTGCCCATGGTGGCGGCACCGGTCAGCTTATTGCGAAGGCGATCGGCCTGAAACGCACCAATCAGACGCTGCACATCCTCGATGCCACCGCCGGCCTGGGTCAGGACGCCTTCGTGCTGGCCGGCCTCGGTCATCAGGTGACACTGCTGGAGCGTTCGCCGGTCATTCATGCGCTGCTTGAGGACGGGCTGGCCCGGGCGGCGGCTGATGATGTCACGGCCGGGGTCGTCGCTCGCATGCCCCTGATCCACGGCGACAGCATCCGTTGGCTGAGTGAGAGGGCAGGGCAGGACCCGGTAGCGGACGTGCTCTACCTGGACCCCATGTTCCCGCATCGGGACAAGTCCGCCCTGGTAAAGAAGGAGATGCAGCTGTTCCGCCCAGTGGTAGGTGACGACCCGGATGCCAGCGCGCTGCTGGAGGCTGCCCTGGCCTGTGCCCGCTACCGTGTGGTGGTCAAGCGCTCACGCCGGGCGCCCGCCATTGAAGGAGTGGCCCCCGGGTTGACGCTGGAGGGCAAGAGCAGCCGATATGATGTCTACCCGCTGAGAGCCCTGCCTTCTTCCTGAGACGGCAACATAATCATGCCGTGCCCAACTGGGTGACCTGTGCAATGGCCTGGCGTTTTTCCACGTTCAGTACCAGCCGGGCATCCTCGGAGACGTCGTCCAGCTCACGGGTGTAACTCAGCCGTTCATCGTCGCTGGCGGTGATCACTCCATTCTGCCGCAGGTTCTCGATAAAGTTGCGGAACAGGGTCTTGTCGAAAAACTCCGGGGCGTTGAGCCCGAACAGGATCGACATGCGCTCGGCCATTAGCGTACTTTCCTCTTCCAGTTCCTTTGCTGTCAGCACACCGGGCCCATGCTTGCGCAGGGTGGCAATCACCAGGTAGTAGCGCTCCAGGGTCTGGATGATGAAGCGGGACAGGGTATGCAGCTGCAGCCGCTGGTCAGTGCCTTCATCCGGGCCCATCACGCGGTCGCCGTCGGTACGCAGGAAGCCATGTTCCACCAGGGTATCGATCCAGCGGTCCACTTCCACACCGACGTTGTCGGCATCATGGCGGAGGAACAGTTCAGACTGCAGGTAGGGGTAGATGGCGCTGGCCAGGAAGATGACCCGGTCCCGGGCCAGGGACGAGCAGTTCTCGAACAGGCAGGCAATCAGTGCCGGCAGCGCAAACAGGTGCTGGATGTTGTTGCGGTAGTAGGTCATCAGGGTGGCGTTGACGCCATCCAGGCCAATGATGTCGCCCAGTTTCTGCGGGTGACGCCCCACCAGCCCCATGCTTTCGCAATAGCGGATCCATTCCCGGCCGTCGCCCTCGGGGAAAGTGACGGTATCGGCGTAGGGGTGGGCCTTGAGCAGGCCCATGTAGCGGTCCATCAGTCTCGCCAGCTGGCGTTCGTCCATGGCCATGCGCTCAGTGGCCAGCAGCACCGTGGCCACCATGGTGACCGGGTTGACCGCTGCGGCCGCATTGATGCCGGTGGCCACTTCGTTGGCCAGGTGGCTCACCGCCGTGTTCAGCCATGGTGGCCTGGCTTCCTGGCCGACCGCCTCGTTTTTCCAGCCCGGGCGGGCCTGTTCCAGGGCGGTATCCAGGTCGATGCCCTGGCCGAAGTTGACCGACACCTTGCCAAAGGAGCTGCGCAGCTTCCGGGCGCTCTTCGCCAGGCCCACGACGCTTTCCTGCTTCTTTTTCTTGCCCCGGAGTTCCCCCAGGTAGGAACGACCTTCCATTACCTTTTCATAACCAATGTACACGGGCACCAGCACGATGGGTTTCTGGTGGTCGCGGAGGAAGCTGCGCACAGTCATGGCCAGCATGCCGGGCCGTGGCTGCAGGGTGCGGCCGGTACGGCTGCGCCCCCCTTCCACGAAGTATTCCACCGAGTAGCCCCGGGTGAACATGACGTGCATGTACTCGTTGAACACGGTGGCATACAGGGGGTTATCCCGGAAGCTGCGACGCAGGAAAAAGGCACCACCGCGACGGAGTATGGGGCCCACCAGAGGCATGTTCAGGTTGATGCCGGCGGCGATGTGGGGCGGCATCAGGCCGTTGCGGTACAGAACGTAAGATAGCAACAGGTAGTCGATATGGGAGCGGTGGCAGGGCACGTAAACCACGGCGTTCTTTTCCGCGACTTCCTGTACCTCACGGATATTGTTGATGCGGACGCCATTGTAGATACGGTTCCACAACCAGCTGAGCAGGATCTCGAGGATGCGTATGGTGGCAATGGACATGCTCGAGGCGATCTCATTGGCATAGCCCCAGGCCCGTGCCCGCACCTTGTCCGGGTGGACCTCCTCATTGCGGGCGGCTTCACGGATGGCATCACGCACGGCGGGTGTCCGGATCAGGTCCGCTACCAGCGTCCTGCGGTGGGACAGGTCCGGCCCCAGCACCGCCTGACGCACCCGGCGGAAATGGGTTCTCAGCAGGCGTGCGGTTTTGCGGTTGGCCCTTGCCTTGCTGCGATGGTGTTCACGGACCGTATCGGCCAGTGACAGGGGCTCGCCGAAGCGAACCAGCGTGTTGCGACCATGCAGCAGGATGATCAGCAGCTTCTGGAAGCGCCCCGCCACGGACCAGGTATCCGACAGCAACAATTTGAGGAAGGATTTTTCCTTGTCCGGTGACCGGCCCCAGAACAGGGACACAGGCACCAGCTGGATATCCAGGGTCGGGTCTTCCACCGACATTGCCACCAGCTGCTCCAGTTGCTGTGTCATGACCGGGGTCGCACGGGGGCTGAACCGGCTGCGGGCCCGGCGATACAGGAAGCAGAATGAGTGGCGCGGCCCGCCATGGATGTCCATGGGCGGCCGGGCAGGCGGCAGATCAGCCCGTTCCACCTCCTGCTCCAGCACCAGCCGGGCAGACAGGGAGCTGTACTGCATGACGTAACAGACCGGACGATCCGGATCCAGGTTCAGCTCCTGCTTGCCAGCGCCAAGCACATCCGTGCGCACCCACAGGAACAGGATCTTGCGCAGCAGGGTAATCAGGGCACCGGCAACGGCAGGCAGTATTCGCATTCAGTCAGACTCCGCACAGATAGGGGCCACGAGTGTACTGTGTCCGTGGTGGCCGACAAAGTGATGCATGCCGTTGACTTTACCAGATATGATACATTGCAGCCTTTGAAATGAATGGAGTGGTGGATGGAAAACTGGAGCGCAGGCTGGTCCGACAAGGCACCTGACCGGAATGACCTGGTAGTGGCCATGAATGGCCCGGAGATCTGGTGCCCCGAAGATGGCTGGTACCATGACTGGTCCAGTGTCGAAGACGCGCTGGATCATGGCACCGAGCCGGTTTATGTGGGGGAGCTGGATGGCCGTCCGGTTTACGTGGCCAGTGTTGATCCCGGCATGTTGTTGTATGCCACCCGACCGGTTCATCTTCGCGAGGCCCTGTTGACCATGCCGGATGCACCGGCAACGGTGCTGGGTACGGCATCCCAGGTGCAGCAGTGGTTCCTGGATCACCGCTTCTGCGGCCGCTGCGGCAACGAGACCGGGTTCCACTCCCATGAGCGCGCCCGCTGGTGCGGCCATTGCGCCATCCCTTTCTACCCCCGCCTGGCCCCCTGTGTAATTGTGGTCATTCGCCGGGGGGATCGGTTCCTGCTGGCGCGGTCCAGCCGCGCACGCAGTTACTTCTTCAGCCTGATAGCCGGTTTTGTGGAGCCGGGGGAAAGCGCCGAGGAAGCGGTTGCCCGGGAGACCCTGGAAGAAACCGGTCTGACCGTCACCAACGTGCGGTACTGGACCTCCCAGCCCTGGCCATTTCCCCACCAACTGATGCTGGGCTTCTTTGCCGACTACGAAGCCGGCGATCTGGTGCTGCAGGAAGACGAGCTGGCTGAGGCGGACTGGTTTGCCCCGGACGACCACCCGCCCATTCCGCCGGAAACCACCATCGCCGGCCGCCTGATACGGCAGTTGAAGGAGGAGATGGGCGCTTGACTACAGCACCTTCTCCGGAGCGGGTGCCGGAAATCCTGGTGTTTGATTCCGGCCTGGGCGGACTGAGTATTGCTGCCTGTATCCACCAGCAGATTCCGGCGGCACGCCTGACCCATCTGGCCGACAACGCCGGTTTTCCCTACGGCGACCAGCCGGAAGCGACGGTGGTGGATCGCACGGTCAGCCTGGTGGCGGAGCAACTCGCCCGGCATCCTTTCGACGTGGTCGTGGTGGCTTGCAATACCGCCAGTACGGTGGCCTTGCCAGCTCTCAGGGCCGCGGTGGATGTGCCGGTGGTCGGGGTGGTTCCGGCCATCAAGCCGGCCGCGGCAATGTCAGACAACCGCTGTATCGGCCTGCTGGCCACGCCGGCCACGGTCCGGCGCCCCTACCTGGAACAGCTTATCCGCGATTTTGCGGCGGACTGCGCCATCGAGCGCGTAGGGCATCCGCAACTGGTGAGCTGGATAGAAGACTGGGCCCGGGGGCGCCCACTGCCGGAACCGGCGCTATCGGTGGCGTTGCAACCGTTCCGTGACGCCGGCGTGGACACGATGGTGCTGGGGTGCACCCACTACCCGCTGATCCGCGAGGTGCTCCAGCGCCTGTTGCCTGAGGTTACCCACTGGGTCGACTCTGGTGATGCCATCGCCCGCAGAACCGGCGCCTTGCTGGAGCAATCCGGATTTCAGCCCGGGGATCTGGTTCGGCACACGTCGTCGGGCCATCGCTGTCTGTTTTCCGGCCCGGTGATGGCGGATTTAGAGCCCTTCCTGGCCGGACGAGGTTTCCGTCACGCCGCCCCCCGGTGAATGGCCCGGACGGGACACTGGTGTGCCTTGATACAGGTTTGTCGACTCAGGCCTGAACGGCGTCGGGATACACCCCGGTATCCAGCAGCTTTCTGGCCACGGCGCCGGGCTGGGCACGGCCGAACAGAAAGCCCTGCACATGATCGCAGTCTCTGGCCCTGAGGTAATCCAGCTGGTCCTGGTTTTCCACTCCCTCGGCGACGATTTCCAGTTTCAGCCCTTTGGCCATGGCGATGACGGCATCCACGATGCATGCACCGTCGTTGCCGGCCTGAATGCCCTGGATAAAACTGCGGTCCACCTTCAGGGTGTGAATGGGTAGCTGATGAAGGTAGTTGAGCGACGAATACCCGGTCCCGAAATCGTCGACGGCGATGCGGATTCCCTGTTCCGCCAGTTCACGAAGCGTCTGGCTTACCTTCTCGAGGTCGTTCATGATCACATTCTCGGTAATCTCGATCTCCAGATTGCCAGGTGGGAAGCCTGCCTGACGCAGCTGCGCCATGAGTCGCCGGGTAAACATCGGATGCTCTACCTGAACCGGTGACAGGTTGACTGCAAGGCGCACGCCGGAGTGCCCGGAGGCAATCCACTGGCCGACCTCCTCGCAGGCATTGGCCAGTACCTGGTGACTGAGTTCGGCAATCAGGTTGGTCTCCGAAGCCAGGGGCAGGAATTCGGCGGGTTGCAGCAGACCTCGCTGCGGATGACGCCATCGCACCAGTGCTTCCAGCCCTGCTACTTCGCCCGTTCGCAGGCAGATCTGGGGCTGGTAGTGCACCTCCATTTCGCCATGGCTGATGGCCCGACGAAGATCCCGTTCCAGGGTCAGCCGCTGGCTGGTGTCCACGTTCATGCTGCTGTCAAAGAAGCAGTAATTGTCCTTGCCCCGGGTCTTTACCTGGTACATGGCCAGGTCCGCATTGCGTATGAGTTGCTCGATATGCCGCCCCCCTTCCGGGTACATGGCGATCCCAATGCTGACGCCCACAAAGATGTCCTGGTTATTGAGCCTGAAGGGCTCTTTCAATGCGTCGATCAGCTTGTGCGCGATAATGGCGGCATGGTCCCGGTCAGGCACCATGGGAAGCAGCAGCGTGAACTCGTCGCCGCCGAACCGGGAAAGGGTGTCGCCCTTGCGCAGACAGTTCTCCAGCCGCTGGGTCACCGCCTGCAACAGACGGTCGCCCACACTGTGGCCCAGGGTGTCATTGATGATCTTGAAGCGGTCAAGGTCGAGGAACATGACGGCCAGCGGATGCCGGTAGCGGTTGGCCTGGTTGATGGCCATGTTGAGCCGGTCCCTGAACAATGCCCGGTTGGGCAGGCGTGTCAGCAGGTCATGATAGGCCTGGAAGCTGATGAAAGCCTCGGCCTCCTTGCGCTCGGTGATATCCCGGGCGAGTCCATAATAGCGGGCCCGCTCGCTGAGATGGCGTTCCTCCGGGTCGCCCACGCTGTTCCAGCTGCCCGGGTCGATAGGAAAGGCGGTGATTTCGAAATGCCGGCTGGTTTTCACGGCCCCGCTGGCGCGAAGACGCACCTCGAAGGTTGCCGGTCGATCCGTGCTGATCCCCGGATCATCCAGCGAGAGCTTGCCGCCGGAGGACTCTTCCTCGTCCAGTAACAACCGGAAATGCTGGCCGATCAGGTCGGCGGGCTGGTAGCCAAGCAGATTGGAAACCTTGCGGTTGAGGAAGCAGAAGCGCCCCTGCTCATCAAGCATGAAGACGATATCGGGTGAGTTGTTAACGATATAGCGATGCAGGGTCTCTGATTTTTCCAGCCTTTGCTGGACATCCTGATGGGCCCGGATCAGCGACTGCCTGCCGAGCACATTTTCCAGGGTTGCCAGCACTTCCTCGGGGTCGAAGGGTTTGCGGATATAGTCGCTTGCCCCGCGCCGAAGGGCCCGGCTGACAGACAGGAATGAGGTTTCACCACTGACCACGACCAGGGCACAGTCGGGCTGGAGCTGGCTGGCCTCTTCCATGACCTGGAAGCCATCGCGTCCGGGCATGTTGAGGTCCAGAAATGCCAGCGCGAACTGGTGCCTTCTGAGCAGGCGGCAGGCTTCATCGCCATTGGTGGCGGAAACCGCATGGTAGCCCTGTTCGCCGAGCAGGTCAGACAGGCTCTTCAACAGGCGCAGATTGTCGTCGGCCACCAGTATCCGCTGGCGCTCCCGGAAAGGCACTGGTTCTGGATCGGCTTTCTGGATCATTGCACGCTACTCGTCGACCTGTGCCGGTTGTCAGCGGGCTCCATCCCACCAGCCGGCCCCGGGGCAGAAAGCCACCGGGGCCGAAGGCGCTGTTACCGGTCTTCGGTTTCGGTCCCCGCAGGGAAAAGCAGCCGGAAAAGGGTCCCCGAGGGCCCGCTCTGGCAACTGATGATGGCGTCCATGTCGTCCATTAACTGTTTTACGATGCTCAGGCCCAGGCCACTATGTGCCTCGCCCTTACCGGTTGCAACCGGTTTGAAAAGGTTCTGCCTGACAGTGACCGGCAGTCCGGGACCGTCGTCGGCTATGGTCACTTCCACCCATTGCCGGTTCTGTTGCCAGACCGGGGCGGTGGACCGCAGCATGATCTGCACCGGGCTTGCTGGCCGGCACTCTGCGGCGTTGCGAAGCAGGTTGAGCATCACCTGCCGGACCTGCGCCGCGGGAGCTGAAATGGCCGTGGGCTCGTCGCAGAGTTCCAGCAGGCAGGTGACCTGTCGCTCCCGGAACAGGCCGTCGGCCAGCAAATTCCGCAGGGCCTCAACCTCGTGGTTGAGTATCGCGTGATGCCCGTTGCGCTGGTCGGAAGTTGCCTCAGGATTGCCAGCGACAAGCTCGCTGAGTAATTCGCTGGCCCGGCCCAGCTCTTCCTCGATAATATCAATATCCCGCGCATCACCGGTTTCTGAAAGGCGTTTTCGCAACTGGTACAGGTATTGCCGAACCACCGTTAACGGGTTGTTGATCTCATGAACCTGCTGGCGTATTCGATCCTCCGACACCGGCGGGGCCTTTTGCGACAGCAGGTCGCGAGCCAACAGCTCCCGTACGGCCTCGATGGTCAGGCGCCGTGTTGACCGGTTGCCGTCGTAGTGGGCCAGAGCGGCCACGCCCATCTCCCGGGCCAGGTCCTCTGTCTCCAGCCAGATGCGGCGCAGGATTTCCGCCGTCAGCTCTTCCTCCAGGCCAAACAGGGTTCTCGCCATGGTCAGGCCGTGGCCCTCCCGGGTGATCAGTTGAACCGCCACGGCAACCAGGCGCGCAAGGTGCCCGGCCGACCCCAGGGTGGTCATGTTCGCCTGCTGGTGGGCCAGCGCCTCGAGGACATCGGGGGCCAGTTGCCAGTGTCCGGCGAGAGACACACTCATCTCTACGTAGCCCGTATCGGACGGCCTGTTGGGCAGGTTGAGCTCCTGCCGCAACAGCAGCAGTTTGCCGGCGTTGTGCAGCATGCCGGACAGAAAAGCCGTATCGGTAGCCGGGTAACGGGTAAGGCGGGCCAGGGCTCTGCACAACAGGGCGGCGGCCAGGGCTTCGTGCCAGAAGCCGTGGAGTTTCCGCCATTGGCCATCACCCAGGTCAAACATCATTTGTTGCAGTGCGGCCACCAGCACCAGGTGCTCCAGCCGGTTGGTACCGAGGCGCTGCAGGGCCTGTTCCAGGCTGTTTATCGGCTGGAGATAATGGTTGCCGGTGGCATTGGCCAGGATAAGAATGCGCGAGGAAAGGGCTGTGTCGAGCTGGATGATGTCGGTAATCTGCCGATAACTCTGTTGACGACCGCAGGCCTCCAGAGCCTTCAGGTGGGGCTCAGGGAGCGACGGGAGTGCTTCAGTGGCAGGAGATGGTGACATCGACTGTATGTAACGATCCGTTAAGTAATGTTAACAATCAGTGCCCTAGAATAGTCTATGTAGGTTACATATCAAGAGGTTTTTGCTGAATAATTGTACAATGGTACTTTCCATTCACGCGCTGCGGTAATCAGAGTATCATCCGTTTTCTGACATGGCCGGCTCTCAGCGTGGCGATGTAACGGACAGGGATCAGTGGTACAGGCTTGTTGACCCGATATGGATGTAAGCGATTCCAGCAGTGATGATTCTCAGATCCCCAAGGGTGTCGGCGTATCGGGGCGTTCCTCTCGCCCTGATATTATTGCCCTGACCGGGGGCAAGGGTGGCGTCGGCAAGACGTCCGTGGCGGTAAATCTGGCACTCACCCTGGCTCGTGGTGGCCGGCGCGTGCTTCTGCTGGATGCGGATACCGATCTTGCCAACGTCAGTATCCTGCTTGGCCTGTACCCCTCCCGGACGCTGGAACACGCCATGGCCGGTGAGTGTCGGCTGGCCGACGTCATCCAGGAAGGCCCTCATGGCCTGCACATTATTGCTGGCGCGTCCGGTGTCCAGCGTTGCATGGATATGGACCTTGACGATGCCGGATCGGTGCTGCGTGCGTTGGCCGGGATGGAGCAGGCCTATGACACCATTCTTATTGATACCGCCTCTGGATTACGCCCGGCCGCTCTGCACATGATCGCTGCTGCCGCTCTGGCCTGTTTGGTGATCACGCCTGACCCGGCCTCCCTTACCGACGCTTTCTCACTGCTCAGGGTACTGCAGCGCCGGGGCTATCGCCGTACCCCGGGTGTGGTGGTCAATATGGCGGCCGGTGCATCCCAGGCGAGGGAGGTGTTCCGTCGATTCTCGGGAGCGACACAACGCCACCTGGGTATGGACACGGAATACATTGGCGCTATCTGGCGGGACGACTCGATTCGACAGTCAGTGGAGTTACAGCGACCAGTCGCCCTGTTGTCAGAGTCAGACCCGTCCAGCCGGCAGTTCATTTCCCTGGCGGATCAGCTGATCAGGCACCTGTCGCAGCTACCGGCACGGAAAGGTGGCCTTGCGGCCTACTGGTACCATCGCAGTCGCCGGCAACAGCAAATCTCTGCCACGGAGGCTGTGCCGACCACCGCCGATACAGAGTCACAATCAGAGTCACAATGTGATGCACCCACCGGCAAGGGTCACAGCGTGACACCGTCGGACGCCGCCCGGGATCAATGCCGGGCCCTTTTTGCCGACCTGCAGCGGTTGCTGGCAGAGCGGCCGCAGGATGTCCTGCTCAGACAGGAAGCACTGCGCGGTGCCTCTGCACTGTTGTCGGGCATGGCGTCGGCACAGGAGCCGTCGCGGCCACCGCGGACAATAGGGTACAGCAGCGATGAT
Organism: Marinobacter lacisalsi; assembly: GCF_042651045.1. Classification (NCBI taxonomy): domain Bacteria; kingdom Pseudomonadati; phylum Pseudomonadota; class Gammaproteobacteria; order Pseudomonadales; family Marinobacteraceae; genus Marinobacter; species Marinobacter lacisalsi. The sequence continues at coordinate 286,784 of NZ_JBHSDI010000007.1, forward strand.
TTCGGCTCCCAGGATGTCTTGCTGGCAAGGTTGAAGTCGCAGCCCGATTCCGTTCGCATGGAGGGTTTTCTGGCTGCCCGGTCAAGCCATTGTGATGATTAAATCGACAGTTCATTTGTTGGTTTTTGTCTCTATATTGTCATTGTCGCCATGACAAACTCACCACCTCACCATCGGTCTGTTACCGTGCCCGGCACGAGTCTGGCCCGAATTGTGCTAATTCCGGACAGGTCGTCGTTTATTATGAGCATCGGCAAGACGGTTGCGGTGAGGGCGACTACTTCCCGGAGAGCCCTGGGCTCATGGAGAACCGGGTCTGAACACCATGGATGCCCCTGAGGCCCGGAATCCAACCCCCATTCCGGGCCCGCGATACCAACGAGAAGGAGTTCAATTGAAATGAGTCACCTGTTTCCCGATTTCGACGATACAGATTCCTCTGTTCGCCGCTCCCTCAAGGGCAAGCATATCCTGATGACGGGCACCACAGGCTTCCTTGGCAAGGCGGTGCTGGAGAAGCTGATCCGGGCGGTTCCGGAGATCGGCGGCATCTATCTGCTGGTGCGGGGCAATGCCCGTCACCCCGATGCCCGCGAACGTTTTTACAGTGAAATCGCCAGTGCCAGTGTGTTCGAGTTGCTGCGCAGCGAAGACCAGGAAGGGTTTGAGGCATTCCTTGAGGAGAAAGTCCATTGCATAAAGGGTGAGCTCACGCGCCCCCGGTTCGGGCTGCCGGACGCGGAGTACGAACGCCTGTCGTCCCGTATTGACCTGGTGATCAATTCGGCCGCCAGCGTCAACTTCCGCGAGGAGCTGGACAAAGCCCTGACCATCAATACCCTGTGCCTGGACAATGTCGCCCACTTTGCCCGCAATAGCGGTGGTATCCCGGTAGTGCAGGTGTCCACCTGCTACGTGAACGGCATGAACAGCGGCGAAATTCACGAGGACATCATCAAGCCCGCCGGTGCCGACATTCCCCGCAGTGAAGACGGCTATTACCAGACGGAAGCGCTGGTGCGGCTGCTGCATGACAAGATCACCGACGTGCGTTCGCGCTACTCCGGCAAACTGCTGGAGAAGAAGCTGGTTGAGCTGGGCATCCGTGAAGCCAACCATTACGGCTGGAGTGACACCTACACCTTTACCAAGTGGTTGGGTGAGCAGCGCCTGATGGAAGCGCTGGCGGACCAGAGCCTGACCATCGTACGCCCCTCCATCATCGAGAGTGCGCTGAAGGAGCCCATGCCCGGCTGGATTGAAGGGGTGAAGGTAGCGGATGCCATCATCCTTGCTTACGCCCGCGAGAAAGTGACCCTGTTCCCCGGCAATCGCGAGAGCGTCATCGACGTGATTCCCGTTGACCTGGTGGCCAACAGTATCCTGCTGGCCAGCGCTGAGGCGATAACCGCGGAACAGGCGCGCCGTATCTACCAGTGCTGCAGTGGTTCCATGAACCCGGTGACCCTGGGCGAGTTCATTGATCACCTGATGGATGAGGCCAGGGAAAATTATGCGGCCTACGACAAGTTGTTCTGCCGTCAGCCCACCAAGCCTTTCATGGCGGTCAACCGCACCCTTTTCGATGCGGCGGTTACCGGCATTCGTGTGCCCCTGTCGCTGGCCAGCAAGGCCATGAAGATGGCCGGTCAGAACCGGGATCTGAAGGTGCTGCGCAACCTGGATACCACCCGGGCCCTGGCCACCATCTTCGGCTTCTACACGGCGCCGGACTATGTGTTCCACAACGAGCAACTGATGGCCCTGGCCGAGCGCATGGGCGATAGCGACCGGGAACTGTTTTCGGTAGACCCCCGCCGTATCGGATGGGAAACCTACCTCCGCAAAACTCACCTGGGCGGCCTCAACCGCTACGCCATGGGCGAGCGCCGGGTGTACAGCCTGCGCACCCGCCGCGAGCGCCGGGCTGCAGCCGCTGCCTGAGAACTCCGCTGTGCCTTCCTGCCGGTACCTGCTTTTCAGCAAGCTCCGGCAGGGCTATCCTTTCCTGTACAGTATCGAGCCTCTGATCGTCAGAAGGCGCCGTTTGGCACCCCGGTAGTACGTTGGTCTAATTCAATGGTCAGGTCTGACGTGATCAGATAGGGCAATCCTTTTCTGTTCCAACAATTCCGACAACTCAGTGACAGACTCTGCAAAAAGGGGGAAATAATGACCGACAAGAAGCTATACCCGGTACCCGACAATTTCGCAAAACGCGCCCTCATCAATCGCGAACAATACGAACAGATGTATAAGCAGTCCATCGAAGACCCGGACACCTTCTGGGGGGAGCATGGCAAACGACTGGACTGGATCAAGCCTTACAGCAAGGTGAAGAACACCACTTACGACTACGACAACCTGTCCATCAAGTGGTTTGAGGACGGCGTGCTCAACGCCTCCGCCAATTGCCTGGACCGGCACCTTGAGAAGCGTGGCGACCAGACCGCGATCATTTTCGAAGGGGATGACCCGGCCGATTCCCGTCACGTAACCTATCGCGAGCTGCACGCGGAAACCTCCAAGTTTGCCAACGTACTCAAGACCCTGGGTGTTCAAAAAGGTGACGTGGTCACCATCTACATGCCCATGATTGTGGAAACCGCCGTGGCCATGCTGGCCTGTGCCCGTATCGGCGCCATCCACTCCGTGGTATTCGGTGGTTTCTCGCCGGAAGCCCTGGGCGCCCGTATCGAGAACGGCAAGTCACGGTTCGTCATCACCGCAGACGAGGGCGTACGCGGTGGCCGCAAGATCCCGCTGAAGAAGAACGTGGATGCGGCCCTCAAGAGCGATAAAGTACCCGATGTAGAGAAAGTGGTCGTTGTGAAGCGCACCGGTGGCGATGTGCCCTGGGATGCGAGCCGCGACGTTCACTATGAAGACCTGATGAAGGACGCCTCGGCAGAGTGTCCGCCAGAGCCCATGGGCGCCGAGGACCCGCTGTTCATGCTGTATACCTCCGGCTCCACCGGCGCACCCAAGGGCGTGCTGCACACTACCGGCGGTTACCTGACCTTCGTATCCATGACCCATGAATATGTGTTTGACTACCAGGATGGCGACGTCTACTGGTGTACCGCCGACTTCGGCTGGGTTACCGGTCACAGCTATATCCTTTACGGGCCGTTGGCCAATGGTGCCATCACCGTGCTGTTCGAGGGTGTGCCCAACTACCCGGACACCTCCCGCATGGGGCAGGTAGTGGACAAGCACAAGGTGAACGTACTGTATACCGCCCCCACTGCCATCCGTGCGTTGATGGCTGAAGGCGAGTCGTGTATGAACGGCACCACTCGGGAGAGTCTGCACCTGCTGGGTTCCGTGGGCGAGCCCATCAACCCGGAGGCCTGGGAGTGGTATCACCGGGTCATCGGCAACAGCCAGTGCCCCATTGTGGACACCTGGTGGCAGACCGAGACCGGCGGCATCCTGATTTCGCCACTGCCCGGTGCCGTGGACCTGAAGCCGGGTTCCGCCACGCTGCCGTTCTTCGGCGTACAGCCGGCTCTGGTGGATAATGACGGCAACATCCTGGAAGGCAAGAGCGAGGGTAACCTGGTGATCCTCGATAGCTGGCCTGGCCAGATGCGCACCATCTTTGGTGACCATGAGCGCTTCAAGCAGACCTACTTCAGCACCTATCCGGGCCGCTATTTCACCGGTGACGGTGCCCGTCGTGATGAAGACGGTTACTACTGGATTACCGGCCGGGTCGACGACGTGCTGAACGTATCCGGCCACCGCCTGGGTACCGCTGAAGTGGAGAGTGCCCTGGTGGCCCACGACAAGGTGGCCGAGGCTGCCGTGGTGGGTTACCCCCACGATATCAAGGGGCAGGGTATCTACGTCTACGTGACCGTGGTGCAGGGCGTGGAACCCACCGAGGAGCTGCGCAAGGAGCTGATCCAGTGGGTGCGCAAGGAAATCGGCCCCATTGCCTCGCCAGACGTGATCCAGTGGGCGCCGGGGCTACCGAAGACCCGCTCCGGCAAGATCATGCGCCGCATACTGCGCAAGATCGCCGCCAACGAGCATGATCAGTTGGGTGATACCTCCACACTAGCTGATCCGGGCGTGGTGGACGATCTTATCAGCGAGCGTGCTTTCAAGTAGACTTTCGCCGATAACGACAGAAGCCGATGCCCGCAGGGACATTCTCCCTGCGGGCATCGTTGTGTTCGGGGTACAATCAGGTTCCGGGTATGTTGCCCCGGGACGCTGGCGCCCTGAGCGCTGTCATGACCAGAAGGATGCCTGTGGATGACTCAACACATTATCATCGCCGATGACCACCCCCTGTTTCGCGCTGCGCTGCGCCAGGCTGTCAGCCAGGCGGTTCCCGAGGCGGACGTGGCCGAGGTGGAGAGCATCAAGGCGCTACAGGCGGCGGTGGAGCAAAAGCCGGATGCAGACCTGGTGTTGCTGGATCTCAACATGCCGGGCGCCCATGGTTTCTCCGGACTGGTGTTCATGCGCGGCCAGTACCCGGGTTTGCCAGTGGTGGTGGTATCCGGCACCGAAGACCTGCAGGTGATGCGTCGGTCAATCGATTACGGAGCCTCTGGCTTTATTCCCAAGTCGGCCCCACTACCGGAAATCACTGACGCCATCCAGGCGGTGTTGGAAGGGGATCTGTGGTTACCGGAAGGCGTTGCGGACAAGCTCGAGCGGATGCAGACGGAGAACACCGACTTCTCCGAACGCCTGGCGTCCCTTACACCCCAGCAGTTCCGGGTGCTGGGCATGCTGGCGGAAGGTATGCTCAACAAACAGATCGCCTACGACCTGGACGTCTCCGAAGCCACCATCAAGGCCCACATCACCGCCGTCTTCCGCAAACTGGGCGTACGCAACCGGACCCAGGCGGTGATTGCCATCCAGCAGATGGAGTTGGATACTACGGGCGCTTCGCTGTCAGGAAGTTAGGTAGGCGAGGCGTTAGCCGCTTGGCCAACTCCAATGAATGCGGACTGATCTCCCTCTCCCTTGAGGGGAGAGGGATTATACGTGCTGGCGGCCATCTCAGTTGCTCGCCGCATGGTCTCCCTCTCCCTTGAGGGGAGAGGGCCGGGGAGAGGGTGAAAAGCGGTCGAACTGCGGGGTTTGAGTCTCCTCCCTTTCCCTCGATGGAAGGGGCTTTATTGTTAGCGCTTAACAAACTCCAGACGCCCCGGCGCTACCCGCAGATCCATTTCCGTCATACCCATGATCCGGGCGCCCAGGCTGGTGTCATCCAGGCGGTAGATGGGCACGTTCTCCAGCATCTGGGCCACTACCCGCATGACATTGTCGGTCACCGGCGCCAGTTCGCTGCTGCTGAAGTAGGGCGTGTCCACGCTGCTTTCCAGCAGCTTCAGGCGCCGGATATAGATGGCCCTTTCCTGGCTGTCATAGACTGGAGCCCCTTCCACCTTCAGTTTTATATCCGCCGGTATCTTGGCCATCAGTGCGTTCAGGGCCACCTGGCCGGACAGGTCAATGACGGCCACGTCCCGGCCATCCGGGCCCAGGGTGATGTCCGCGTTGGACAGGGACAGGCTGAGGGGCGATCCTGCCTGTAGCTGTTGGCGGTCATAGTCGGCTACGGCGTCCTGCAGGTGTCGCTCCAGAGTCGATTCACTGATGGTGAGTGGCGAGAAGCCCGCACAGCCGGACATCAGGATGGTGGTGAGTGCCAGTGCGATTACGACGCGAAACTTCATGGTCTTTCCTGTAGGCGTTGGGTATTTGGTAAAGGTTGGCCGAGTGCAACGGCACAGGCAAGTGCCACGTAGGGCATGAAGATTACACCTTAGTCATTCTCCGGCGCAGCCGTCAGGTGCAGCTGGTCGTCAGCATCAAACCAGGCATGAATCAGGATGGGCTGACAGCAGACCTGGCAGTCTTCCACGTATTCCTGGTCCCTGACACTGGGGTCAACAAAGACCTCCAGCTGTTCCCAGCAATAAGGGCATTGGATAACGGCGGGTTCCAGCATGGTTTTGGCCGGCTTGGGCGTGTGGCTCAAGGGCGCCAGGACCTGCTGCGGTGCCGGCGCCCCTGATGACAGCATGGCAGCGTCAGAACTGCTGTTTTGCCATCCACGGGATGATGCGGTCGAAGGCTTCCTCGAGTTTCTCGCACGTGGTGGAGAAGCTCAGCCGCAGTGCATTCTGGGTGTGCTCGCCAAACGCATCACCAGGCACCGTACAGACCCCGGTTTCCTTCAGCATGCGCAGGGCCAGGTCTGAACCATCCACGTGTGGCGGCAGGTTGGGGAAGGCGAAGAAGGCGCCCCCGGGTTTGTAGCCGGTAAGGTGGGGCGTCTGGTCGATAAGCTCGACAATCTTGTCACGCCGTTCCCGGTAGATGCCCACCATGTCCCGGATGCACTGCTGGTCGCCGGTGAGGGCGGCCACCCCGGCGAACTGGGCCGGAGTATTGGCAACCGAGGTCGTGAACATGTGATACCGGCGCAGACTCTTGATGGTGGCCTGACTGGAAATCACCCAGCCCACACGCAGCCCGGCCATGCTGTAGGTCTTGGAGAAACTGCTGATGCACATGATGTTGTCCAGGTCCACGGCGCAGTTGAGAACGCTGGCGTAGTCCTCGTCATCAAAGATCAGGTGATCGTAGACCTCGTCGGAATAGATCTGTATGCCCCGGTAGGCGCACTCCTCCACGATGGTCTCTATTGTTGACCGTGGGTACACCGCACCAGTGGGGTTGTTGGGAGAATTCAGGACGATGGCATAGGTACGCGACCCCATGGCCCGTATCACCTCGTCCGGGTCCAGCTGGTGGTCGTTCTCCGCCCGGGTGGGTATGTACTTCACCTCGCCACCGTTCATGCGGATCAGTGGAGCGTACAACAGGAACGTCGGGTCGGTGATAATGAACTGTCGCCCGGGCTGCGCGGTGGAGGTGATCGCCAGGTACATGGCCTCGGTGGCACCGCTGGTGATCAGGATGTTGTCCCGGGTCAGCTTGCGGTTGTAGCGCTTGCCGTAATAGTCCCGCAGGGCAACCAGCAGTTCCGGCAGCCCCGCATCCATGGTGTAGCCGGTCTGGCCCGCGTTGAGGGCATCGATGTAGGCGTCAATGACGTGCTTTGGCGTCGGCAGGTCCGGTTGACCGATCGACAGGTGAATGACGTCCTTCATGGTGGCCGCCATATTGACCATGCGCCGGATGCCGGGCACCGGAATCGCCTGCATCGCAGGGTTCCAGGACGCTTTCGCCTTACGGTATTTCACCTTACGCGGCTGGGTTTGCCCGGTATCTTTTGCAGCCTCTGCCATAAACACCTCTCACTGCCATGGTTTGGATTCCGGTCAGGCCCCACCCATGGGGCCTGTCAGCGGCTCTGTAGAGCGTTTCTTCTGGCAGAGTAGTCTACGACACATCGCCGGTACAATACCCTTGAGACCTTTTTATGAGCGGAGCCAGATGTTTTTGCCGGCATGTTTGACCATGCATGCCCCAGCGGCCAAACTCAGGGCAGGTAATGCCCCATCTACAGGAGGATCCGACACCCATGAGCCAGAACCAGAAGCCGATCATCACCGTACTCACAGCGCCAGACGAGGACGCGCCGCCGGGTATTGAAGCGGTCAAGGCCCGTGGTGAAGTACGGTTCGCCTGGGACGAGGCAACGCTGCGGGAAGCCCTGCCCGGCAGCCAGGTGATGATGGTGACGGACTTCCGGACCGAAGCCCTGGAAGCGGCCTGGCCCGTGGCGGACAAGCTGGAGTGGATTCACGCCACCAGTGCGGGTGTGGATGCCCTCATGTTCCCGGCACTGATCGACAGTGATGTGGCTGTTACCAATGCCCGGGGCATCTTCGACCGCAGTATCGCGGAATATGTGTTGTGCACCATGCTGATGTTCGCCAAGGATTTTCCCCGCTCCATGCGGCTGCAGGCGGGCCACAAGTGGAAGCACCGGGATACCGAGCGTGCCGAGGGCCGTGAGGTGCTGATCGTTGGCGCCGGCTCCATCGGGCGCCAGATTGCCCGCCTGGCCCGGGGCATTGGCATGAACCCCCACGGCATCGCGCGTCGGGCCAGGAATGACGACGATGACTTTATCGCCGTCCATGCCAATGAGCAGCTGTTCGACCAGCTGGCAGTGGCCGACTACGTGGTGATTGCTGCACCGCTGACCCCGCAAACGGAAGGGCTGTTCGACCAGAAGGCCTTCGCGGCGATGAAGGAAAGCGCCCGCCTGATCAATATCGGCCGCGGCCCCATCGTCAACACAACGGATCTCATCGCCGCGCTCAACAAGGGTCAAATTGCCGGCGCGGCCCTGGACGTATTCGAGGAGGAGCCACTACCGCAGGATCATCCGCTATGGGAGATGGGTAATGTGATCCTCACCCCCCACATGTCCGGTGACTTTATCGGCTGGCGCCGCGCCCTGACGGATCAGTTCCTGGAGAATTTTGACCGGTGGCATCAGGGTGAAGAGTTGTTCAATAACGTGGACAAGAAGCTGGGGTATGCCGGGAGCTAACTCCACAATTCCCATTGAACATGCCCTCTCCCTTGAGGGGAGAGGGCCAGGGAGAGGGTGAAAGCGGTCAGACTGAAGAGTTGCCTGCTCCACCCTCACCCCAACCCCTCTCCCCTCAAGGGAGAGGGGCTAAAATCGTCAAGCAACTCCCAGCCAGGCATACCACCCAACCAGAATCTCATCCCCGAACCACAACGACAGCAACCCGGCAGCCGCCAGGTAAGGCCCAAAAGGAATCGGCACCTCCCGCCCATGTTTCCGGAACACCATCAGGCTGATACCCACAACGGCGCCTACGAGGGAGGACAGCAGTATTACCGCGGGCAACAGCTGCCACCCCAGCCAGGCGCCAATGGCGGCCAACAGCTTGAAGTCACCATGCCCCATGCCTTCCTTGCCGGTCACCAGCTTGAACAGCCAGTACACCGACCACAGGGACAGGTAACCGGTCACAGCACCCCAGAACGCGCTGGTGAAGTCCGTCAGGTATCCGAAATAGTTCAGCACCAGCCCCAGCCACATCAGGGGCAGGGTGATGTTGTCCGGCAACAGCTGGGTGTCGAAATCGATCATGGTCAGGGCAATCAACGACCAGACCAGCATCAGCGCCCACAGGGTGCCAACAGATGGCCCCAGCAGCCAGACCGTGATCAGCGAGAAAACAGCAGTGATCGCCTCAATCAGCGGGTAGCGCACCGAAATGCGGGCTTTGCAGTTGCTGCACTTGCCCCCGAGGAACAGATAGCTGATCACCGGAATATTCTCCCAGGGCCGGATCCTGTGACCACAGGACGGGCACGTCGACGCGGGGCGGGAGAGGGTGACCGGCTCCTCCGACGTGCGCTCGCCCTCGGGAACCTCGAGGAACTCCTGGCACTGGCAGCGCCATTCCTGGTGCATCATCTTTGGCAGGCGCAGGATGACGACGTTGAGGAAGCTGCCGATGCAGAGGGAGATGAAGAGTACGGTCAGATACAGCAGCCAGGGGGTAGACAGGAAGAGTTCAAGGGAGGGCATCAGAAACCTTTGAATTGGACAGAGCTATTGGAATTCCGCGAAAGGTATTTCGGCAACCATCCCCTCTCCGTTGAGGGGAGAGGGGGGTGGCGGATAACTGCTAAGTGGAGACCATTCACTCACTCCAATTACCCTCTTATGGAGATACCGGGTCTAAATTTAAACGACCTGACCCATTTGGAAAATTGGCAGGTACATGGCAACGATCAGACCACCCACGAGCACGCCCAAAACCGCCATGATCATTGGCTCCATCAGCGATGTGAGGTTGTCTACCATGTCGTCGACCACGCCCTCATAGTGTTCCGCGACCTTTTCAAGCATTTCATCCAGGTTGCCGGATTCCTCCCCGATGGCAGTAAGCTGCACGGCCATAACCGGGAACACGTCTGTCTGCCGCATAGCGGCCTGCAGTTGCACCCCAGAAGACACTTCGTCCTTGATCTTCATCACGGCATCTCTGTAGACAGCATTGCCGGTAGCGCCTGCTACTGAATCTAGGGCGTCAACCAGTGGTACGCCAGAGGCAAAGGTGGTGGACAAAACCCGACCGAACTTGGCAACGGCCGACTTATCGATGATTTCGCCCATAATGGGTATTTTAAGGACGTACTTGTCTACGATATCGGAGAATTTCTGAGATCGTCTTTTTGCCTGACCGAAGCCGACGATAAAGCCTACGATACCCAGCAGGACAACGAACCACCACTTCTGCATCCACTCCGATATATTGATCACCATCTGGGTGAATACTGGCAAGTCAGCCCCGAAGCCCTGAAAGAGGCTCTCGAATTGGGGGACCACCTTAACCAGCAGTATAGCCGTAACAATAATGGCTACGACTACGACGGCAATGGGGTACGTCATAGCCTTCTTGACCTTCTTCTTGAGAATCTCGGTTTTCTCAAGATAGTTGGCAATCCGGTCCAGCATCTGCTCCAAGGCACCGGCTTTTTCACCGGAGTCGACCAGGTTGCAGTACAGGTCATTGAAGTGCTTCGGGTTACGTCGCAGCGCGCCCGCGAAACTGGTTCCGGAGGCAACGTCATTCCGGATCGCAACGATCAGCTCCTGAAGCCCTTTATTGTCCAGTCCATCGGCCACAATGTCGAAGCTTTGAATCAACGGTACGCCTGCTTTCATCATAGTGGCTAGTTGCCGGGTGAACATAGCGATATCAAAGGGAGTGACTTTCTTGCTACCGCCAAATAGTGGCTTCGGTTTGCGCTTCACCTTGCTGGGCATGATGCCCTGTTTGCGCAACTGGGCTTTTACCAGCGCCAGATTGGAGCCGGAGACCTCGCCCTTCGTTTTGTTACCTTTGCGGTCTTTACCTTCCCAGACATACGCCTGAAGCTTATCTGCTTTCTGTGCCTGTGCCATGCTTAATCCTTCGTTACGCGGTTGGCTTCCTCAAGACTGGTCACCCCTTCAATCACCTTGCGAAGGGCGGACTGACGCAGCGTACGGAAGCCTTCTTTCTGAGCCTGGCGGGCAATTGCCAGTGAACTGGCCTCTTCCATAATCATGTTTGCCAGCGCCTCGGTCACCTTGACCACTTCGTAAATACCTACGCGGCCTTTGTAACCCATATTGCATTTATCACACCCCTTGGGTGTGTACAACGTAAAGCCGGTGTCGATTTGTTCTTCTGTGAACCCTTCCTTCAAAAGTGTTTCTTTCGGCACTTCCAATGGCTGTTTGCAGCTACTGCAGAGGCGGCGCCCCAGCCGCTGGGCAATGATCAGGCTGACTGAGGTGGCGATATTGAAGGAGGGAACCCCCATATTCATCATCCGGGTCAGCGTTTCCGCCGCGCTGTTCGTGTGCAGGGTAGAGAGCACCAAGTGGCCGGTCTGGGCTGCCTTGATGGCGATATTCGCCGTCTCCAGATCGCGGATCTCACCCACCATGATTACATCCGGGTCCTGCCGCAAGAACGCCCGCAGGGCTTCAGCAAAGCCAAGTCCGACCTTGTTATTGACGTTGACTTGGTTTATGCCCTCAAGATTGATTTCCGCTGGGTCCTCGGCAGTGGAGATATTGACCTCAGGCGTGTTCAGGATGTTCAGGCCGGTATACAGTGATACCGTTTTACCGGAACCGGTGGGGCCGGTGACAAGAATCATACCCTGGGGCTGCTTGAGCGAATCGAGATAAAGCTGCTTCTGGTCCTCTTCATAACCCAGGGCATCAATGCCCATCTTGGCCTGACTGGCGTCCAGAATCCGCAGTACGATCTTTTCACCCCATAGTGTGGGTAGCGTGTTCACCCGGAAGTCGATGGACTTGGTCTTGGACAGCTTCATCTTGATGCGGCCGTCCTGTGGCACCCGTCGCTCCGAGATATCGAGCTGCGCCATGATTTTTACCCGGGCGGAGATCTTTGGTGCCAGCTTGATGGAGGGGCGTGAAATCTCTTTCATCATCCCGTCAGTTCGGTACCGCACCCGATATATTTTTTCATAGGGCTCGAAGTGGATGTCCGAGGCCCCGGTACGAATGGCATCCAACAACATCTTGTTGACGTATTTGACGATAGGCGCATCATCAACATCCGTAGCGGCGACTACGCCTTCGTCGTCATCCGGTTCGCCCCCTTCGGTTTCCACGCCTTCAAGATCCGCATCGTCAAGATCCCCCATGGCGTCTTCGTGGGATTCAAGGTACTTGTCGATAGCGGAGCGCAGTGCCGCATCATCCACTAAGATGGCGTCGGTGCTGAGGCCGGTGTTGAACTTGATTTCGTCAAGGGCCTGAATGTTGGTGGGGTCAGAAACCGCGATAAACAATCGGTTCCCACGCTTATAAAGCGGTAGGGCGTTGTGTTTCCGAACCAGCTTCTCGTCCACCAGCTTCTCTGGCAACATTTCGGTCATAAAGCTGTTCAGGTCCAGTACGCTGACGCCAAACTCCATAGCTGCAGCAAAAGCAAGCTTGCGGCTGTCGGCGAGCTGGTTTTGGACAAGGTAAGTGATCAGCGGTATGCGGTTGTTCGCAGCCTGTAGGTAGGCGTCTTTGGCTACGTCTTCTTCCAGCAAGCCATCTTCCACGAATCGGCGGGCCAGGCCAGTGAGAGTAACGTTGCTCTTGTTAGTTGCCATAAATTTTGAGCTTTTGTCAGTAGGGCGCTGACTGGTCAGTCAACCGCCCGTGATAAATCAGGTGACAGAGAGTTTAGATGTCACAAGTATGATTGGAAAGGCCGGTGGTTGACCATTTGTGTCACTCGGGTGTGTGAGAGGGTTCGCAGTGTGACGTTTTGTGTCACTGACTGACTGACCGGGGCATGAAGCAGCCCGTTCTGAGGGCCCGTTCTTTATGTGATCGACATTCTCCAACGGCATGAATAAAAACGAAAAGTTGTTATTTATGGGATTTGGCACGGCAGATGCAAGAGGGCTGTCAGGCTCAAACCGGTTCGGGGGCAAACTCCGCCGGCCCCGGGGCCAGCCCAACGCTAACTTGAACATTGAGGCAGTATTATGAAGAACATGCAGATCAATCATTCCCAGAAGGGCTTCACTCTGATCGAACTGATGATCGTTGTAGCGATCATTGGTATTCTGGCGGCTGTAGCTATTCCTGCTTACCAGGACTATACAATCCGCTCACGCATAGTTGAGCCTGTTAACGCCGCTGCTGCTGCGAAGGCTTCCATCTATGAATCATACGCTTCTCTCGGTCAGATGCCGGCAGCTGCATCCAACATCATGAATGATTTGGACACAAACCTGACTGCGCTTCCAACGGTTAGTGCTGTAGCTATCACACGTCCAGACGCAGATAACATGGCGGTTGAGATGACGCTGAACGACTTGGGCGGTACTACCGGTACTGCAGGCACTGATCGTATCACCTTCTTGTTCACCGGTGCCGCAACTGGATTAACTGTTGATTGTACCTCTGGCTCTGGTGCAGCCAACCCAACCAACGTTGAAGAAAAGTACTTGCCGCAGAGCTGCCGTAGCTAATAGCTGTCTAGATAATACGCAGCTTGCATTAACGAAAAAGCCGCCGCGTCACACCGGCGGCTTTTTTGTGTTTATTGTCCCGTCCTGAAATACGTTGTCATCTGGAGAATGAGCAGATGGGCAACGATACTCCCACCCGGAAGAAGCGCACGCAGCGTGATTACAACCTGGGCTTTAAA
>NZ_JBHSDI010000008.1:0-192048 GCF_042651045.1 Marinobacter lacisalsi
TCGTCAACAGGCCGGATATATGGCAGCAACCTGTCCCTCATCAACGTCTGAGGCCTTGCAAATGGGAGGAGACCATATATGTTCTTCCGTGGATTCCGTGGCAAAGAAATCGTTTCTGTATCTTTCCGTGGCGAAAGAAGTCAGTCAGTGATGAACTGATTCATCAGGCGGTGGAGCCGGTCCACTTCCCGACGGGTCTCTCTCAACTCGTCCAGCAGGTCCAGCGACATGGCCAGCCCCGGCAGGTTGATTTTCAGGTCCCGCTGCAGGCGCTGGGCCTTGCGGAGACGGGCCAGGGCCTGCAGATCGAACGCCCAGTCACGGGCATCATCGGCTTCCTCCACAGGCGAGATGATGCCGTAGCTCACCAGCTTGATAATGAATTCCGCATGACACTCCCCCCGCTCGCAGAACTCCCGCAAGGTAAAGGTGCCATCCAGATCTTCCAGTTCGACGCTGACAATGGTCTCTGTGGTGTTCATCCTGCCCCCTGTCACACGTGCAGTTTACTGCGTGGGTTGAAGTGGCTCTCCGCCTTGGCGAGCTTCTCATACAGTGACTGAGCCTCGTCACTGTGCTGCTCGGGCATGACCACCTGGAGCACCACGATCTGGTCCCCGGGGTGCTTGCCGGGCAAGCCCTTGCCCTTCAGGCGCAGTTTACGACCACTGTTGGACCCTTTCGGTACCTTGAGGTTCACTTTACCGCCCAGGGTAGGCACGGTCACGCTGGCCCCCAGGGCCGCTTCCCATGGCGCCACCGGAACGGTAATCAGCAGGTCGCGGCCCTCCACGGTGAAGTGCGGGTGGGGTGCCAGCTCCACCTCAATGAAGAGGTCACCGTTGGCGCCGCCCCCGATGCCCGGCGAGCCCTGCCCCTTGAGGCGGATGTGCTGGCCTTCCCTCATGCCTGCGGGAATCTTCACTTTCAGGGTTTTCTGACGGGCAACCACACGACCGTGATCATCCAGCTCATGGACAGCGAACTGCACATGCTTTTCACAACCATTGAACGCTTCCTCCAGGAACAGCGGCAGGCGGGCATGGACATCCTCCCCACGGCTGCGCATGGTCTGCTGACGGAAGCCGCCACCGAAGCCACGACCGCCACCAAAGATCTCCTCGAAGAAGTCGCTGAACTGCCCGGCATCTGCTTCAGTGTAGCCCCCACCGCCAAAGCCGGACGCACTCTGCCAGCCGGGTGGCGGCTCGAACGAGCCATCCCCCCTGGCGCCATACTTGCGCAACTGGTCGTACTCGGCCCGCTTTTCCGGATCCTTGAGTACTTCGTAGGCTTCGCCCACTTCCTTGAACTTGGTGTCTGCGTCTTCTTCCTTGCTGACATCCGGATGATACTTCCGGGCCAGTTTGCGGTAGGCCTTCTTGATCTCTTCCGGGGTGGCAGACTCACTTACCCCGAGCGCGGCATAGTAGTCCTTGAAGTCCATGTAACCCCTCGCGTTAAGAAACGTTTACTGTCTCTTATAGTTGACGCAAATGGAGAAATTACAAGGCCAGGGAAGTGCGAGAGTTGACCGGGATCAGGTTGGCGGACGGGGGAATGTCAGGCTGGAAAGCCCCCCCACCCAGCAAGGGCAAGGGGGGGCTGGCCAGGTGGTCACTGGCGGGCGGTATAGTCCTGGTAGGACTTTTCTTCCACGAAGCGGGAACCCAGGGCCAGGTTGACGTCTTTCTTGATGGCTGCCCGCTTGTCGTTGGTGACGTAAACGGCGCGGGCCAGTTCGATGAAGCGGGGGCCGAAGTCCTGGGCCGCCTCCTGGTCACGGATGTCGTCCTCGATCTCCCAGAGCTGCTCATTGACGGACTTGAGCTGCTCACGCAAATCGCCGATGGCGGACTGATCCGGCACCGCCTGGTTCCAGGTGCTGGTCAGTTCATCCAGTTCCAGGCGCACGTTGCGAACCTTCGCCTCGTCCTTGATGCGCTCGGATTTGATTTCGAGGATGGTGATCTTGTCCAGCACCTCACCAAAGGATACGGGAACCTTGATAACGTCTGCCATGAAGGTGCTCCTGTCGAATCAGGTTAAGGGCAACGAAGCCGCCGTGCTGGCCTGCAGCTGACGGCGGCTGCTGTGACTCCGCGGTATTCAGCCGCTAACGTGCGTCAGCCACTCGCTGTGTTCAGGCAGCTTGCCCTTGACCGCGTCAAAGTATTTGCTCTGCAGTTTTTCGGTCAGCGGCCCACGCTTACCCTCGCCGATAATCCGGCCGTCCAGCTCGCGGATGGGTAGCACCTCGGCGGCCGTGCCGGTAAAGAAGGCTTCCTCGGCAATGTAGACCTCATCGCGGGTGATACGACGCTCTTTCACCGGAATGCCTTCATCCCGGCAGAAGTCGAGGATGGTCTGGCGGGTAATGCCTTCCAGGCATGAGGTAAGCTCCGGCGTGTGCAGTACACCGTCGCGGTAGATAAAGATGTTCTCACCGGAGCCTTCGGCCACGTAACCCTCGTTGTCCAGCAGCAGGGCCTCTTCGGCGCCGCCGGAGATGGCTTCATTCAACGCCAGCATGGAGTTGATATAGTTGCCGTTGGCCTTGGCCTTACACATGGTGATGTTGACGTGGTGCCGGGTGTAGGACGACGTGCGCACCTTGATGCCCAACTCCTTGGCCTCTGGCGACATGTACGACGGCCAGCTCCAGGCTGCCACCATGACGTGTACCTGCAGGTTGTCGGCACGCAGGCCCATGCCCTCGGACCCCAGGAATACCATGGGACGAATGTAGGCCTCGTCCAGGTTGTTTTCCCTCACGGCGCGACACTGGGCGTCGTTCAGCTGTTCCTTGGTGAACGGCATGGTCAGGTTCAGAATGTGCGCCGAGCGGAACAGGCGATCGGTATGTTCCTTCAGCCGGAAAATAGCCGCTCCCTTGTCGGTGCTGTAGGCACGCACACCTTCGAAACAGCCCAGGCCATAGTGGAGGGTATGGGTGAGGACGTGGGTTTTGGCATCCCGCCAGGGAACCATCTCACCATCCAGCCAGATCAGGCCATCACGATCAGCCATTGACATTATTGTTGCTCCTGGAAAACGTTTTTCGGAAAAACGGCAGTTTATCAGGAATAAACCGGGAAACGAAGTGTAGCATGCTACCTATATCAGTCATCAGCCATTACACGCTGCCACATCCGCTTCACGTACTCCCGTTCCTGTGGAAACGCATCGCCGGCCACCTGGCTGTTCAGGTTCTGCAACGCCCGGCGGTGAATGGTGGAACGCAGGGTAATAAAGGTTTCCCGCAGCTTGCCAGCATCCTCCACCGGCAGCACGCCGACACGACCCAGCTCTTCCATCTGGCGAATGTTGTCGGACCACTGGGTCAGCTCCGGATGGGCTTCGCTATGGGCCAGCATCAGGTACTGCACCAGAAATTCTATGTCGATCAGGCCGCCGGCGTCATGCTTGATGTGGAACACCTCGGATCGCTTCGATTCAGGGGTGCCCAGACTGGACCGCATTTTCTCCCGCATATCGACGACTTCCTTGCGCAGCCCGGCAGGGTCGCGATGCTGGCACAGGATATCGTGGCGCAAGCGTTCAAAGGCCTGCAGCGTTGGAGGGCATCCGGCCACACCTCGGGCCCGGGCCAGGGCCTGGTGTTCCCAGGTCCAGGCATCGTTTCGCTGGTACTTCTCGAAGGCCGTCAGGGTGCTGACCAGCAGGCCGGAATTGCCGGACGGGCGCAGGCGCATGTCCACCTCATAGAGCTGGCCTGAGGGGGTCTGGGTATTGAGGATATGGACAATGCGCTGACCCAGGCGGGTATAGAATACGGCGTTATCGATAGGCTTGTTGCCATCGGTGGATTGCTCCGGGTCGGCGTCGTGCACAAACACCAGATCCAGGTCCGACGTGTAGCCCAGCTCAAGCCCCCCGAGCTTGCCATAGCCAATGATGGCAAAGTCCTTGTCACAGGCGGAACCATCCGACCGCCGGGGATAGCCATGACGGCTGACCAGATTGGCGAACGCCACGTCGACCACGTGGTCCAGCACCACTTCGGCAATCCAGGTGAGGTAATCGCTCACTTTCATCAGCGGCAGGGTGCCACGCAGCTCCGACGCTGCCACCCGCAGGATGTGGGCCTTCTTGAAATGCCGCAGTGACTCCATCTGCTCTTCCAGGTCCTCGAATGGAATACGCAGCATCTGCTGGCGCAGGTCGTCCTCCAGTTCTTCCTTCGCGGGCGGATGATAGAGGCTCTCGGCATTCAGCAGCTCGTCCAGCAGCAGGGGTGTTTCCGCCAGCTGCCGGGCAATCCAGGGGCTTTCGCTGCACAGCCACACCAGCTGGGTGCGCGCACCCGGGTTTTCCAGCAATAACACCATATAGGCGGTGCGCCTCAGTATGGACTCCACCAGCTGCAGCACCCGGGACAGGGTTTGCGATGGCTGATCCACATGACAAAGGGCCTCCAGCATCACTGGCATGAACTGGTTCAGTCGCTGACGTCCCTGGGTCTGCAGGGTCTGGACAGTGCGGCTGGAGCGCAGGTCGGCCAACTCACCGAGACTGGCCTGGGGCGACTCGAAACCGTGCTCGGCAAGCCACTGCCCGGCGCCCTCCTCGTCCATTTCCGCCAGCCAGAGTTCCTGCCAGCCTTCGTCCAGATCCGACGATTCCTCGTCATCGTCGTCGAGGGCAATGATATCGGAGAAGTGGTGGGCCACCCGTTCCCGGTGCCCGTTCAGGGCCTGCAGGCAGTCGTCCCAACTGTCATAGCCCATGATCAGCGCCACCCGGGCCTGACCCAGCTCGTCATCCGGCAACAGTTGGGTCTGCTTGTCCTCCATGCCTTGCAGGGCATGCTCCAGGTTGCGCAGGAACACGTAAGCCTCACGCAACTCTTTTACTACCGGTGAAGGTAGCTGTTCCAGCTCTTCCAGCTCCTGCAGAATTCTCAGTAGCTCGCGCTGCTGCAGTTCCCGGTCACGGCCACCTCGAATCAGCTGGAAGGCCTGCACCACGAACTCAATCTCGCGGATACCGCCGCTGCCCAGCTTGATGTTGTTCTCCAGGCCCTGGCGACGCACCTCCCGGTTGATCATGGCCTTCATGGAGCGCAGGGACTCGAAGGCACTGAAGTCGATGTACTTGCGGTAGACAAAGGGCCGCAGGCTCTCCATCAGCACCTGCCCCGCCCGGGGATCACCCGCCACCACCCGGGCCTTCACCATGGCATAGCGCTCCCACTCACGCCCCTGGTCCTGGTAGTAGGTTTCCAGGGCGGCGAAGCTCAGCGCCAGGGCGCCGCTCTGGCCATAGGGGCGCAGGCGCATGTCCACCCGGAACACGAAACCATCGGCGGTGATCTGGTCCAGGGCCTGGATCAGTTTCTGCCCCAGCCTTATAAAAAACTGCTGGTTGTCGATGGAGCGGCGGCCGCCCCGGGTCTCGCCCTTACCGGGAAACGCAAAGATCAGGTCGATGTCGGAGGAAATATTGAGTTCGTGCCCGCCAAGCTTGCCCATGCCCAGGACAACCATCGGCTGCGGTGCATCCTCACCGGTGACCGGATCGGGGCCATAGGGGGTGCCCAGCTCCTCGCAGGCCTGTGGGTAGAGCCAGTCCAGCGCCGCCTGGATACCGATATCGGCAAAGTCGCTGGCGGCGGCCACCGTCTCGTGATAATCCGCCTGTTTCAGCGCATCCCGCCAGATCATGCGGAACTGGCTTTCCCGGCGAAAACGTCTCAGGGCCCGATGCAGGGAGGGTTCATCGGTCACCCCTTCCAGATAGGCCTGCCACCGTTGCCGTAGACTTTCGGCAGTAGTTGGCTCTGACAGCGGCTGTGCCTCCACCGCTTCCCGAATCAGCTCACCGTGGCGCTGCAGGTTTTCCCGCAGGAACAGGCTGCGCGCCATGGCCCCGGCCA
This sequence comes from Marinobacter lacisalsi, assembly GCF_042651045.1. Lineage (NCBI taxonomy): Bacteria > Pseudomonadati > Pseudomonadota > Gammaproteobacteria > Pseudomonadales > Marinobacteraceae > Marinobacter > Marinobacter lacisalsi. The sequence goes on from NZ_JBHSDI010000008.1 coordinate 5,900, forward strand.
GCGCCTCCTGCCCCATGCCCACTGCCTCGTTCGCCCAGGCTGGCACCCCCTCAGGGAACACATGATCCCAGGCGCCCGATACCTCGTCCGCCAGTGCCGGAGGAAGGCCGCTCCACGGTTCTGTCATAACGCAAACCCCTGTATCTCTGTTATATTCCAACTACTCTATACGTTGCGAGCCACTGAACAAGTGCTGATTGGCGAAAGCTGCCCGGCAACCGTTCAGCGCGCAGACACCCTTTCCAGACACGACTACCGTAGATGCTGCCATACCGCCGCTCACTGAATCCGGAACACCAGCTTGCCCACCTGCCCATGTCGGGTATTATCCGCAATCGCATGAAACGGCTGTTCATGCTGCTGGCCGGACTGATTACCTTACATGCCCTGATCCTCTGGGCCGCTGAGCCACTGTCCCTGGCGGAAAGTTTCTGGCTGGCCATGACCACACTTGCCACGGTAGGTTACGGCGACTTTGCCCCCGTGACCGCGTTGGGTCGCATCAGCACCGTGGTGCTGATGTACGTCTCCGCCATTACACTGCTGACACTGATTATCAGTGACTATATTGAATACCGTTTCTACCGCCGTGAACGCATTCTGACCGGCCGCTGGAGATTCGACATGAAAAATCACGTACTGATCATCAACACCCCCAGACGCGGTGGCGAGCAATACTTCATGCGGGTTGCCACCCAGCTCCGGGCCGTACCCGGCTATGAAAGTATTCCCATCATGCTGCTGACGCGGGAATACCCCAGTGGCCTGCCCCCGGAACTGAAGGATATCGGCCTGGTTCATTACCATGGCACCGGCGCCAGCGAGGAAGACCTGAAGGCAGCCCACGCCGGTCAGGCCCGGCATATCCTGCTGCTGGCCCTGGACGAGACGGACCCCTCCTCCGACAGCTATACCTTTGATATCGCCCACCGCCTGAGCGAACTGAACCTCGCCGGCAAGACCACGGCTGAATGTGTGCGGGACGCGAACCGCCAGCGCTTCCGGGCCATCGGAGTCCGTTCAACCATACGACCGGTGCGCACCTATCCGGAGATCATGGTGCGGGCGGTGGTCTCTCCGGGCACCGAAGCCGTCCTGGAGGACATGTTCAATTATGAGCAGGATCATCCACATAGGTACAATCTGACACTGGACGACCTGACCTGGTCTGATATAGTCAGCGCGCTGATTCGCCATGGTATCGGCACTGCGCTGGCGTACATCGACGACAATAACAACGTCGTCTGTCATCCAGAAGCCCAGCTGGAAATCAAAGGCCAGGGGTTGATTGTGCTGGTCAAGTCTATCGACACCCCCGACCTTTCCGTTGTGGAGGAAGCGCTGGAACGATACCGCCAGTTCCTCGCCAAATGGCAGGCGATGCACGAAGAACACTAGCAGCCTCTCGGACTTCAGGCTGCCCGAACAGCTAATCGCCTACCGGCATTGAAAAGAGGCTGCAGCGTGTCATTCCTTGATTCCGAGTTTTTCCAACCGCTTTACGAAGCTCTGGAAACCGGCCAGCCGGATGAAATCCGGGCGGCCGTCTCGTCGTTCAACGCGGCCGACCTGGCGGATTTCATCGAGCACACCAGCGATGAGGAAAACGAGACCGGCCTGAGCCTGTTACAGAGCCTGCCGGTGGATCAGCAGGCCAAGATCTTCGGCTATATCGGCCCGGAGAAGCAGCGCATATTTGCCCGGCTCATTCCGAACCGGGAACTGGCAGGCATCGCCACCAACATGTCGGCGGACGAGCGGGCCGACTTCTTCAACATCCTTGACGAAAACCAGCAACACGCGCTGTTCCAGTCCCTGGCCAGCCGGGAGCGGGAAGACCTGCGCCGCCTGGCCAGCTTTGAGGAAGGCACGGCCGGGGCGCTGATGACGTCCGACTACGCCGTGGTCAGCTCGGGAATGACCGTGGCATCGGCCCTGGCGCTGCTGCGCAACACCGCGCCGGACAAGGAAACCATCTACCAGGCCTATGTGGTCGACAACGATCACCGGCTGATCGGGGTCATATCCCTGCGCAACCTGATCACCAGCGCTCCCGGCGCCATGGTGGATTCGCTGATGGCCACCGGCCTGGTGTCCACCCACACCCACACCGAGCAGGAAGAAGTCGCGCGGCTGATTTCCCGTTACGACCTGCTGGCCCTGCCGATCATTGACGACGACAACCGTCTGGTGGGCATTGTCACCTACGATGATGCCATGGACGTGGCCGAGGCCGAGGCCACCGAGGACATGCACAAGGGTGCGACCGTCGGCCGCCTGGAAACCGGCCTCAAGACGGCATCGCCTTTTTCCCTGTATCGCTCCCGGGTTCAGTGGCTGGTTATCCTGGTGTTTGCCAACATATTCACCGGCGCCAGCATCGACCATTTCCAGAACACCATCTCCAGCCATATCGCACTGCTGTTCTTCATGCCCCTTCTGATCGCCAGCGGCGGTAATGCCGGGGCCCAGTCGGCTACCCTGATGGTGCGGGGCCTTGCCACCGGCGACGTCACCGCCAGGGACTGGGGCATGCTGCTGGGCAAGGACCTGCTGGTGGCAACCGGCCTGGGGCTGACCATGGCGGCGGCTGTGTCTGTGGTGGGGCTTTACAAGGCAGGGCCGCAGATTGCGACGGTCGTCGCCATCTCGATGATCGTGGTGGTGCTTATTGGCAGCACCATCGGCATGCTGCTGCCGTTCCTGCTGGACAAGCTGAAGTTCGACCCGGCCACGGCCAGCATGCCGCTGATCACCACCATCGCGGACGTCAGCGGGGTGCTGATCTACTTCACCATTGCCTCGATGGTGCTGGATCTTTCCTAGTATTCAAGCAGCGCCAGTTGGAGTTGGCCCAGTCTGGTCGAACCTGCCGCCAGTTCAGCCACGGTATCACCCGCATCCAGACGCTCCTTCAACCATGCCAGATCGCCAACCAGCGCCTCAGGCAAAATTTCCTTTTCCTGCAGACTCGTCAGGTCCTGAAGCAATGATGTATCCGCCGAGCCTGACAGCCAGGCGCGGGACAGGCCGTGTAGTACCTTGTTGACCGTTGGTTCTTCGTCCCCCAGCGGCACCGGCTGATGCAACCCCGCCAGGGCATACCCCTGCTCCGCCTTGCTGATCAGGTTCAGGAAGACCGGCACCGTCGCCGTCAACGCCCGGGCCCAGTCCAGCAGCACTGCTGAATTGCCCTGTTTTAGTTCAAGCTCAAGCTCACAGAGGTCCCTGCGCTGCTCTCCGGCCAGCACACTGCCCTGATCGAGGGCGCATTCGACGATGGCCTCTGCACTTTCCAGCATCAGGATACGGCGGACAAAGTTGGTCTCGAAGACCGGCTTCAGGTCCGCCAGGTTCACATCCTGACCCACCGGCGTATCGGCAATCAGGCCGATATTCAGGTCGGTGCCCATCAGCGGCCATTCCCACTCCTGGCGACGATGGGCGCCATCCACAAATTCACCCTGGGTTTTCAGGGTCTGGATGAACTCGTCGCCGGCCTGACGCACCCTCAGCGCCACTTTCTGGCGGTTGAGGTCGCCGGCCGGGGTGTCGTAGTAACGGTTCACCAACGTCTTCTCAGGACCCTTGCTGACACCTGCCTGGACCGACAGCCAATTCTCCGCCTGGCTGAGGGCGTCCGGGGTGAGACTGAGCTTGATTTCCAGTTCTTCTGCCATGAGTGCTCCACCTGTTGTTTCGGGCCAGTGGATTTTCCTGACACCATAAACGAAAAAACCGGCAGCCCGAAGGCTGCCGGTTTTTTCTTTACTGCTTCTTTAGTCAGCTGATTAGCTGATCAGAAGTAGTAGACTGCACCAACGGCTGCAACAGAAGCTTCGTCACTGTAGTCAGCAAAGGCATCATTTTCACCATCGCCGTCAGTGTCGATTGCATTGTAGCCATATACGTCGTCACCGCCACCCAGGTAGCCTTCAACATACACATACATGTTGTCAGACAGGTTATGCAGGGCCTGCAGCGTGATGGTGTCCATCGCGTCGCTGGAGTTATCGTCTTCAGCACGCTCGTAAGACAGCGCGAAGCGATTGGCACCCAGGGTGTAGATACCCTGAACACCATACAGGTCGTAGGCCTCGTCGCGAGTATGGAATTCAGCTGTCAGGGACAGCGCATCCAGGTTGGCGGTACCACGAACACCGTAGGTGTTCTCGTTGTCACCCACGCTGTTATCGTTGGAGTCAATGGCGGCTGCCAGCTCGAACATGCCAGTAGTGTAAACCGCTGCCAGCTGGTACGGGAACTCGTTGTCGCCTGTGGTGTTTTGGCTGTCTGATTTGCCGTTAACTTCTACGGCTGCCCACAGAGACAGGCCACCGAAAGACGGGGACATGTACTGAACCAGATCGCCTTCGCCGGTAGTGTAAGGAGCGCCAATGCTCAGATCAGCCGCTTCGTAATACTCAGAGATAACGGTAACAGCACGCTCATAAGTGGAGTCGTCACTACCGATCCACAGCTGACCGAGGTTGTCACCACGTACACCGATGTAAGCTTCGTCGATACGGAAGCTGTCGCGAGAGTCGATGTCGTCAGCGCCCAGGCGATCCATCTCGATCTTGAAGAAACCTTCCAGATCCGGAGTGATCATGTGGTCATGGGTGAAACCCAGGGTGGAACCGTTGTCACGATGCTCCAAACCATTTGGGCCATCCTTGATGTCACTGTATACACCGGCGTACTGGATGTTACCGTAAACGGTCGGCAGGTTGCTTTCCTGCGCCAGCACGGAGCCGGAGAAGGTAGCGGCGGCAATCGCTGAAGCGATAAGTGTCTTTTTCATCTTGCATCTTCCTTTTGAGTTAACTCAGGTTTTTAGCGACGGGCCTGACCCGCCTATCAGTCTCAGTACACCCGCAACCGGTAGCCATCTGGCTGTGGAAACGGGGCAATGACGTCAGATCTCTTCTTATGGGGATCCTTCACAGTCAATCACTTACAAAACTTTTTTGAAGCTTTGCCTTAAGTAGCACTGTTTTAATACATCAACAAGACAATTGCAAATCATTAACCTTAATTTTTCAGGTCTTTTTTGTCTTTACCCCATTGGGGTTATAACTCACGCTACGTCCGAGGGATCAAAATCAGGGCCAGAACCCTTACAAAACTTACTAATCAGTAAGTTGTGCAACCGTAGCCACTTAATCCACTCTATTTACAGGACGCCTTGAGCACCGTTTAAGAGCGCCAGCCAGATCGAGCCTGCTTGCGCGCACCATCGGTGGGCGCGCCTGCCGGATTTGCTGACTGTCAACCTATCAGCCTTGTGTGACAGTTTTATTCAAACCGTCAACAAAAATGTCACCGGCCCGTCATTAACCAGCGATACCTTCATATCGGCCCCGAAGCGGCCCTGCCCTACCCGGCTTTCCCCAAGCCTTTCAACGGCCCGACGAACAAACTCAGTCACAAGATCATTCGCTGCTTCAGGCGCAGCCGCATCGGAAAACCCCGGACGGGTACCGGACGCGGTATCGGCAGCAAGCGTAAACTGGGGAACCACCAGCAGGGAACCACCGCAATCCTCCAGACTGCGGTTCATTCGCCCCTGGTCATCAGGGAAGACCCGGTAACGGGCAATCTTGCGAAGCAGGGCATCCACTTCCCCTTCAGTATCCTTTTTCTCGACCCCGAGTAACAGCAACAGGCCGCGATCAATGCGGGCAATGGTCTCGCCATCCACCGACACACTGGCCCCGGTTACCCTCTGGATCAATCCTTTCATAACATCCCTGAAACCAGGTTAGTTTGAAGACGGATCGGATTCTATCGACGGAGTAACCCGGGTGCAAGTCGGGTAACCTGCGGACATCCGTTTTTTTATCTGTAATTTCCGACATCACCGGGGCAACCGTTGGTATCGGTCAGGCCAGGCGCGGCTCCGCCTGCCGTGACACGGTTTCCACCGCACGCATTAACGCATCAATAATGGGCGGTTCTGACGCCGAATGACCAGCGTCCCGAATGATGCGAAGTTCAGCCTGGGGCCAGACCTCACTGAGGGCAAAGGCGTTGTCCAGAGGGCAAACCATGTCATAGCGGCCATGGACGATAACACCGGGAATATCCGCCAGCCGGTGGGCGTTGACCAGCAACTGCCCCGGCTTCAGAAAGGCATTGTTCATGAAGTAGTGGCACTCGATACGGGCCAGCGCAATGGCGGTATGGGGGTGGGCAAAGTGCTCCACGACCCGGGGATTGGGGTGCAGGGTGGCGCACCGCCCCTCCCACACTGACCAGGCCTTGGCCGCCTGGATCTGTTCCAGCTCATTGTCACTGGTCAGGCGCCGGTAATAGGCCGACACCATGTCGGCCCTCTCCACCTCCGGGATAGTGGCCACATAGTCGTGCCAGTAGTCGGGAAATACCCGCCCGGCCCCGTGCTGGTAAAACCAGTGTATGTCCTCGGGGCGGCACAGGAAGATTCCCCTCAGCACCAGCCCCAGCACCCTGTCCGGATGGTCCTGCGCATAGGCAAGGCTGAGGGTGGAACCCCAACTGCCCCCGAACAGCATCCAGCGGTCAATGCCGAGAAATGATCGCACCCGCTCCAGATCCTCCACCAGCGCCTGGGTGGTGTTGCCCTCCAGTTCGGCCAGCGGCGTCGAACGGCCGGCGCCCCGCTGGTCCAGTAGGATGATACGAAAACGTTCCGCATCGAAGAACCGGCGATACCATTCTTCGCAGCCGCCACCAGGGCCACCATGGACGACGATGACGGGAACCCCCTCGGGGTTGCCGGACTCTTCCAGGTAAAGCTCATGGGGCGGATCCACCGCAAGCCTGTGACGGGCGTAGGGTTCGATTTCAGGGTAGAGGGTCAGCATTGCGGGCTCCTTTTGGCGATAAAAAGAGTCTAGCTGAGATTGGCGGGTAAGTTCATGTGTAAAAGCCCCTCTCCCCCGGAGGGAGAGGGGTTGGGGTGAGGGGGGGGAGCAGCCGACTCTAGAGCCCGGCCGCCTTTCACCCTCACCCTGGCCCTCTCCCCTCAAGAGAGAGGGGATGTACGTCGTAACCTCGAAATAACCCTGGCTTTAGCTCTTCTTGCCAGCACGCTTACGATCGTTCTCGGTCAGCAGCTTCTTGCGCAGACGGATCGACTTGGGCGTTACTTCCACCAGCTCGTCGTCGTCGATGAACTCCAGCGCCTGCTCCAGGGTATGCCTGATCGGCGGCACCAGGGCAATAACCTCATCCTTGCCGGAAGCCCGCATATTGTCGAGCTTCTTGGCCTTGGTGGGGTTGACCACGATGTCGTTGTCACGACTGTGAATGCCACACAACTGGCCTTCGTAAATCTCGTCACCAGGCGCCAGGAAAAGCTTGCCACGACTCTGCAGGGTTTCCAGCGAGTAGGTCATGGCCGTGCCCTTCGCCATGGAGATCAGTACACCGTTCTGACGGCTGCCCATGGCACCCTCTTTCAGCGGGCCGTAGTGACTGAAGGTGGACGTCAGGATACCGGTACCGGAAGTCATGGTCAGGAAGGTGTTCCGGAAGCCGATCAGACCACGGGCCGGAATCACGTATTCCACACGCATACGGCCTTTGCCATCCGGGATCATGTTGGTCATGTCACCCTTGCGCAGGCCCAGCTGTTCCATCACCGGCCCCTGGTGCTGCTCTTCGATATCGACGATAACGTTTTCGTAGGGCTCCTGCTTTACGCCGTCGATTTCACGAATCACGACTTCCGGGCGACCTACCGCCAGCTCGAAATTTTCACGGCGCATGTTTTCAATCAGCACGGACAGGTGCAGTTCACCACGGCCGGATACCTTGAACTTGTCCGCCGACTCGCCATCCTCAACCCGCAACGCAACGTTATGCAGCAGCTCTTTTTCCAGACGCTCCTTGATATTACGGCTGGTGACGTACTTGCCCTCCTTGCCGGCAAACGGAGAGTCGTTCACCTGGAAGGTCATGGAGACCGTGGGCTCGTCCACGGTCAGCGGAGGCAGCGCTTCCACATTGTTCTGGTCACACAGGGTGTCGGAAATGAACAGCTCATCCAGACCGCTGATACAGACAATGTCGCCCGCCTGGGCCTCATCCACCTCGACACGGTGCAGGCCGGAATGCCCCATAATCTTGAGGATACGACCGTTACGCTTCTTGCCGTCGGTGTCGATGGCGGTAACCGGGGTATTGGTTTTCACCTTGCCGCGCGCGATACGGCCGATACCGATAACACCCAGGAAGCTGTTGTAATCAAGCTGGGAAATCTGCATCTGGAAGGTGCCGTCGGGATCCACATCGGGTGCCGGCACATGGTCGACAATGGCCTGGAAGACCGCGTCCATGTTGTCGTCCAGCGCTTCGTGCTCCATGCCGGCAATGCCGTTTAGGGCGCTGGCAAAGACAATCGGGAAATCCAGCTGCTCGTCGGTCGCACCGAGATTGTCGAACAGGTCGAACACCTGGTCCACCACCCAGTCCGGGCGTGCGCCGGGGCGGTCAATCTTGTTGACCACAACAATGGGGCGCAGGCCGGCCGCAAAGGCTTTCTGGGTAACAAACCGGGTTTGCGGCATGGGGCCGTCGATGGAATCCACCACCAGCAACACACTGTCGACCATGCTCATGACGCGCTCGACTTCGCCACCGAAGTCGGCGTGGCCCGGGGTGTCCACGATATTGATGTCGTAGTCGTGCCACTTCAGGGCCGTGTTCTTGGCCAGAATGGTAATACCACGTTCCTTTTCCTGGTCGTTGGAGTCCATGACCCGCTCGCTTTCGAGCTCCTTACGGTCAAGGGTGCCGGACTGGCGCAACAACTGATCTACCAGGGTGGTCTTCCCGTGGTCAACGTGGGCAATAATGGCAACATTTCTTAGCTTATCAATCACAACAGGTTCCTGAGGCATGTCAGACGACCTGAGAGGGTTCAGTGCTCCGTCTGGCTAATTCACTCAAAACTAACGAACTAGCCAGACGGGACACCAGTGCCGACCTGTCGGTCGCCCACATGCCGTCTCAAATCCGGAAAATGAATACTTGTCACCGGCAATGAGGCCGGTATCCTGCGGTTGGCAGGCGCGCGAAGTATATCGGAAACAGGGTGTCGTTAATATGAAGAAAAACGCCTATTCTGTTTCAGTGCACTCCGGCGCCAGACGCACCACAAACGATCACGGTAACGCATTTTTGCACTATTTTAGTGCGCCCAAGCTGCCTTTTATACAGGGTCTGCCCCAGTGGAGAGCGTCTCCGCACTCCCGGGAAGCCGTGGTTGCGCTGTTCTGGCGCGCCAGAAAGAAACTGGCAAGCCGTTTGCATTCATTTTCGGCAGCCGACTATCAGGGCGATGCAGCCTCGTATCAGAGCTGCCAGCATCGCTGATATCATCGATCGGACCGCAGCAACGCTGAACGATCCGGCACAACGAACACCGAAATCACCCGCAACCCGGGTTAACTTACGGAGTAAGAGCACAATGGCCAAAACGATTGATCTGATCAAAGAACACGAAGTCAAATGGGTCGACATGCGATTCACTGACAGCCGCGGCAAAGAGCAGCACGTCACCCTGCCCGCCACCGAAGTTGATGATGACTTCTTCAGCGACGGCAAGATGTTCGATGGTTCTTCAATTTCCGGCTGGAAGGGCATTAACGAGTCCGACATGATCCTGATGCCGGACGACGAGACCTCCGTACTGGATCCGTTCACCGAGGAAACCACCCTCAACATCACCTGTGACATCGTGGAACCGACCACCATGCAGGGCTATGAGCGTGACCCCCGCTCCGTGGCCAAGCGTGCCGAGGAATACCTCAAGTCCACCGGTGTAGCCGACGGCGCCCTGTTTGGCCCGGAACCGGAATTCTTCGTATTCGATTCCGCCAAGTGGAAAGTCGATATGCAAGGCGCCATGTACGAACTCTACTCCGAGGAAGCCGCCTGGGTTTCCGGTGAAGACTTCGAGCGCAACAACATCGGTCACCGTCCGGGTGTTAAAGGCGGCTACTTCCCGGTTCCCCCGGTAGACAGCCTGCATGACCTGCGTGGCGCCATGTGTGCCGCCATGGAGTCCATGGGCCTGGAAATTGAAGTTCACCACCACGAAGTGGGTACTGCCGGCCAGTGCGAGATCGGTGTTGGCGCCAATACCCTGACCCGCAAGGCTGACGAGGTTCAGATCCTCAAGTACTGCGTACACAACGTGGCCCACGCCTACGGCAAGACCGCCACCTTCATGCCCAAGCCGGTGGTCGGCGACAACGGTTCCGGCATGCACGTACACATGTCCCTGAACAAGGACGGCAAGAACCTGTTCGCTGGTGACGGCTACGCCGGCCTGAGCGAAATGGCGCTGTACTACATTGGCGGCATCATCAAGCACTCCAAGGCCATCAACGCCTTCACCAACAGCTCCACCAACAGCTACAAGCGTCTGGTACCAGGCTTTGAAGCTCCGGTCATGCTGGCCTACTCCGCCCGTAACCGTTCCGCTTCCATCCGGATTCCGTACGTAAGCAGCCCCAAGGGCCGTCGTATCGAAGTTCGCTTCCCGGATGCGTCCGCCAACCCGTACCTGGCCTTCGCCGCCCTGATGATGGCTGGCCTTGACGGTATCCAGAACAAGATCCACCCGGGCGACGCCATGGACAAGGATCTGTACGACCTGCCCAAGGAAGAGGCCCTGAACATTCCGACCGTGGCCGAGACTTTCCAGGAAGCCCTGGACTGCCTGCAGGAAGACCACGAGTTCCTGACCCGTGGCGGCGTGTTCACTGAAGACATGATTGCCGGCTACATCGACCTGAAGCGCGGTGAAGTCGAGCGTCTGAACATGACCACCCACCCGGTGGAATTCGAGCTGTACTACTCTGTCTAAGCGGTAATAGCAGCGGGGTGTGCCAAAAGCCCCGCAACCGCTTCACAGCAGTGACAAAGCCCCGCTTCGGCGGGGCTTTTTTGTGACTTTTACCTCACCGTAACCTGAGGCGACGCATGGTAGATTGCATTGCCTGCACGCTCTGCCGATAATCCGGTCATGGTCCATCACAAGGTTCTGCCCATGAAAGCTCTGTTCCTGATTGCTGCCCTTACGTCAGCACTGATCGCCGTACCCGCCCAGGCCGAGGTCTACCGCCAGGTGGACGCCAACGGCAACGTCACCTTTACCGATGAGCCGGGAGACAACGCCGAGCGGGTGGACGTCAAGCCGGTCACCACGGTCACCATGCCCAAGCCGGAGACGGTGAAGAAGCAGCTGGCCGAAGAAGACGAGAGCATAGGCGACCAGGAAGCCTATGAATCCGTCAGCTTCACCTCACCGGCGAACGACGAGGCTTTCCATAGCGGTAGTGGCAACGTGGAATTCCGGGTTACCAGCACGCCGGCCCTGCGCCAGGGGCACCAGTTCGAAATCACCATGGACGGCACGCCGGTGGGACAGACCCGATCCGGCTCCGTGACCGTCAACAACGTGTTCAGGGGCACTCACAATGCCGGCGTCAACGTCATCGGCCCGAATGGCGAACGCATCTACACCGGCGACAAGATCAGCTTCACCGTCCACCGCCCCTCGGTACTCAACTGATTCTGGCATTCTGCCCAGGGCCTCGCCGACTGTCGCCGGGCCCTGTCCTTCCTCCCGCATGCGCGCTATATTGGTGCATGCGCACCGATTAGCAGCCATACTCTGTTCCGGCAAGGGGCGTTTTCAGCCTCGATTCGCGACACGCTTACACCGCTCGCACCAGGCTATGGCGAAGAAAGTCCGGGCTGAGGGCCTTCCTGCCCGCAAATAGCGCATCCATGGAAAAAATCGCGACTCAGTCTCGATTCTGGATCGGTTCTTGCAGCAGCCAGGCCATCAACCGAGGGAGTTTCATGTCAGCCGTTACGGAATACAAGACCATACTCGACAGCCTCACCACCGCAGTGATCGTTGTGGACAGCGACCTGCGCATCGACTACCTGAACCTGGCCGCCGAAAGCCTGCTGGAAACCAGCATCGCCCGGGTACATCGGGTCAAACTCGCAGGCCTGCTACTGGAAACCAACCAGTCCCTGGATACGCTTCAGGCTGCGGTGGAGACAGGGCAGACCTATACCCGACGGGAAGCCGAATTCCTGTTGGCGACGGGGGCCCGACTGACCGTGGATTACTCGGTGGCCCCCTTCGGTACGGACGGTAATCACCTGCTGCTGGAGATCCAGCCCCGGGACCGCCTGCTTCGCATCAGCCGGGAAGAAGACCTGCTGACCCAGCAGGAGACCACCCGCATCCTGGTAAGGGGCATGGCACACGAGATCAAGAACCCTCTTGGTGGCATTCGCGGTGCCGCCCAGCTGCTTGACCGGGAGCTGTCGGATGACAGCCAGAAAGAGTATACCCAGGTGATCATTGATGAGGCCGACCGGCTGCGAAGCCTTGTGGACCGCATGCTCGGGCCGAACCGGGCACTCAAGCTGGCACCCACCAATATCCACGAAGTGCTTGAACGGGTACGCACCCTGCTGGAGGCCGAGAGCCGGGGCCGGCTGAACTTCCGTCGCGACTACGACGTCAGCCTGCCGGAATTCCCGGGCGACAAGGAGCAGCTGATCCAGGCCTTCCTCAACATCGCCCGCAATGCCATGGAAGCGGCCTTTGATTACCGGGACCAGCCCTGTAGCACCGAGCCACCCACCATTACGTTCCGCACCCGGGTATTGCGCCAGTTCACCATTGGCCAGAAACGCCATCGCCTGGTGTGCCGGGTGGACATCATAGACAACGGCCCGGGTATCGCCCCGGACCTGTTGCAGAACATTTTCTATCCCATGATCAGTGGTCGTGCCAATGGCACCGGCCTGGGGCTGTCCATTACCCAGAGCATCATCGGGCAGCACCATGGCCTGGTGGAATGCGATAGTGAACCTGGCTCGACCGACTTTATTATCTTTCTGCCGCTGGAGGAGACCACGCGATGAGTCAACCGGCAAACGTCTGGATCATTGATGATGACCGCAGCATACGCTGGGTGCTGGAACGCGCCCTGACCCAGGCCGGAATGGCGCCCCGGGTGTTCGAGAATGGTGACAATGTCATGATGCGCCTCGAGCACGAGGAGCCGGATGCCATTATCAGTGATATCCGTATGCCCGGCATTGATGGCATCGCCCTGCTGTCCCGGGTAGCCGAGTCTCACCCGGATGTGCCGGTGATCATCATGACCGCCCACTCCGACCTGGAGAGCGCGGTCACCAGCTACCAGAGTGGGGCCTTCGAGTACCTGCCCAAACCGTTTGACGTGGACGACGCGGTAGCCCTGGCAAAACGTGCTGTTGCCCACAGCCATGAACGCCGGGCCAACTCCGAACCCAGTACCGAATCGCCCCACCGCAATGCGGAAATCATCGGCGAAGCGCCGGCCATGCAGGAGGTCTTCCGGGCCATCGGCCGGCTCTCCCACTCCAACATCACGGTATTGATCAACGGCGAGAGCGGTACCGGCAAGGAACTGGTGGCCCAGGCGCTGCATAACCACAGCCCCCGCGCCACCCATCCTTTTATCGCCCTGAACATGGCGGCCATACCCAAGGACCTGATCGAATCCGAATTGTTCGGCCACGAAAAGGGCGCCTTTACCGGCGCCGCAGCCGCCCGCCAGGGCCGCTTCGAGCAGTCCAACGGCGGCACCCTGTTCCTGGACGAGATCGGCGATATGCCGGCAGATACCCAGACCCGGCTACTGCGGGTACTGGCGGATGGCGAGTTCTACCGGGTGGGCGGTACCACGCCCATCAAGGTGGATGTGCGCATCATCGCCGCCACCCACCAGGACCTGGAAAAACTGGTGGAGGCCGGCAAGTTCCGGGAAGATCTGTTCCACCGGCTCAACGTGATCCGGGTACACCTGCCCAAGCTGGCGGAACGCCGGGAGGATATCCCCCGCCTGATGCAGCACTTCCTGAAACGGGCAGCCAAGGAACTCGCGGTAGAACCCAAGGTGCTGCGCCCGGAATCCGAGGAATACCTCACCACCCTGCCCTGGCCGGGCAACGTGCGCCAGTTGGAGAACACCTGCCGCTGGCTGACGGTGATGGCCAGTGGCCGCGAGGTGCACATCGACGACCTGCCCCCGGAGCTGATGCAACAGGCGGAAACCCCGGCCACCGGCCAGACCTGGCAGGAAGGCCTGCGTAACTGGGCCGAGCAGGAGCTACGCCGGGGCAAGAAGGGCATCCTGGACACGGCAGTGCCGGAGTTCGAGAAGATCATGATCGAAACCGCCCTCAAACACACCGGCGGCCGGCGGCGTGACGCTTCTATCCTGCTGGGCTGGGGCCGTAACACCCTGACGCGGAAGATCAACGAGCTGGGCATGGAGCATGAGGAGGTGGACGAGCACTGAGCTTGTTCACCCCGCTACAGTAACCGCGAATCAGTTCTCGACTTCGCGCCAGTAGATGATGCGGTCGTGGCCGCGGTAGACGCCGAAGGTGGCGAGGGCGGACGGGTCCTGGAGTGCATTGTCACCATTCCAGTCGTGCTGTTGCCAGACGGGAACGAGCCACGTCAGGCGCTCTTCACCCGGGGTGCCCGAGGGTTCCAGAACCAGTGGATCCGCCAGCCCGTTACTGAAGGTTCCGGTATCTCCCCGGCTGGCCAGGGTGTGGTATTGCTCATTATCTTCCAGTGAAGAATCCACGTTCCAATCTGTGCAGTTGTCACTGTCGTTCACAGCAAAACCGGTGCCGGTCCAGTACTCCATTGAGACTGGCATCAGCAGCTCTTCCGCGGTCTCGGGACCATAAACGTTTTCCATTACTCTGCGGCCATAAACGACCTCACCATCGCTCGCTGGTGGCAGCACGAGGGGCACACTGCTGTTCGGGCCAGTCTCCAGAGCCGTTGCTCCGTCCTCATCAACCACCCCGTCGATTTCAAACGTCAATGAGGGTATAAACGGCGCGATCAGGGCATCCGGCGACTTGCTGTAACGGATTATGTCATCACCGGCGTACCGATAAAGTATGGGATCGCCATCAGACCTTGGAAGGATCTCCCCGATACTGTCTACAACCGTTACCGGATAGGGTGTTACCCCATCGCTCAGCAGGGCTGACTCGTCCTGGGTTGGCCAGGTCCTGGAAACGCCATCTGGCAGCAGACGCATGAACCCGCCCACAAGATAGTTCCGGGTCTGGGCCCCGGCCTGGTTTTTGGGTATCACCTCGACGGTCGGCTCCAGGGACCAGCCGCTGTCCTGCCCACTGTAGGTGAAACCTCCGGCAGCACCGCATACCGCTTCAATAACACCGTCGTCGTCCACGCTGACGGTTAAGTGGTGTGGTATAAACCGCCCCACCGGACCAGTGGTACCCTCCATTCTTGCCGTGCGTGCACTGCCGGCGCCCAGGTAATTGCCATCTCCGATGTCGCCGGATACGTCGATAATGCCAACTTCCGAAAAAAAGAAGTCCGTCGGGGCTGCCACCCCACCACTGTAGTCCGATGCCTCCAGCGTCGGGCCGCCCAGCCCGGGGTTGGTTCCGGTAGCCGGTGCCAGCAGGTCGGCTGCCAGCACCACCGATTCCCCTTCCTGACCAAAAGAGGCCGCAAAACCGTTATCCATAAGATTGGCGCCAGCATCGGCGACGCCATCGCCATTGGTGTCGTCTGCACTGTCATAAAGAGCGCCACCCACCCTCAGGGTGAACACTTCTCCGGCAGCCTGGAACGAGGGGCCCGTCGCATCCTGTGCGCCGGGGTTCCCTGGTATCTCCATGGCAATGGCAAAAGGTCGGGCTGTCCATGGGGCTGAAGCAGAAACTGAGACAATGGAAAGAGGCGTGCCGTCCGCAGCCTGAACAAAGCCACTGCTCTCATCCCGGAGGTTCAGAGTGTAATGGCCTACATCAGAAGCCGTAAGGGAGATCTTGGCCGTACCGCTGGCAAAGATCACCTCGAGGTTACCCGCCGATGCCTCCGAATCTTTCAGCAACACAGAGTCTGAACTGGATGCCAACAATGGCTCAGCTCCGACGGGATCGTCTTCCTCCCGAACCAGCCACGCCTTCAGGCTGTACGTGCCATCGTAGTCTGCAGCTACGCCGCAGTTCTCGCTAGCCGGATCAGGGTCCGGATCCTGCTTCAGCATACTGACCTTGTAAGGGTGTTTACGACCTGCAATGAGGTCGTAACCAAAGTCATCGTTCCACTTCTCAATGTACAGTGCATTTTCGGCGAACGTTACCGGATCGCTCGTTACACTGATACCGGTAGCCTGATCAATGGCGGTAAAGGTCAGTTGGTCGGCGTGAGTGTTGGAGAAGGTCAGGGTCACATCGCCGTTATCCGCAGTCACAAACTGGTAGACGGCCTGGCCATCATCACTGGTGTCCGGAGCCGGTGACAATGTTCCCCTGGAGCCGCCCGGACTCCAGCGACCATGGTTACTGCTTGTCTGCAAGGCGACAGAGCCATCGTATTGCTCGAAGACGTTTCCGCTGGTGTCATAGGCGGTCAGCCGAACATTCAGGGGCGCGCACACACTCGCCGAAGTCGGTGCCGTCACCTCCAGCCGATCCAGAACGGCCACTCCCCCGCAAGGGTAAGTGAGTTCAAAAACGGCACGTATAGCCGCCGACGGCAAGGCACTGCTGTATATGTGCAATTCGTCTACGGCTCCGTCGAACCGCGAACCAGTACCGATCAGGTTAAAGAAAGCGTCTCGGCCGAGTATGAGCGGGCTTGAATTGGTCGGGAGTCCCCCGGAAACCGTATCGCTGTCGACAGCCTCGCCATTGACGTAAAGAATCTGCTCGCCGCTCTTGTAGGTCACGGCAATATGAGCCCATGCCCCCCTGGGCAGAACCCCGGTGCCGGAAACCAGGGAGTGACCCTGCCACAGCCAGTAAAGCCGACCGTCAGCATCTGCGAACCACTGATAATTACTTCCTTTCGACAGAATATACCCACTGCCGCTTTCATCTCGTCGGACCCATGCGGCGATGGTCAATGACTCAGAGAGATCCAGCAGGCTGTTGTCTGACACTGAGAATCGCCCGTATTCAAGGGTTTCATTGGAGAGTACGCCATAATGACAGGTCCCCACTGCACCTTGGATGGCTGGCATATTATCCGAGTAACTAAACCAGCCGTTGACATCGCCATCCAACCCATTTCCTGAGCTATCTTCCGTCGTCTGCTCAAACTGCCATAATCCGGTGGCAGCAGGCCAGATCTCTCCAATGGCAATGGTTGATTCAGGAATGCCATAGGAAACTCCGGTAATCCTGAGATAAAAGCGCTCTGTGGCGTGATCGGCATCCGCGTTGGTAGCAACCTCGATATCGACGCTGTTTGCCCCGGTGACGAGAGTCACGGTGCCGGACTGCGCCTGGTAATCCCCTGGCGCCACTGCGCTCTGATCTTCTGTCTGGTACTGAATCTGTATATCTTCCGAAGCCAACACACCGTCCGGCAAGCTCACCGTGAATACGGCGGTATCACCGGCGAATACCCCATCGCCATAGACATTAATTGCCGGTCCGGTGGCGTCCTCATCGTTCGTGGTGCTGTCGGTGCTTTTACCGTCCGACGCACCGGTGGCCATAAACCAGTCGCCGGTACCATCAGGCAACCGTTTTGCGAACTGCCCGGCCTGCCCGCTGACCGGGGGTAGATAGCTGTCATAAGGCAGGTCGTCAGCGTTACAGTCCGGGTCCGGTATCCGCGCATCTCCAGCGCCTGGCCCGACCTTTACGTAATCGATAGTGCGGCCTGCAGCATCCTTCAGGCGAACGTCCATTCCCGCAAGGTCGACCGCTGCACCTCCCAGCCCTGTCCGAACCAGCCATGGCAGGCCGGAGATATCGATTCCGGCACCAGAAAGCGGCAAATCAAACGCGCATTCCACCGTGGGTTTATTCTTGCCATCCGTTGCACAGAAATCCAGCGACCATTGGGAATACACGGACGCATCGATGGACGAGCTGAGAATCTTGACCTCAATAAACTGTTCCTTGTCAGAAATCTCATTGATGGATGCCAACCCCACATACTCGGCAGTACACTCCGCCCAGACCCTGGCAGACAGCAGCACCATCGTCAGTACCAAGACTGCTCGAACCACCATGCGGGCCATTCCTGTGGAACCACTCATTGGACAACAACCTCCACAACACGCTCGGCCTGCTCCAGGCCACTGCCACACTGGCCGGTACTGGTCACCACGAAGACGGGCGAGCTGGCCGGACCCGTCGCCGGAACCGGGATCGCATCACATGACAACGCGGCTGAGCACCCGGACAACCCCGATCCCGAAAAACTGATGCCGGAGGATGCGAGACTGCAACTGTTGCTGTCCAGCACCTGCGCCACCGCCACCTGGGCACCACTCTCAGCCGCGAACAGCGCTCTCTGGGACTGTATCTGCAGGCTCACCGCTTCGCCCGACGTCTGCTGTAGCTGAGCCATACCCAGCACGAGCAATGAAAGCACCGTGATAATAAAAAGGGCGACCGGGAGACCTGCTCCCCGGTGTGCAGACAACGACTTTTCATGGCACATTGCGGATCTGAACCTCCTGGGTCACCTTCAGGGTCTCATTGCTCTGGGCACTATCCAGTTCAAATGAAAAACTGACCACGGCGGCACGTCGTAACGACGGCGGGGTATAGGTAAAAGAGGTGGTTCCCACCAGGTTCGCCGTCAGCACATCGCGACGCCCAGCGGTATAGGGCTGTCCAATGTCATATTGCCGGTAAAGTGCAATCTGGCCGGCCTCAGGGCACAAGGTCTGCGGCTGCCCCACCACAAACAGCCTCCTGGATGGCGAGCGTTCACGGAAGCGGTGGTCCGAGACCAACTCGATCTCAGCCGGAAAAGCGTTATCAATGGCATCAATTTCCGGGGAAATCGGCCCGGGGCTGCTTACCGGGCTGGTATAGAAATCCGATGTGGGCGTGCCGTAACCATAAACGATAATCCTGAGAGCGCTACCGGAGGGCTCCCGCCGAAACGGGATCACTTCAAGGGTTGTGGCGTTCCCTGCCGGCAGCGCCACGTACGTGGTGGCGCCAGCAATTGGAAGCCACTCGATACACCCGGACCCCACCGGTCGAACCGACAGCGGGAAGGCTTCCCTCAGCATACGGGTGATCTGCTCGCTGACCACCACCGCTTTCAGGGCCCGTTGTTGTCGTTCTCCGGTATCAATGGCGCCCTGTGTTGACAGCGCCACAAACTGCACTGAAATGGTGGCCACGATGGCCAGCAACACGATCACCATGATCAGCTCGACCAGAGTGAAGCCGCGGTTGCGAACCATCAGTAGTTCACCCTGTAGGCCGAGAACACGTAGCGGTTACCGGACGGGTCATCAATGAGGATTTCGACCCGCTTGGCCTCCACTGAGGCACCCAGCTCAGCAGACGGATCCGCCACACAGTCGACGTTTACGGTCACCGAAAACTGCTCATACCCATCCACCGCGCCACCGCTGGATACCCAGTACTCCGAAGGCGTTTCGCCGGTAATCGCATCAAAGTCGTCAACGTCCCGGTAACTGTCGCGGTCCCGGCTGCTGTCCACGGTTTTCCGGCAACCACCGCCATAGCGCTGGCCGGCGGGGGCAGCTTCATCGAATGGTCGGGCCAGTATCTCATCCATATAGCGCTGGGCCAGGGCCACGGCCCGGGTCTGATTGAGCGGGTCAGCACTGCGTCCGGCAATCAGGGAAAAGGCCCCCACCACGCCAGCAATGGCGACGCTGATAATGACAATGGTCATCACCAGTTCCACCAGGGTGGCACCATGATGGGAGCGCATCAGCAGCCTCCCCGGTAGACCGCGCCGAGTGCACTGAGGCAAACCTGGTAGGTGGGTTCGCCGGAAAAGGTGAACTGCACGGAATTGCCCGAGGTTTCCGGGCGCCCGAAGTGATCAAACGTAATAGGAAAGGTTGCCCCGTTTACCGACAGGGACGTGTTGCCTGACGCAATACGGAATGGTTCACGGGAGCCAACGGTAAACAAAAACTCACCGGACCCGGAACTCACCGAGAGGGAGTCCTGACCGGCGTTACCCGCCAGCGCTGCCTGTTGGGCAAGCAGCGTGGCGGACTCCAGTTGCTGGGTGGCCAGCAGGGGGGAAAAGGTGGAGCTCCGAGCAAAGAGACCTAACCCGAGCGCCGATATTACGCCGATCAGGATAATGACCATGACCAGCTCCACAAGCGTAAAGCCCGCAGCACTAGGATTACGCCACATTTTATGTTCCTTATAGCGAATCATGGTCATGTGAAGCAGGTTTTTTTCAAATCACCCGATCATTTACCAGCACTAACAACCGTCATCAGTCGTATCCGAATCGGTAATGGTCGATACCGAACCGTCGCTTTCATCATAAGTGAATGAACAAGTACCTATAGTAACTTCAAGTTCAGTGGTGTCAGTTGTGTTGTCAAGCGTGTAGTCATTAGCATCGAGTTGCGCTGCCTCTATAATGCCATCGTTTGTGCTCGGGTTTGCCAACGGATAGCCAGCTGTACTCATGTCGATGGATGCGCCCTCCAGCACGACGGGGCCAGTCTGATCGTTAGCCAACCAAGCAGAATGAGCAATTGCGGACGCTGATTTAACAGCACCACGCGCGCCCTCAAGACTCGAGCGCCTAGCTTCGCCACCCAAATCGGCAAAACGCGGCAATGCAAACGCCGCCAGAATGCCAAGAATAACGATAACCATAACAAGTTCTATCAGGGTGAAACCTTTTTGCTTTCGTGTCACAAGCATGCTGCTCATAAAGACCTCGCTTATCGATGCAAGTCAATTAATATCAATGTAACCCTCTAATAATTTATAAAGGGTTAGCAATATAGAAACTACTTTTAGCAGTTACTAACGTCGACTGTAATGGTGGGTGTATTGTTCGCTGCTGGCGCCGTGTAACTTACCTGACAACTTCCGGTCCCTGTGGTTGGGGCGCCTTTTGCCTGAATTACAATTACGGCTCCAGCACCGGATCCGGCACTGGAAGAAGCACCTACGTTGAAATCACCATTAGTGCCGGTGGTAATTTGAGCTGCATCCAAGATACCACCATTGCCTGCGTCCAGCGCTTGTGGGTAACCATTGATCATGTTGATCGATCCCCCCTCAAGCGCGACTGAGGCAGGATCATTACCAACGGCCAATGCCTTTGAATGCGCAATCGCCGATGCTGATTTGATGGCGCCGTACGCACCCTCGACTGTGGATGCACGTGCTTCCCCACCCAAATCTGCAAACCTCGGTAAAGCAAATGCAGCCAAGATACCAAGAATAACAATTACCATAACCAGCTCGATTAAGGTAAAGCCTGCTGACTTTCTCATATTCATTGCTTTCATATCTTACTCCCAGGCTTCAATAGCCCTTAATTCTCTTGAAAAAATCAGTTGAAGTTCACTTCCACTTCACCACTTGAGTAATCATAAGTGATGGTGTCGCCAGCTTCGTTCGGGTTGTATTCATAGGTACAGACCGGGTCTGTAAAAGAGGCTGTATACTCGGTGGCCGTACCGGATGTTGCTATGCTGGGGGCATTGGCCTGAAGTAAGGCTTCCCATAAGGCAGCGCAACCTCCTGTATTGTTCGGGTCAGGCCAACCATCACCTGTGGCTGCGACATCACCCTCGCCGAAACCCTCTACACCATCAGTATCGGCAGTGGTGCTCCCATTGGTTACCCACTGAGCTTTAACCAGAGCCACACCAGCACTCAACGCACCAGCAGTGCCCTGAATACTGGAGTTATGGGCCTGCTCGGAAAGCTGCGCAAATCTTGGCAAAGCGAATGCCGCAAGGATTGCCAGAATGGCAATGACCACCACCAGTTCAATCAGGGTGAAACCCTTTTGTTTTTGCTTACTGCTCATCTGTCGCTCCCCGCAATATTGCGATATTTTAATGATTCTCTCATGCATGCACTTTAGTGTGTTCTAGTAAGTTTCGCTTATTTGATCGCCATCAACCTCCACCAGTTTGAGACCAGTGGCGCGTTTCTCGTTGTTTTTTCCTTGTTTGACAGTTGTGGCGTAATCCACCTGGACCTGCCACGCAAACGGCTCGCCCGCCTCCCTCCAGCGGCCGTCAACGTCCAGCGCCTGGCCGGGCTGGTAAACCAGCCATTGCCGTTCGCTGTCGAAACACCAGCCCCGTTCATCCGGCGCCAGTGCCTTACATTTTTCTTCGGTGCGGGGCTTTTCATCCTCCCACCGTAACAGGCGCAAGGGATTGAGCCCCTGCAACGACTCCAGGGCCTCGTCCCGGGCCAGCATGGCCTCGGCGCCTCGCACCACCAGGGCGCTGCGAACCTGGTTCAGCATCAGCTTGACCGATTGCCGCTCTGCCCTTTCCGCTGTCTCTTCCAGGGCATCCAGCAAGAACCACACCGCAAACGCCAGGATGCTGAACGCCACCAGCCACCGGAAGCGCCGGTGGTTGTCGGCCAGCACCCGGCCTTCGGCGCCCATACAGCCTTATCCCCGCCCCATGGCGGCCGCCCCCAGGTCCCAGATGGGCAGGAAAACGCCCAGGGCCAGGATCAGGACCAGTACCCCCATGGCAACGATCAGTATCGGCTCGATGGACTCCGCCAGGCGCTTGAGGCCGAAATCCACATCCTCGTCGTAGAAGTCCGCCACGTTGTACAGCATCTCGTCCACCGCACCGGTTTCCTCGCCGACGGCAATCATCTGCAGGATCAGCGGCGTGAACATGCCGCTGTTGCGGGCCGTGCGAAGCAGGCTCTCGCCCCGCTCAATACCATGCCGCATTTCCCGGATATGGATGGCGATCCAGGCATTGTCGGTGGCATCGGACACCACTGACAGGGCGTGGGTGACGGGCATGCCGGCAGCCAGCATGGTGGCAAAGTTTCGCGAGAACCGGCTCAGGGTTATCAGTTCCAGCAGGGGGCCCATAATGGGAAGCCTGAGTTTGTAGCGATCCCAGGTCTGGCGGCCCTGCTCGGTCTGCTTCCACTGGCGTATCAGCAGCCCGGCGGCGGCGATGAAGAACAGCACGATGAACCAGTAATTCAGCAGGAAGTTGGAGGTGCCCACCAGTACCTGGGTCAGAAACGGCAGGTCTGCCCCCAGCTTGTTGAATACCGCCGAGAACTTGGGAATGACCAGGAAGTTCACCACCATCAGGGCCGCAAACAGCGCGATCACCACAAACATGGGGTAACGGATGGCCTGCTTGAGGCGGCGCTTTGTGTCCCGCTCCAGTTCCAGGATGTCGGACAGGCGCTTGAAGGCGTCGTCCAGCATACCGGTGTTCTCGCCCACGTGAATCATGGCGATGAACAGGTCGGAAAATACCTTGGGGTGAGCCTGCATGGCCGTGGCCATGTTGGCGCCGCCCTCCAGGCGATCCGTCACGTCTTCCAGGGTCTCAGCCAGCACCGGCGACCGGGTGGTTTCGGCCAGGCCCCGCATGGTACGGATCAGCGGTATGCCCGCCTTGGTCAGGGCGTACATCTGCCGGCAGAAGACGATGAGTTCGTCCAGGGTGACCCGGCGACGGAACAACGGCATCCGGTCAAACCGTTCCGATAGCGAGGTGGTCTCCTGCTGCTCCTCAATGGCCAGGGGAGTAATGCCCCGGCGCATGAGTTCACCGGCGGCCGCATCCGCCGTCGGTGCCGCCAGGCTGCCTTGCTGCAGGGCGCCGGCGCTGTCCTTGCCACGATACCGGAACTGCATCAGCTCTCCTCCGCCCCTTCTGCGGCATCCCGCACGGCTTTGTCGGCGAGTGCCGCGTCGGTCTCATCCAGGGACACATCTGCCTCGGAAGTGGCCGCTACCCGCGCGACTTCCGGCAGGCTGGTAATGCCACGCAGGGCATAGTCCATCGCGCACGCCCCCAGCGGGCGATAAAGATGGCTCTCGCGGGCCGCCCGGGTAAAGCCGGATACATCCTGCCGGCGCAGGGCATCCAGCATGGGCTCGTTCATCTCCAGCATCTCGTAGACACCGATACGGCCCTTGTAACCGGTATTGCTGCACTGGTAGCAACCGCGGCCATGGACGAAGCCAGCTTCCAGGTCCAGTGGATCCAGATTGAAGGAGTCCAGCCAGATCTTTTCCTGCTCGCTGGGCTCGTAGGGTTCACGACAGTTGTCGCACACCTTGCGCACCAGTCGCTGGGCCACGATGCCCAGCAGCGAACTGGCCACCAGGAAGGGTTCCGCGCCCATGTCGATCAGGCGCATGGCACTGGAAATGGAGTCGTTCGTATGCAGTGTGGACAGCACCAGGTGACCGGTCATGGCCGCCCGCAGACCGATTTCCACGGTTTCCTGGTCCCGCATCTCACCCACCAGGATGACATCCGGATCCTGCCGCAAGGCTGCGCGAAGTACGCTGGCGAAATGCAGGCCGATACGGGGGTTTACCTGTACCTGGGTAATCCGCGGCAGGCGGTATTCCACCGGGTCCTCGGCGGTGATGATCTTTACCTCGGGGCGGTTCAGTTCAGTCAGCGCACCATAGAGCGTGGTGGTCTTACCGCTACCGGTAGGGCCGGTCACCAGGATCATGCCATGGGGCTTGTGGATCATCCGGCGGAAGTTCTTCAGCAGGTTGTCCGGCATACCGGTCACGTTGAGGTCCAGGGTGCCACTGCTCTGGTCCAGCAAACGCATGACCACCGACTCGCCGTACTGCACCGGCATGGTGGACACCCGCACGTCGATACTGCTGCCCTTGACCCGTATGTTGAAGCGGCCGTCCTGGGGCAGGCGTTTCTCTGAAATGTTGAGGCCGGCCATCAGCTTGAGGCGCAGGACCAGGGCGGCGTTGACCCGCTTTTCCTTCATCACCTGTTCCTGCAGCACACCGTCCACCCGCTGGCGTATACGCACCACGGTTTCGTCGGGCTCGATATGGATATCGGAACTGCGGGCCTGGACGGCGTCCTCGAACAGGGTCTTGAGGAGTTTGACCGCCGGGGCTTCCTCGCTCTCCGACTCAGCGGAAAGATCCGCCAGGTCAAAGGCATCGTCGCCCAGTTCGTCTTCCAGCTCTTCCGCCAGGGAGGCGATTTCCTCAGTGCGCCGGTACACCAGGTCCAGGGTGCTGAGCAGTTCGCTCTCCCGGACCACCGCCTGCTTGACCGGCTGTTTGAGCACCCGCACCAGCTCGTCGTAGGCAAAGATATCCAGCGGGTCGGCCATGCCCACCAGCAGCTCGCCGCCCTGCTCCGCCAATACAATGGAACGGAACCGCCGCGCCAGGGCCTCCGGCAGCTTTTTGACCAGATTCTGGTCAAACTGGTAGTTGCGCAGCTGGACGAAAGGCACCTCCAGCTGACGGGAGAGGATATTGAGCAGGCTGTCCTCTTCCACATAGCCCAGATCGATCAGCGTACGGCCCAGCTTGCGCCCGGAGTTTTTCTGCTCCTTGAGGGCGGTCTGGAGTTGCTGATCGGTGATCACCTCGTTCTGGACGAGCAGGTCACCTATCCGGATTTTGCGTTTCGGCTCAGCCATGATCACCCGGCTCCCAGTGTCTGAAGACGCTGACGCACATAGTCTGCCAGCGATGGTGCCAGCCCCGGCAGGGCAGCCGCCTGTTGATAGGCGCGGCGAGCTCCGGGCACATCACCCCGGCCCTCGAGTGCAATCGCCAGCCCCACCCACCAGGGGGCCTGACCGTTGTCCCAGGCGATCAGCTCGGCCCAGTGGTTTGCCGCTTGATCGCTCTGCCCCTGTTGCTGAAGCAGCGTGGCCAGGGTTACCCGATATTCCACATTGTCCTTCACCGGTGGCACACCGGAGCGGAGCGTGGCCACGGCCTGGTCCAGGTCACCCCCGGCCAGTATCGCCCGGGCGCGGATCAGCCGCAGGTCCGGATGGCGGGCCGCCAGATCCTCCGGCACCCACGCGAGCGCCCGGTCCACATTGCCCCGGGCCAGCACACCCCGGGCAAAAACGTAGCGACTTTGTGGGGCTGTCTGCGTGTCGGCAAGCTCCGTCAGCGCCGCTTCCGCCGCCGCCAGGTCGCCACTGGAGACCAGCTTGCGGATGTCCTTGCTTGCCGCCAGGTCCTGCTGTGCGGGCGTCTGGCGGGTGTGTTTGATATCAGAGGCCGCCGTTGGTTGCTGTGCGGCTGGCTCTTCACTGGCCTGATCGGACGATGAGGTGGTGCGGGCTTCCGACTCAGCGGGGGCTGTTGTGGTGGTCTTCGCCGTCTTCGTTGTCTGCGCCGGCGGCTGCGGACCTCTCTGAACGGGGGCGGGCTCTGCCACCTCGGGCGCTGCCGTTGCTTCGACGGCAGAGGGTTGCTCTGGTTCGGGTGTTACCGGGGGCAAGACTTCCGTCGGCTCTGGCTGCACTTCCTGTGAGCTCAGCATGACAATGTCAGCGGGCCCCTGATCGATGTCTGTCTCGCTTACCTCAACGGCTTCCGGCTCGTCGACAGACTTTCGCGCAGTGAGGCTCGATGACGAAGGCACGTCAACCGTTGCGGCTTCAGTGGAGGTATTTGCGACTTCGGCATCGACAGCTGTTTCACGGGCCTGCGAGTCTTCCTGCTGGCTGGCTACCGGTGTTGCGGGCGGCGTTGCCGGAGACAGGTAAAAATAGGCACCCGCCCCCAGGATCGCGGTGACACCAATGACCGCCACGACCTTGCCGGCGTTGCTCCGCTGCGCCGGAGCAGAGGTGGAGTGGCCGATATAGGGCGACGGCGCGGGCTTGTCCTGCCGTTGTTCGGCGGCCTTGAGTGCATCGTTCAGCAGACTCATAACCACCTCGCCAGCAGGCCCGGCGGACGGGCACTTTCGGTGTCTTTCACGGCACTGAGCACATGCCCCCGCTCTACCTGCCGGTCACCCCGGCCCCAGGCCACCAGCATGGCCTTGTGGGCAAGGACGTTAACCAGCCGGGGGATGCCACCGGAGGCACGGGTAATCACTTTCAGGGCACCGGGCCGGAATACATCGGCACCGTTGTACCCGGCCAGGGCCAGCCGGTGCCTCAGATACTGGGCGACGGACTCCCGGTCCAGGGGCTCAATCCGGTAGTGGAAGGTGATGCGTTGCTTGAGCTGGCGCAGGCTTTCCCGGCTTAGCAGGGTATCCAGCTCTGGCTGTCCAAACAGCACCACCTGCAGCAGGCGGGTGCTTTCCGTTTCCAGGTTGGTGAGCAGCCGCAAGGCTTCGATGGTGGCCTCGGGCATGGCCTGGGCTTCATCGATGACCAGTACCGCAGGCTTCTGTTCCATGGCCAGGGCAATCAGCCGCTCGTTGAGGGACTTGAGTACCTGATGGGTATTGGCCCCGGGCTGCAGGTCCGCACCCAGCTCTTCGGCCACGGCTTCGTAGAGGGCCTCCGGAGCCAGGTGAGGATTGGGGATGTAGGCGGTATGGGCCTCGCCATCCAGCTCATTCAGTAGCAGCCGGCACAGCAGGGTCTTGCCCGTGCCCACCTCACCGGTGATCTTGATGAAGCCCTCGCGGTGACGCAGGGCCACGACCAGCAGTTCCAGCGCATCACCATGGCTGGGCGCCCGCAGAAAGTAGCGGGTGTTGGGCGTCAATGCAAACGGTGCTTCCTGCAGTCCGAAGTGGGCTTCGTACATATCAGCGTGGCCCGCCCTCCGGTTCGGGCTTCGGGGATTCGGCAGACTGCAGCAGCTCCTTCAGCACCTGCATGCGCTCACGGCTGGCAGAGATATCGGCACTCATGGTTTCCGCTCCCACCACAATCGGTCGGATCAGTATCACCAGTTCGCTCTTGCGGGACTGGAAGTTACGCTGGCGGAAGGCCTCCCCCAGTATGGGAATGTCGCTGAAGAACGGAACCGCGGCATTGTCGTCCTCACTGATGTTCTGGATCAGGCCGCCGATCACCACAATCTGGCCGCTCTCGGCACGGATGACGCTGTCGGTCTCACGGACGGTGCTCAGTGCCAGTGGCAGGGTCACATCCCGGTCGCCAATAGTGATTACTTTCTGCTGATCGTCCACCTCGCTCACGGAGGGATGCACATGCAGGGTGACCGAACCATCCTCGGCGATCTGGGGAGTGACGTCCAGGGAGATGCCAGAGAAGAACGGCGTCAGTTCCACCGAGGTGCTTGTGCTGTTGGAGGGGTTCAGAGAATTGTTATCTTCGTCAAAATCGATATCCGTGACGAAGAACTCATCGGTGCCTACCTTGATCACCGCCTTCTGGTTGTTCACCGTGGCAATACGCGGGCTGGAGAGGGTCTGCACATTACCCTGTTCACCCAGCAACTGGATCAGACCACTGAAGTCCCCGGCGCTGACCGCCGCGGAGAACAGCCCGCCAATATTGGAAGGACGAATCGTCTGGCCGCTCAGGGACTGGGCGGTAAAATAATCTTCGCGACCGGCGGAACTCTGCACATCAGACCAGTTGATGCCCTGCTGATATCCCTCGTTCAGGGCCACTTCCAGTATCTTGGCCTCAAGCACGACCTGGCGCTGCATGATGAGCTCGGTGCGCTCCAGGTAGTCCTGCACCTGGCGCAGGGTTTCGCCATTGGCACGCACCATCACCAGACCGGCTCCGGGGTTGGTGATCACCTGGTGGTTTTCACCGGAGCCGACAATCATGGTCAGGGCCTGGGACAGGTCCTTCCAGAAGTCGGACTCGGTTTCCGTGGAAATGCGGGTACCCACCAGGTTGCGGCTACTGCCGGAATCACTGTTGGCACCACTATCACTGCCACCACCGGAATCACCATTGCTGCGGGCCGTACTCACCTGGCCCGAGCTGACCCGGGTCTCAGAGCCGCCACTGCGTTTGAAATCGAGGTAGTTGATGGGAAACAGGCGGGTCTGCACCTTGTCGGCATTCACCTGGAATAGCCGGCCCTTGCGCTGGATTGAGAGCCCGTACATATCCCGGGCGATGTCCATAACCTCGGGCACGGTGACATCGTTCAGCCGCAGGTCGACGGTGGCACTGACACCGGGGTGCACCACCACGTTGTAGTCGGTACCTTCGACCAGCGCCTCAAAGAAGTTCCTGGCCTCCACCCCCCGGGCATTGACGTCAAAACGCTGCTCCGCCTGCTCCGGCTCGGCCAGGGAAGGTAACAATGCGGCACTGACATCCTCCGGCAGGGCTGGCGCACTGGATCGGCGCGCCTCTTCCGCGGCGTCGTCGGCCCTGGCCTGCTGCTCCGCCTTTTCCATAGCCTCGTCAATGGCACGGGCCGATTCGGTGGAAGTCGCCTGCCCGGTTCTCATCGACGGATTACCGGCACAAGCTGTCAGCGTCAGTGCCAGCAACGCCAGGGTAGCGTGTCTTGTCAGTGTCATAGCCACTCGCAGTCCGGTTACTTGGAAGTCCGGATCGACGGTGGCGCCGCCAGGCGCACTTCGCGCACCTGCCCCTGCACCACCAGCTCAATCCGACCAGGGTATATCCGCCGCAGGCGAACCCCATCGAACGTGTCGCCTTCACTCCTTGGCACTCCATTGATTATTGCCACCCGCCGTTCCGCCCCATACAGGATCGAGGACAGCGCAAACTGCTTTGACGGCATCGCTGGCGCCGGAGCAGCCTGCGGGCCAGGTGGCCTGGTCGGATCCTGCAGCGCCATGGCGGCCACAGGCCCGATCAGCAAAAACATCAGCATCAGCAAACGCGGCACATCACACCCCCAGCCAGGCCGGCTCAAGACTCAGCGTACGCACCCGGATCCGGGCCGAACCCTCAGGCCACTCGGCCGCCTCGTACTCCACCATGACCCAGCCAAGGCGCTCATCCATCGCTTCCAGGCGCTCCAGGTATTTCATGGTTTCAAGGTAGCCGCCGGCAACCACGATATCGACTTCGTGGGCATACAGCAGCGCTTCGGGCTCGGCGTCATCCTGCGTTTCAGACGGCTCCTGAGCATATATCGGCCGGGGCGCCAATAGCTGAACAGCCTCCAGCGACAAACCTTTTTCCGTGGCCAGCATATCCTGCAGCATCACCACCATGTCCCGGGGCGGAATGAGCTGCCCGGTGGTTTCGGTAATCTGTTGATCAATCCGGTCAAGGCGACGTTCCCGGGCCTCCAGTGTCTGCCGTAGTTGCGCCGACGGATCCTGAGACAGCTGCCGCTCAAGATCTGCCTGGGTCGCGAGCAGTTGGGCCTGCTCCGAGCGCACATCCGCCAGCTCGGCTTCATGGCGCTCGGCCGTCACCAGCGCCGGCTCAATCCAGAACTGCCAGCCCGCCAGCAACACCAGTACCGCCACGGTGGCCAGGATCAGCCCCCGCTCGCGCACCGGGCGCTCGTCATACCAGGCAGAGACCCGGTTCCAGGGATTGTTCGCGTTGCTCATCGACCGGCCTCCTGATCACGGCGGGTGGCCACCCGGAACTCGATCCAGGGATGATCGTCAGACCGGGTCAGCTCGAACCGGCCGAATACCTGGCCAGTGAAGGCGGGCTCTTCCCCCAGCCGCTCGAGATACACCGGCACCAGGCTGCCTGTTCGGGTACGCCCCTGCAGGGACACCTGATCCTGCTGCAGCGTCAGCCCGGTGAGCCACAGGTCCTGGGGCACCTGCCTTGCCAGGGCCGCCATGGGCGCGGCAAAGCCGTCGGAGCGGTTGTTGGCCAGTCGTTCGACCCGCTCCAGCAGCCGTTGCCGCCGGGACAGGGTGTCAGTCACCCTCGCCACCGCCAGCTCCAGTTGCGGGTCGGGACGACGGCCCTCAATGTCACTGCTCATGCGTTCAATGGATTGCTGAATCTGTTCGTTGCCGGCCCGTTCCGCCTGCAGGCTTTGCTCCAGGCCGGCTGCCCGGTAATGGAACCAGCCGCCGGCTACCAGCACCAACACCAGCAACACGACCGCCAGCATGGCCACTCTGGCTGCGGTCATGTGTTGTTGGCTGGGGCGGAACTCTGGCTTGTACAGATTCACCTGCTGAATCACGAAGCATCCTCCGACAGACTGAGCCCTGAACTCCAGGCCACCAGGCAGCGGCTGTCCAGCTCCTCCTCCAGGCCCAGAGCGGACCAGTCGAGATCACGGCAACTGGCCGCCAGATAAGAGCCCAGCATGGAGGTCAGTGGCAGCATACTGTCCCGGGCCACCAGATTGATCACCGGCGGCGGCACCTGCCCCAGCTGACTTTCGTAATAGTCCAACGAGCGTTGCATCTCCAGCGCCAGGGACTGTACTGCGGTTTCCTGGCTGGACACATCCCGCAATTCATCGGCCGCCACATCCAGCCGCCGTGACAGGTACAGGGTGTCGCCCTTGCAGACCACCATATGGCCGTACCGGTCTCTGAGGTGCACCAGCGCGGCACCCCGGCCGGAGTCGTCAAGACGGCTCACCAGCCGGCGCAGGGCCAGCTCGGCAATATCGATACGCTGGAGATTCAGGTCGGCGTCCTCTGCCAGGGCCACCAGCTCGGCAATCAGCGTGCGGCGTACGGCCACCACATTCACCAGCTCACCACGGCCCCGGGCGGCATCTTCCGGAAACGGGAACACGTCACTGACGGCTTCTGAAGGAGCGAAATCCAGGAAATCCTTGAGCTTCCACTTGAGCGCGTCGCCCAGCTCCGCCTCGTCAACGCCCGCGGGCCGCTCCAGCTGGAACACCTGGTACTGGTCCAGGGGGAGTACCATGGTGGTATCTGCTCCCGCCAGGCGATTGTCAGAAACGATGCCCTGTAGAACCGGCAGCCGTTTTGCCGGTGTGCATTCGACAAACCCGGTCAGCGAGCCACTCGCCCAGGCGATACCATCCGGACGGATTTCCAGGGAAAGCCTTGAGCGGTTGGCGGATGATCGAAAAAGATTTACGAATCGGTTAACCAGGGGCACGCACAGCCTTATTCGTCGTTGTTGGAATTCGTCTCACTGTGGATAACATTCTAGTTAAAGAATAACCCCTAAAAATATGACTTATTGTATTATTTCACAGCCTTTTGCAACTCGGTTACAAAAAAGCCTTCACATATGAAGGCTTTGTGTACACATTAATGCATGCGCCATTGATTTGGCTCTGTATTGACGATTATCAGAACGGAATATCGTCATCAAAGTCATCCACCGGTTCCGGCATGCTGCCCTGGCCACCACCAGGCTGACTGTAACCACCACCCTGATTGTTGCCGGCCGGTGCCCCGTAGTTGCCTTGCTGGCTGTTCTGAGCCGCCGGCTGCTGCGGCTGTGACTGCGGACGCCCCTGGGGCGCGCCCTGGCTTGCGTTGTCGCCACCGCCCCGGCTGTCCAGCATCTGCATCTGGCCATTGATATCCACCACCACTTCCGTGGTGTAACGGTCCTGACCGTCCTGCCCCTGCCACTTGCGGGTCTGCAGCTTGCCTTCGATATAGACCTTGGAGCCCTTGCGAAGGTACTGGCCGGCCACTTCGGCAATCTTGCCGAACATGACGATCCGGTGCCATTCGGTCTTGGGCACCAGCTGGCCGGTCTGCCGGTCCTTGTAACTTTCATCGGTGGCCAGGTTCAGATTGACCACTGCGTTGCCGTTGGGCGTGTAACGGGTCTCCGGGTCCTGCCCCAGGTTCCCGATCAGAATGACCTTGTTAACACCTCGTGCCATGATTCACCCCTGCTCTGTCATTGTTCATCTGTGACGACTCGTCGCCAGCATCGGTTTCCTGCAACTCTACCACGAAACCATCCTCGTCCCGATCCCGATAACGCGGGGCCGGCATGGTACCAGCCACCACCAGCCAGGCCAGCAATACGATGGCCATCAGCCCGAACACGCCGTCAGCACCGGCCCAACCCGCCAGCACACCGCCTGCGGCCCCTCCCAGGAAAGCCCCGAAGAACTGCGACGTGGAATAGACCCCCATGGCGGTACCCTTGGCCCCCGATGGAGACTCCTTGCTGATCAGCGACGGCAGGCTGGCTTCCAGCAGGTTGAACGCCATAAAAAAGAAGAACAGCCCGAACCAGGCTGCGGTAAGAGTGGATGACCACTGCCACAATACCAGGCTCGCCAGCAGCAGCATGGCAACGGCACCAGACAGCACCACTTTCATCTGCTGCTTCTTTTCGCCAATGATAATGAACGGCACCATGGCAAAGAAGGACGTAATCATCACCGTGAGGTAGAACCACCACATGGAGTCCATCGCCAGGCCCAGCTGGTCCGACAGTAACACCGGCACCTGGATAAAGAGCGCTGTCAGCGCCAGGTGCAGGGCAAAGATCCCGAAGTCCAGCCGCAGCAGCCGCTGATCCCGCAACACCTGCCCTAGCATGGCCCGGGCCGGCAGATGCTCACCGCTGGTCACCATGACGGGAGGATCCGGCACCAGCTTCCAGACCACGATGATCGCCGCCAGGGCCAGTATGGCCGTCAGGTAGAAAATACCGGCAAGGCCTGCAAACCGGCCAAGCAATGGCCCCAGGATCAGCGACAGTGAGAACGAAAGCCCGATGGTCACGCCAATGCTGGCCATGGCCTTGGTGCGCTGTTCGGCACGGGTAAGATCGCTGACCAGGGCCATCAGCACGCTGGCGATGGCGCCGGCACCCTGCAACGCGCGACCGGCGATCACGCCGACAATATGGTCCGATGCCGCCGCCAACAGGCTGCCGGCGGCAAATATGATCAGGCCGATATAGATAAGCCGCTTGCGCCCCAGCCGGTCCGAAAGCGCGCCAAAGGGTATCTGCAGGCTGGCCTGACTGAGGCCGTAGATGCCGATAGCCAGTCCGATCAGTGCCGGGGTGGCCCCGGTCAGCTCCGGCCCCAGCAGGGCGAAGACCGGCAGGACCATAAACAGGCCCAGCATGCGCATGGAATAGACGGAAGCAAGCGCGGCGACCGCTTGGCGTTCGGAATTGTTCATCGAGATGTCTGCAGCATGAGAATGAAAGGCGCCAGTCTATCAGATGAGCCCGGAAATTTTGCGCATCCGGTCATGAGCCGGCATGCCAGAAACATTGCGGGTGTGTGACTCGGTTCCTAAGCTTTACCCGGGTTTCGCCGTAAACCTGTTCACGGGGAAGAACTCTGATTACAATTCGCTCACATTTTCCCGGTCAGGTAGTACCCAGTGGATCTAGCAACGTTAATTGGCCTCGTCGGGGGCGCCGTCATCATTGGTGCGGCCATCATTTTTGGCGCGTCCCCCGGGGTCTTCCTGAACGTTCCCTCGTTTCTGATTGTGATCCTTGGCAGCCTGGCCGTTGTACTCGCCAAGTTCAGCTTCAGTCAGTACTTTGGCGCGCTGAAGGCGGCCGGGCGGGCCTTCAAGTTCAAACTGCCGGACACCCAGGATCTGATTGAGGAACTGGTGGATATTGCCAACGTCGCCCGCAAGCAGGGCGTGCTGAACCTGGAAGGCCGGGAAGCAAGCTCGGAGTATCTGCAACAGGGCATCCAGCACCTTGTGGATGGCCAGTCCGCAGACACCATCAACGACCTGCTCCGCAAGGAGCGGCTGCTGACCATGGAACGCAACCGCTTTGGCACCAAGGTCTTCCGGGCCCTGGGGGATGTCGCACCCGCTATGGGGATGATTGGCACCATCGTCGGGCTGGTGCAGATGCTGTCAAACATGGAAGACCCGAAGAGTATCGGCCCCGCCATGGCCGTGGCCCTGCTGACAACACTCTACGGTGCCATGATCGCCACCATGATCGCCAACCCCATCGCTGACAAGCTGGAGCTGCGCCTGACCGAGGAGGCCCGGATGCAGTCCCTGATTTCGGACGCCCTGGTGGCCATCCAGAATGGCCAGAACCCGCGAGTCATCGAACAATTGCTCTCCAGCTACCTGCCGCCGTCCAAACGCGAAACCGCCGAGAACGGAGCCTGAGCACGATGGACGACCTGCCCGAAGAGGAAACACCGGGAATACCCGCCTGGGTGGTGACCTTCGCGGATCTGATGTCGCTGTTGATGTGCTTTTTCGTGTTGCTACTCTCCTTCTCGGAGATCGACGCCATGAAGTTCAAGCAGATTGCCCAAGAAATGTCGAAGGCATTTGGCGTGCAGAGGGAAATTCCCTCGGTGGATATCCCCCAGGGCACCAGCCCGGTTTTCCAGCACTTCACGCCCGGTAAGCCCGAGCCGACCGACCTGGACGAAATAAGGCAGAGCACCCCTGAAGTGGAACCATTTCTCGACCGGGAACCCGGCACTGACCCCGGGCAGCAGACAGCCGGCGAGGCAGCCGATGCGGCGATGGCCTATGCCCGGAGTCTGGAAGAGGTTCTTGAACAGGAGATCACTGCCGGCCAACTGGACGTAAAGGTCGACCCGGGTAAACGACAGATCGTCATGCGCATCGAGGAGCGAGGCTCTTTCCCCTCGGGTTCCGCGAAACTGACCTACGCCATGGTCGATCTGCTCTACCGAATGAGCAAGGTACTGACGGACATTCCCGGCGATCTCACGGTAGAAGGCCACACCGACGATGTGCCCGTTAACCGCAGCGATCGCTATGAATCCAACTGGAACCTGTCGGCAGACCGGGCGGCAGCGGTCGCCAACGCCCTGATCGAGGCCGGGCCGCTGGACGAGCAGCGTTTCCGCGTTATGGGGCTGGCCTCCACGGACCCGCGGCGGCCCAACGATTCGCCGGAAAACCGCGCACTTAACCGGCGGGTGGAGATTATTGTGGATCTGTCGGACACCCCCAGCGAGACCCCAACCACCCTGGAAGAACTGCCACCGGACATACTCGTGGAACCGGACGATGCGCCCGCGTCGCGGGAAACACTGACCTGGTAACCACGCTCAGGCAAACCCGACGCTTGGCCACAGACCTGAACCCAGTATACTGGCGTATTACCCTTCTTATCCCCGACTCGCTGACTGCCAGAGGAGCATTATGGAGTACATCCAGGTCAAAGGCGCACGTACGCACAACCTGAAGAATATTGATGTGGAGCTGCCCCGGGACAAACTGATTGTCATTACCGGGCTCTCTGGCTCGGGCAAGTCCTCCCTGGCATTCGACACTCTTTACGCAGAAGGCCAGCGCCGTTACGTGGAATCGCTGTCCACCTATGCGCGGCAGTTCCTGTCGATGATGGAAAAGCCCGACATGGACCATATCGAGGGTCTTTCGCCAGCCATTTCCATCGAGCAGAAGTCCACCTCCCATAACCCCCGCTCCACCGTGGGTACCATCACCGAGATCTACGATTACCTGCGTCTGCTGTTCGCCCGGGCCGGCGAGCCACGCTGCCCGGACCACGGCCAGCCCCTGGAAGCCCAGACCGTGAGCCAGATGGTGGACCAGGTGCTGGCCATGCCCGAAGGCAGCAAGCTGATGGTGGTGGCACCGGTCATCCGCGACCGCAAGGGCGAGCACCTGCAGGTGATCGACACCATGCGTAGCCAGGGGTTTATCCGCCTGCGGGTGGACGGCTACGTCTACGACATCGACGACGTGCCGCCCCTGGACAAGAAAAAGAAACACGCCATCGACGTGGTGGTGGATCGCTTCAAGGTAAAGGAAGGGCTGGAACAGCGCCTGGCGGAAAGCTTCGAGACCGCCCTGGATCTGGCTGACGGCATTGCCCTGGTGACGGATATGGACGGCAAGGCCGACGACATTACCTTCTCGGCCCGTTACGCCTGTACCCAGTGCGGCTATTCCCTGAGCGAACTGGAACCGAAGATTTTCTCCTTCAACAATCCCGCCGGTGCCTGCCCCACCTGTGACGGCCTTGGTGTGCGCCAGTTCTTCGACCCGGAGAAAGTGGTCTACAACCCGGCCGCCACCCTGGCGGCGGGCGCGATCCGTGGCTGGGACCGCCGTGCAGTGTACTATTTCCAGATGCTCTCCAGTGTCGCCGAGCACTATGGCATCGATATGGACACCGCCTTTGCCAATCTTCCGGAAGACTTCCAGAAGGTGGTGCTCCACGGTTCCGGCAAGGAGGAGATTCCCTTCAGCTACGTGAACTCCCGGGGGCATATCATGCAGAAGGAGCATCCCTTCGAGGGGGTGCTGCCCAACCTGGAGCGTCGCTACCGGGAAACCGAATCCCAGAGCATGCGCGAGGAGCTGGCCCGCCACCTGAGCACCCAGCCCTGCAAGGACTGCGGCGGTTCAAGGCTTCGCCGCGGTGCCCGCCATGTCTTTATCGATGAGCACAACCTGCCGGACATCACCCACATGCCGGTGGGAGACGCCCACAGCTACTTCCATGACCTGGCCCTGCCCGGTCGCCGGGGCGAAATCGCCGAGAAAATCCTCAAGGAAGTGCGTGAGCGGCTGCAGTTCCTGGTCAACGTGGGTCTGGAATACCTCACCCTGGAGCGCAGCGCCGACACCCTGTCCGGCGGCGAAGCCCAGCGTATCCGCCTGGCCAGCCAGATCGGCGCCGGCCTTGTTGGCGTCATGTATATCCTCGATGAGCCATCCATCGGCCTGCACCAGCGGGACAACGACCGGTTGCTGGCCACCCTCACCCACCTGCGGGACCTTGGTAATACGGTGATTGTGGTGGAACACGACGAGGACGCCATCCGCGCGGCCGACCACGTCCTGGACGTGGGCCCCGGCGCCGGTGTCCACGGCGGACACATTGTCGCCCAGGGTACGCCGGCGGACATCATTGCCAACGAGAACTCTCTTACCGGGCAGTACCTCAGCGGCGCCCGGGAAATCGCGATCCCGGCCACCCGCAACGAGGGCAACGGCAAGACCCTGACCCTGTCCGGCGCCACCGGCAACAACCTGAAGGACGTCACCCTGGAGCTGCCTCTGGGGGTGATGACCTGCATCACCGGCGTGTCCGGCTCCGGCAAGTCCAGCCTGATCAACAGCACCCTATACCCGGTGGCTGCGGCCAAGCTGAACAAGGCCACCAGCCTGACCCACAGCCCCTACAAGAGTCTTAAAGGCCTGGACCACCTGGACAAGGTGATCGACATCGACCAGAGCCCCATCGGCCGCACGCCGCGTTCAAACCCGGCGACCTACACCGGCATCTTCACGCCGGTGCGGGAACTGTTTGCGGGCACCCAGGAAGCCCGCAGCCGGGGCTACAAGCCTGGCCGCTTCAGCTTCAACGTCAAGGGTGGCCGCTGTGAGGCCTGCCAGGGCGACGGCATGATCAAGGTGGAAATGCACTTCCTGCCGGACATCTACGTGCCCTGCGATGTGTGCAAGGGCAAGCGCTATAACCGGGAAACCCTGGAAGTACGCTACAAGGGCAAGAACATCCACGAAGTGCTGGAGATGACCGTGGAGGAAGCCCGGGAGTTCTTCGACCCGGTGCCGTTCCTCGCCCGCAAGCTGCAGACCCTGATGGACGTGGGCCTGTCCTACATCCGCCTGGGCCAGAGCGCGATCACCCTGTCCGGCGGCGAGGCCCAGCGGGTCAAGCTCTCACGGGAGCTGTCCAAGCGGGATACCGGCAAGACCCTGTACATCCTCGACGAGCCCACCACCGGCCTGCATTTCTATGACATCCAGCAATTGCTGACGGTATTGCAGCGACTGCGGGACCATGGCAACACCGTGGTGGTGATCGAACACAACCTGGACGTTATCAAGACCGCGGACTGGATCATCGACCTCGGACCTGAGGGCGGCTCTGGCGGGGGTGAAATCATTGCCGAAGGCACACCGGAAGAGGTGGCGAAGAACAAGCGCTCCCATACCGGGCGGTACCTGAAACCGATGCTGCGGTGAGGGCCGGCCCTGCCAGTTCTGTTCTGAAAGCCTGGCAGGGCTGTCGGCGTGCAGTCGATGCTTGTCTACCCTTCTGACTCTTCGGTCATGGGTAGCACCTGGGAGCGGAGGTAGTACTCCTGCAAGCGAAGATATTCCTCTCCCCAGTGACCGTCGAACGGCAGCTTTTGCTCCGGCTCTCCCTTATTGAAAAGAGGGTCCCCGTCGTCCCAGGGATAATAAAGAGTGGAGCCGCTGTTACTGAACGCACCATGCTCATTAATACTTCGCTTGAGGTTGAACCCCATATTACGGACCCCGCCCCGCGCCAGCATGTTTTCCCCCCCGAGGGTGATGTAATCCTCATCAGACAGGCTGAAGTGATACAGCGTGGGGAAAATATCCCGATGCGAACCAATCCGCATCGGATCATAATGGTGGGGAACGTGCTCAAGCACCCGCTGTGGCACGTGGAGCATGAAGGGCACGGCATAGGTCAGGCCAAATTCCGTAGGCTCATCGGTATTCATGCTGCGCACTCGGTGGTCCCCGGTGACAGCAACGATGGTTCGATCACTCAGTGTCTCTGACTGTTTGATCCAGGCCATAAACTGGCCCAGAGCATCCGCCGCATACTGGAACGTCTCAAGCAGCACCCGTGCCTTTTCACCCTCATATTCCGCCCGGGCGGCGAACCGGTCACTGATCTGAGTCGGCCCCACCTGATAGTTGGCTGGTACCTTGTAGGGCGAATGGTTGGTAACAGTCATGATGAAAAGCAGGGTCGGCTTTTGCGCCTCTTCCATCACCTTGCTTGCGTACTGGAACAGGAAGCCGTCAGGCACGCCCCAGGTACCCGAGAACTGCGCCGCTTCCGGAAATGCCTCGATGATATCGTTTTCGTCGTAGACTCGGTCAAACCCCTGAACCGGCAGGTAATTGGCCAGGTTACGCCACATTCCATTGCCGCCATAAAGGAAAGCGACCTCATAACCGGCCCGTCTGTATGGCAGAACCGCTGAGCCTGGCAAGGCCGTATTCTGCACCGACGAATGACTGATGGTCGCGACCGGACTGTGAAACAGCGTCATGACGATGCCGTCGATGGTACCGGACGTCCCCGCCAGGAAGCGTTTGAACAGAAAGCCTTCACTGAAATGCGGCCGAAGACTTCCCAGCAGGTCGTTTTGCGGCGGGTTGTCTTCCACCATGATATTCATGCCCATCCCTTCCATCATGACCACCACCACATGGGGTGGGTTCTGCTGGAGGAATTCGTTTTCCGGCGTGTGGTAAACAGGGGTCGGCTGACCGAGT
This sequence comes from Marinobacter lacisalsi, assembly GCF_042651045.1. Lineage (NCBI taxonomy): Bacteria > Pseudomonadati > Pseudomonadota > Gammaproteobacteria > Pseudomonadales > Marinobacteraceae > Marinobacter > Marinobacter lacisalsi. The sequence continues at coordinate 45,835 of NZ_JBHSDI010000008.1, forward strand.
ACTCTCTCCATCTGGGCCGTTAACTTGCCCGCCGAAATCGGCTCGAAGGTTCGCTGTTCGTTATAGTCTGACACCGCCCAGTCCAGGGCCATGAACACATTGGGGGTCATCATGTTCAGTGGTTTGTACTGAGAAACACTGGCGTGATAGCGCTTCAGCGGGTGGTTGTCCAGGGTCCCGCGTGCGGTCGCAAAGGTCGACAGGAAAACGGCAACCACGGCCAGCGATGTGACGCTCCAGTGCCAGTAAGGCCGGGGGTTGATTCGCCCTAAAGGACTATGCAGAAACCAACGGGAAGTCACGTAGGCCAGCAGTCCAATGGTGAAGGCCAAAAGAAAACCGCGAATCACCGGGTAATCCTGCCAGATGTTGACCAGCACGGCGCTGGAGTCATCCTCCCACAACCCGAAGACAAACAGGTCCACATAGCTGCCGTAGGTAATATAGTAATAGTGATTACAGATACAGCCGACCACGTAGAGCGCCGCCACGACCGCGTGATAGCCTACGGCGAACTTTAGCCAGCGCTGGTAGGCACCTTGGAAAGCCGCCGCAATCAAGCCGCTTAACAGCAGGGGTGAATAGGCGATCGCCGTGACCTTGGCATCAAAACGCCCACCGACGAAGAACGCCCGCCGGATATCATCATCAATCCCCTGGTCCGGTAACACGCCCTGTATATGCGTAAAAAACAGGTAACGCGAAACCAGCAGGATGCTGAATGAAAAAAGAAAACACTTGAGCAACAGCAGGGACAGCTGACGGAAACGGGACTGATAGTTCATCTGGAAAACTGGACTGGGCTTGAGGGGCTGGGCGCCAATCGTGTGGCGCGAATATGTTCCGCATTGGCTCAGGTCTGCAGATCCAGCTGCCCGTTGTCACTCATCCTGAAAAGCGTCACCCCGCGAGCATATCGCCAGGGGAGCCCGGACCGGAGAACCATTGGAACCGATGATTTTATCGCGAAACCTGTTCGCCGGCCACTGATTTATGACATTCAGCTTTCAGTTCAGTGACACATGCAGGGACAGGCAGGAAGACGACCGAGACACACCGGGCCGCAGCTCATCGCCCCTTGCGAGGGACAAAACCCGCCGGCTTATCCCGCAGCCATTCCACGAATCGCGCCAGCTCGTGCAGCTCCAGCAATGCCTCACGGGTGTTGTAGCGCTCACCCAGCTCCTGTTCGGACGCTGCACCGTGGATAGCATTGTGGCAGGGCCGGCACACCCAGAGCGTCCGGGTAATCATGTCTTCACGGTCAAACTGTCTCTGAAACCGTTTCTTGCGATGCAGGCGCTTGGGGATCAGATGGTGACGGGTGAGCCTCGCGATGGGTCTCTCGCACAACTCACACCGGTCTGGTTGGGGTGGCAGCTTCAAGGTCATGGAATACCAGGGACTGAGTCAACGTCATGAGGGCAGGACCTCTCCGCCCTGCCCTCATGTTGTACGTCTCCCTGTCGACTCTGGCTTGCAGAAGAGGCCGGCTGCCTGCCGAGCCCCCTCAGTGCATCAACGTATACAGCTTACGCCGGTAGGTGCGCACATCCGGGTTGTTATTCCCCAGCTTTTCGAACAGTTCCACCAGTGAGGTCTTGGCGATGCCGTCCTTGTAGTCGGGATTGCTCTGCATCAGGCGGATCAACAGGTCCATGGCTTCGGCGTTGCGGTCATTGAGGGCGTATTGCATGGACAGCTGGTGCAGGGCATCCGGGTCTTTCGGGTCCTGCTCCAGGGCCATTTCCAGGTCTTTAATGGGCGGCAATTCGCCGGCCTGGCGCAGGATCTTGAGCCGCGCTGCGAGCTGCTTGGCCTTGGACTGCAGTTTTTCTTCCGGCGGCAGGCTTTCCAGCACTTGCTCGGCGGTGTCCAGGTCACCCTGCTCCGCCTTGATCTGGGCCAGGTCGATCAACACGTTCAGGTCGTCTGGGTTCTGCTGGTTGAGCTGACTGAAAATCGCCAGGGCACCGTCCAGATCACCCTCTTCCCACAGCCGATGGGCCTTGTCGTAGGGGGTTTCCTGCTCCTCGGCCTTTTCCACGTGCTGATCGAGGATCTTGCGCACCTCACCCTCCGGCAGGGCGCTGTTGAATCCATCCACCGCCTGGCCATTCTTCACCAGGATGACCGTCGGCAGGCTGCGAACCCCCAGGCTGGCCGTCAGCTGTTCCTGCTGGTCGGCGTTGACCTTGGCCAGCAGGAAACCGCCGTTGTACTCATCCACCAGCTTTTCCAGGATCGGCATAATCTGCTTGCAGGGCGCGCACCATTCCGCCCACACATCCACCAGGATCGGGGTGGACTGGGAGGCATCCATCACCTTTTCCTGAAAATTTTCCAGGGTGGCTTCAAAGATAAAGGGCGAGTTGCTCATGGGTCGTGTCCTGTCTGATCCGGTAAATGGTTGGTCGCGAAGATGGTACCTACATGGTGCCATTGGTGATGAATTCAAGCCAACGCGGTCGCCCAGGTCCGGTGTCCCGGCGTTGCGCGGATGCCACCGGCCTTGAATTCCCGGCCCTTGCCGCTACATAGCACAGAGTACCTGTCATCAGGCCGGGCGCCTTTTAACCGCCCTGCACTTCATAATCGTGGAGATGAGGATCATTATGGCCGACGACCAGCACAACGAGATGCCGGAAGAAGATATCACCGAATACATTGGCCGCGATGAACACACCGGCAAGAGCCTGGTCCTGCCCGGCGAGGCCCGCCCGCGGCGAATGTACGTCATTCCGGTGTCCAACCGGCCGTTCTTTCCGGCCCAGGTGCAGCCGGTCATGGTCAACCAGGACCCCTGGCAGGAAACCCTGAAGCGGGTGGGCGATACCGACCACCACATGATGGGCATCTGCTTTGTGGAAGATCCAGACCCGGAACGCAGCATCCCCGCCAGTGATGAGCTGAAAACCATGGGTTGCGCGGTACGCGTTCACCACGTGCAGCAGGAAAGCGGCAAGGTCCAGTTCATTGCCCAGGGCCTGACCCGTTTCCGCATCACCCAGTGGCTGCGTCGCAAACCGCCCTATCTGGTGGAGGTGGAGTATCCGGAGGAACCGGACGAGCCCTCCGACGAACTCAAGGCCTACACCCTGGCCATCATCAGCGCCATCAAGGAGCTGCTTCGCTCCAACCCGCTGTACGGTGAAGACGTCAAACAATACCTGTCCCGATTCGGGCCGGACGACAGCTCTCCCCTGGCCGACTTTGGCGCCTCCATGACCAGCGCCCCGGGCGGTGAGCTGCAGGATGTGCTGGACACGGTCCCGCTGCTGCACCGCATGGAGAAAGTGCTGGTGCTGATGCGCAAGGAGCAGGAAGTGGCGCGCCTGCAGGCGGAAATCAACGAGGAAGTGAACGACAAGGTGCAGAAGCACCAGCGGGAGTTTTTCCTGCGGGAGCAGCTCAAGGTTATCCAGCGTGAACTGGGTGTGGCCAAGGATGACAAGACGGCAGACATTGAGCGCTTCCGGGCCCGCATGGCGAAGCTGGAGCCCAACGAGGACGTACAGGCCAGGTTTGACGAAGAAGTACAGAAACTGCAGGTGCTGGAGCAGGGCTCACCGGAATACGGTGTCACCCGCAACTACCTGGACTGGATCACCCAGGTGCCCTGGGGTATCACGTCGGAGGATCACTTTGACCTGAGCCATGCCCGCACGGTGCTGGACCGGGACCATGACGGCCTCAATGATGTGAAAGACCGGATCGTTGAATTCCTGGCAGAAGGCACTTTCAAGGGCGAAATCTCCGGCTCCATCCTGCTGCTGGTGGGCCCGCCCGGTGTCGGCAAGACCTCCATCGGCCGTTCGGTGGCGGAAGCCCTGGGCCGGGAGTTCTACCGCTTCAGCCTGGGTGGCATGCGGGATGAAGCCGAGATCAAGGGCCACCGGCGCACCTATATAGGCGCCATGCCCGGCAAGTTCGTGCAGGCGCTGAAGGATGCCAAGGTGTCCAACCCGGTGATCATGCTGGACGAGATCGACAAGATCGGCTCATCCTTCCAGGGCGACCCGGCGTCCGCCCTGCTGGAAACCCTGGACCCGGAGCAGAACAACGAATTCCTCGACCACTACCTGGACGTGCGCCTGGATCTCTCCAAGGTGCTGTTCATCTGTACCGCCAACCAGTTGGATACCATTCCCCGGCCATTGCTCGACCGGATGGATACCATCCGCCTGTCCGGCTACATCACCGAGGAAAAGCTGGCCATTGCCAAGCATCACCTGCTGCCCCGGCTGCTCAAGCGCGCTGGTCTGCTGAAGAAGCAACTCAACATTACCGATGCCGCCCTGCGTCAGGTGATTGAGGGCTACGCCCGTGAGGCCGGTGTCAGGAGTCTGGAAAAGCAGCTGCACAAGATCATCCGCAAGGGCATCGTGAAGCTGCTGGACGAGCCGGACAAGCCGGTGCGGGTGGGCGTTTCGGATCTTGAGAAGTTCCTGGGCCAGCCGGCCTTCCGCAAGGAGAAAGCCCTCAAGGGTGTCGGCGTGGTCACCGGTCTTGCCTGGACCGCCATGGGTGGCGCCACGCTGAGCATTGAGGCGTCCCGCATCCACACCAACCAGCGGGGGTTCCGGATGACCGGCCAGCTCGGTGACGTGATGAAGGAGTCGGCGGACATCGCCTACAGCTACGTGTCCTCCAACCTGAAACGACTGAAAGCGGACCCGACGTTCTTTGACAAGTCTTTCGTGCATCTGCACGTGCCGGAAGGTGCGACACCCAAGGACGGCCCCAGCGCCGGCGTGACCATGGCCACAGCACTATTGTCCATTGCCCGCAAGGAGACGCCCGTGCAGAACATCGCCATGACCGGCGAACTGACGCTGACCGGCCAGGTGCTGCCCGTGGGCGGGATCCGTGAGAAGGTGATTGCCGCCCGGCGACAGAAGCTAGGCACACTGATTTTGCCGGAGGCCAACCGCGGTGACTATGAGGAGCTGCCTGAGTATCTGCGGGAAGGTCTGACGGTGCACTTCGCCAAGCACTATAACGATGTGTATCAGGTGTGTTTCGGGGACAAACCGAAGAAAGGCGCGAGCGTGCATTGAATTCGGGTGCATGGCGCCCCGGGGTGGGGGAGGTCTTTCGCCGCCGCAATTCACGGCCCATCCATGGACCGACCTTGCTACCGGGCCATCCCTGGCCCTGCTCTGAAAGACCTCCCCCACCCCGGGGCGCCCCAAAGTTCTGAATTGGCTTCCGGTCAACTTACCAGATAATAGCGATGTCGCCCCGCTGAATATTCTCCAGAGAGCCGTACTGGGGGATCAGTCCGTTGGCATACTCCGGAAACACGTTGTCCAGGGTCACCTTGATATCCGCTTCCAGCAGCTCCGGCGTAGCGTCGGGGCTGTCAAAGTGGGAATAGCTGCGATACAGGGCCAGGGTATCCCCCGGTCTCAGGCCCGCGGTAGCGCCGGAGGCGAGGGTGACCTTCTGCCCGTCCACCCGGGTAATGCGGGTCATGAACGGCTGGCAGGCCAGTGCGCCCTGGATATCGTCACGCATCTGACCAATCAGATTGTTCACTGCCTGGCCATAGGCCGTTTCCAGGAAACCAGCCGAGCCGAAACCGGAGGACTTGCCCTTGCCGGCATCCCAGCGACCGCGGGTCTGGAATCGCTTCTGGTAGACCGGGGAGCCACTGAAACCGTCGAAAATCATCATATCCGCAATAAAACGACGCTCGGTATTGGTGGCGCCGAGACCGCGGCCGATCTTGTGAAGCACCGAGGTATTCCAGGCGGCGGGATTTTCCACGCCGATATCGCGGATGACCCCGGCCACCACAAACTGGGCGCCCATTTCCCGGGCCACATTGATCACGTTGGTCAGCCGGTTATCAAAATGCCTGGTGGTGGGTGCATTGGCCACATCCGGATACAGCTGGGTTGAAGACGCCCGCAGTACCTGCAGGTTACCCTCGGCCTGGAGCCCCGCCTGCAGCATGTGCGGCAACATCTGGCCGGCGTCCTCAAGACGACCCAACCGGGCCTGTTCCGGTTGCTGTATCGTGAAGCCGGTAACCGCCACCCGCTTTTTCAGATCCGATGCCTCACCCGCCATACAACTGTCGGCCCGGTCAGAGACCTGGGCACGAACCGTAACGCGAAGGCTGTTGCCTATCTGCCGCTCATCCACAACCTGAACATTGGTGATCTGCGCCCGGGAAGATACGGTAAGCTGCGAGTCAGTAATCCGGCCGTTGAGGACCGTCTCCTTGCTGCTGACGCGGACGTCCCGCTGCAAAGCCACATCCCGCACCGCGGCTTCGCGGGCTTCGGCACGGGCCGCTTCCAGGTCACCCCCGCGTATAGTGGCAATGCCGGTGCCTTCGAGCATGGTGGCGCCAGCTGCAAGGCTGGCCCCCAGCAGCGCAATCAGTGCGAATATGCGGATCATCAGTGTCATCTTGGTCGCCATCAATCCAGGTAATAGAGGGAGTCGGAGCCGTTACTCACCACATCGCCGGTGGCACCCTTCCCCTGGGGCAGAGGGGCCGGACAGGTTGCGGCGACGTCCCGGTCACTCACCCGGGAGACACACTCGCGGAAGCGGCGCTCCAGCTTTACCTCCATCACGGTTTCTATAACGCCGTCGCTGTGTTCGGTGATATCCACCAGCTTGGCACCGCGAATATAGCTGTCGACGTAGGTGCGGAACATGTCGTTGTGAGACACAAAGTCACTGACCGTAGAGCTGCCGTAGATCACCGTGCCATACACCCGCTCGGCCAGGTTGCGATAGGCATCCAGCTGGGAGGCCCGCCTTGCCATCAGGCGCTTGCGGGGATTGGGCCGGTCGGTGGCCACGTTTTCATAGGTCCCGAATCCGCTGACACGAACCACAATCGGTTCGTAGTCGCCGGAAACGTTCCGTGACTGCCCTTCGTTCTGGTTGTACCGGGCACAGCCGGACAGCGCCACGATCAGCAAGAGGGCAATACAGGGTAACTTCATGGGGTGACTCCAGTTGTCCGCACACGCAATTCTGTGCTGCTCCATGAAAAAATCAGGCCACCTTCCACAAGCATATGATTCAGAGGACTTTACCTGTTCGCTCTTGCTTACTGAGTCACCATCAGCGGCAATCGCTCGCCGCCCGTCTCCGCTTACATGCAGAGACAGTACCGATCTGATCAGTGGCGCCGATGTTGGCACAGGTCCAGAGAACCGGGAGTGGCTTTTCGGGCACACCACTTTCCCGTCTCTGCAAGCCGGCATTCACTGCGGGCTTTCTTTTGCCTGTTTGTCGCCCCGCCCTCATAATCACGGGTTTACTGAATCCATCAACAACGGACCTCTTGCTTCATGAACATCTATCTGGTCGGCGGCGCAGTCCGGGATAAATTGCTGAACCTTCCGGTCAAGGACCGGGACTGGGTGGTGGTGGGTGCCACACCGGATGAGATGTTGGCGCAGGGCTACAAGCAGGTAGGTGCGGATTTCCCGGTGTTCCTGCACCCGCAATCCCACGAGGAATATGCCCTGGCCCGCACCGAGCGCAAACAGGGGCGGGGTTACCACGGCTTTTCGGTTTACAGCGCACCGGATGTGACCCTGGAGGACGACCTCAAACGCCGGGACCTGACCATCAATGCCATGGCCATGGCTGACGACGGCTCCGTGGTTGACCCCTTCAACGGTCAGCAGGATCTTGAAAACCGCCAGCTACGCCATGTGTCGGAAGCGTTCGCGGAGGACCCGCTACGTATCCTGCGGGCGGCACGGTTTGCGGCGCGCTTCCATCATCTGGGGTTCCGGGTAGCCGACGATACCATGGCCCTGATGCGAAGCATGGTGGCAGACGGCGAGGTTCGGGATCTGGTCCCTGAACGTGTGTGGCAGGAGGTCCAGCGTGCCCTCCACGAAGTCACGCCGGTGACCTTCTTTGAGGTGCTCAGGAAGTGCGGTGCTCTTCGCGATCTGATCCCTGAACTGGCGGACGACGAGGCAGCGTTCGAAACTGCGATGGCTGCCCTGGCCAGTGCTGCCGACCAGGATCTGGCCACGGAATGCCGATGCGCTGCCCTGCTCCATCCATTATCCCCGGCGCAGGTATTGGACCGGGCCGCCGCCCTGAAGGCGCCTAATGATTGCCGGGACCTGTCGAGACTGGTGGTGGAACTGGCGCCGGTTACCCGCGAACCGTCGCTGACATCGGAACGGGTGCTTGAATTGTTCAATCAGGCGGATGCCTGGAGGCGGCCTGAGCGGTTTGGCCTGTTGCTGGAAACACTGGCCTGCCTGCCGGATGGACTGGATCCGGATACCCGCAACAAGCTGGAACAGGCAATGGAAGAAGCCCGCTCAGTGGACGCCCGGTCATTGATGGCGCAGGGTTTCAAAGGCAAGGAACTGGGTGAGGCTATTGGGCGGGAGCGGTTTCGGATAATTGGCCGTTTATTCGGTTAGTACTCTCGTTTCAAGCCTGCAAGTTCGGGAGTTTGAGGTATTGGGTAATTGGCTTTTCTCCACCGCAATTCAGGGGCCATCCCTGGCCCCACCTTGCTCCGCGCCATCCATGGCGCTGTTCCGAAAAGCCAATTACCCAACACCTCTATCCAACTACCGGGTATCCGCTAGTCCATGGCCGGCTTCAATTAGGACGGCTTGAGTAATTCAGATAGAATTCAGTGCTTATCTAGAAGCGTATAGCACAGTGATCGATCGGTATCCGGCAGGGGGCCTTTCGTAGCAGCGCCATGGATGGCGCGGAGCAAGGTCGGCCCAGGGACGGGCCGTGAATTGCGGCGGAGAAAGGCCCCCTGCCGGGTACCGCGCCCCCCAAGCTCAGCAATCAAGGGCGGGCAGACATCAAAAAACGGAGACCCCCAAAAATGCAAGACGTAGTCATAGCAGCCGCAAAACGCACCGCCATCGGAACCTTCGGTGGCGGACTGTCCAGCCTGAAAGCTGACCAACTCGGGACCGCCGTGATCAAGGCCCTGCTGGAAGAGACCGGCGTAGCCGCCGACCAGATCAATGAAGTGATTCTCGGGCAGGTTCTGACGGCCGGTTGCGGCCAGAACCCGGCCCGCCAGTCTGCCATCAACGCCGGCATTCCCGCCTCGGTGCCTGCCATGACCATCAACAAGGTCTGCGGCTCCGGCCTCAAGGCCGTGCATATGGCGGTGCAGGCGATCCAGTGTGGCGATGCCGACATGATCCTCGCCGGCGGCCAGGAGAGCATGAGCCAGTCGCCCCACGTGGTACCCAACAGCCGTAATGGCCAGCGCATGGGTAACTGGACCATGATCGACACCATGGTCAACGACGGCCTGATGGACGCCTTCAACGACTACCACATGGGCGTGACCGCCGAGAACATCGTGGAGAAGTACGGCATCAGCCGCGAAGAACAGGACGAGTTTGCTGCGGCTTCACAGCAGAAAGCCGCTGCCGCCCGCGCCGCTGGCTATTTTGATGGTCAGATTGTTCCCATCACCATCCCCCAGCGCAAGGGTGACCCGATTGTCGTAGACCAGGACGAAGGTCCCCGTGACGGTACCACCGCCGAAGGTCTGGGCAAGCTCAAGCCCGCCTTCAAGAAAGACGGCACCGTGACCGCCGGCAATGCCTCTTCACTGAACGACGGCGCTGCCGCCGTGCTGGTGTGCAGTGCAGCCAAGGCCAAGGAACTGGGCCTGACGCCGCTGGCGGTGATCAAGGGCTACGCCAATGCCGGTGTCGACCCGAGCATCATGGGCACCGGCCCGATCCCCGCCAGCCAGCGCTGCCTCAAGCGTGCCGGCTGGACTGTGGACGACCTGGATCTGGTCGAGGCCAACGAAGCGTTCGCTGCCCAGGCCATTTCCGTCAACCGGGACCTGGGCTGGGATACCAGCAAGGTGAACGTGAATGGCGGCGCCATCGCCCTGGGTCACCCCATCGGTGCTTCCGGCTGCCGTATCCTGGTGGGCCTGCTGCATGAAATGCAGCGCCGTGACGTGAAGAAAGGCCTGGCGACCCTCTGCATTGGTGGCGGCATGGGCGTGGCGCTCGCCGTAGAGCGTTAATGTTTCACATCGTGCTCTATGAGCCGGAGATACCGCCCAATACGGGCAATATCATCCGGCTCTGCGCCAACACCGGCTGCCAGCTGCACCTGATTGAGCCCCTGGGTTTTACCCTGGAAGACAAACAGATGCGGCGGGCCGGGCTGGACTATAGCGAGTACGCCAGCGTCAAGGTCCATGCCAGCTATGGGGCCTTCCTGGAGGCGGAGCAGCCCCAACGGCTGTTCGGCCTGACCACCAAGGGCAGCCAACCGTACCATGAAGTGAGTTTCGAAGCGGGCGACTACCTGATGTTCGGCCCGGAGACCCGGGGCTTGCCGGAAGACGTGCGGAACGGCCTGGAGGCGAACCACCGGCTACGGGTACCCATGCTGCCCCACAGCCGCAGCCTGAACCTGTCCAATTCCGCCGCTGTGGTGCTCTACGAGGCCTGGCGCCAGTTGGGGTTTGACGGCGCGACATTGTAAGACTCTCCAGGTTACCCCACACACACACAAAAACCGGCCGAAGCCGGTTTTTCTGGTTCTGAAGGGCCAGGGCTCAGTGAGTCTGCTGACCTTCCGGCGCCTCGGCACCTTGCTGCTGCTCTTGTTCCTGCTGCTTGCGCTTCACTGCCTGGGCGAAGATGGCATCGAAGTTCACCGGCGCCAGCATCAGGGCCGGGAAGCTGCCCTTGGTAACAATATTGTCGATGGTTTCGCGGGCATAGGGGAATAGCAGGTTCGGGCAGTAGGCGCCCAGCATCGGCGGCACCTGTTGTTCCGGGAAGCCGTTCAGCAGGAACACACCGGCCTGCTGGATTTCAACAATGTAGGCGACCTTCTCTTCCACCTTGGCCGTCAGGGTGATCGACAGCACCACTTCGTACTGGGTTTCGCTGATCTTGTTGTGGGAGGTGTTCAGGTCCATGTTGACGGACGGTTTCCACTGCTGCTGGAACATGTCCGGAGCATTCGGGGACTCGAACGACAGGTCTTTCACATAGATACGCTGCAGTGCAAACTGCGGCTGGTTCTGGTTCGCGTTCTCGCCGCTGCCAGCGGCCTGCTGATTGTTCTCAGCCATGATCTTTCCTTTTGAATTCAGTAAGAGTTATTTAGCCTCTGAACAGGTCCTGGCACCTTTTGTTGGTGCTCGGAGGCTTGTTATTTCTTCACCAGGGGAAGGCTCGAGGCCTTCCAGTCACCGATGCCACCATTGAGGCGAACCACATTGGGGTAGCCTTCGGCATTCAACTGCTTCACAGCCATGGCGGCGTGCTGGCCCATCTTGTCGACCACGATAACAGTCTTGTCCTGGTGCTTCTTCAGCTCACCGGCGCGTTCCTTGATGGCACTCAGGGGAATGTGAATGGAGCCGGTAATGCGCCCCTCATTGAATTCCTTACGCTCCCGAATGTCCACCACCACGGCCTCATCCCGGTTGATCAGGTTCACAGCTTCCTGAGCTGATACCTTTTTGCCCCCGCGCCGGCTTTCCAGCAGGAACAGCGCCAGCAGCAGGGCGACAAAAATGGATACCAGAATGTAGTGATTAACAACGAACTCAAACAACCGTTCCATGAACCTGTCCCGAAATAATAATTTGGGCGGATTATACACACCCTCTGCCGGGGACAGAAGGCGGCCTCCATAGCCCGGCACACCCTATTCGGGTTAGAATCCACCTTCAAATTCCCGGGAGCCGCTGGCACAGGTCCTTGCCGGAGTTCGCAGACCAGCCCAGGGCACCCACAACCACACCGGACAGATTAATGACCAGCACTCGCAAGACGACGGCACTGATCATACTGGACGGCTGGGGTCACCGCGACCCGGCCGAAGACAACGCCATCAGCAAAGCCAACACCCCGTTCTGGGACAAGGCCTGGGCACAATGCCCCAAAACGCTGATCAACACGTCAGGGATGTTTGTTGGGCTGCCCCAGGGGCAGATGGGCAACTCGGAAGTCGGCCATATGAATCTCGGCGCCGGCCGGGTGGTGTACCAGAGCCTGACTCGCATCGACAAGGATCTGGAAGACGGCACCTTTGGCGAGAACCCGGTGCTGTGTGCCGCTATCGACAAGGCGGTAACCAACGATGGCGCCATCCACCTGATGGGGCTGATGTCACCGGGCGGTGTACACGCCCATGAGGACCACATCCTCGCGGCAGCCGAACTGGCCGCCAGCAAGGGCGCCAAACGGGTCTATATCCACGCCTTCCTGGACGGTCGCGACATGCCACCCCGCAGTGCCCGCCCGTCGCTGGAAAAGGCCGCAACAAAGATGAAGTCCCTCGGCATTGGCCGCGTGGCATCCATTGTCGGCCGCTACTTCGCCATGGACCGTGACAACCGCTGGGACCGTGTTGAGGAAGCCTATAATCTGCTGACCCTGGGGGAAGCCGATTTCACCGCACCAGACCCACTGACCGCCATTGACGAAGCCTATGAGCGCGGGGAGAACGACGAGTTCGTCAAAGCGACGCGAATCCAGGGCGCCGGCGAGGACGAGGCGACCATCAATGACGGCGACACCGTGCTGTTCATGAATTTCCGCGCCGACCGGGCCCGCGAAATGACCCGCGCCTTCGTGGAAGACGACTTCGACGGCTTCGAGCGCCGCAAACACCCGAAGCTGGCGGACTTCGTGATGCTTACCGAGTACGCGGCTGACATCGATACGTCCTGCGCCTACCCGCCGGAGCAGCTCAAGAACGGCCTGGGCGAATATGTCTCCAATCTGGGCAAGACCCAGCTGCGAATCGCGGAGACCGAGAAGTACGCCCATGTGACCTTCTTCTTCAACGGCGGCCTTGAGCCCCCCTTCGAAGGCGAGGATCGCATCCTGGTGCCCTCGCCCAAGGTAGCCACCTACGACCTGCAACCGGAAATGAGCGCACCCGAGGTGACCGACAAACTGGTGGAGGCCATCAGGAGCGGCAAGTACGACCTGGTGGTCTGCAACTACGCCAACGGTGACATGGTGGGCCATACCGGCAAACTGGATGCAGCCATCAAGGCGGCCGAATGCATTGACCAGTGTGTCGCCCGCATCGCGGACGCCCTGGACGAGGTGGGGGGCGAAGCCCTGATCACCGCCGACCATGGCAACTGCGAGCAGATGACCGACCCGGCCTCCGGCCAGGTTCACACGGCCCACACCATCGGCCCGGTGCCGCTGGTCTACGTTGGCAACCGCCAGGTCACGCTGAAGGATGATGGCAGCCTGAGCGATATCGCCCCGTCCCTGCTGGCCCTGATGGGACTGGAGCAGCCCGGGGAAATGACCGGCCACAGCCTGGTCGATATCAGCCAGGGCTGATCGCCTTCCCTATGCCCCACGCCATGGCCGGGAATGCCAGACAGCAGAACACCACAGGCGCCGCCGCGCGAATCCGGCTGGTGCTTGTGGCATTTCTGCTGGCCGCTGGCACGACTGGCCATGCCCAGGACCAGGTTACTCCCGCACAGGTGGAAGCCCTCAAGGAAGATATTGCCGAGATCGACCGCTGGCTGGACGAGGCCGAAGAGGACCGCAGCGAGCTGGAGCGGACCCTGGCCAACGCCGAGCGTGACATCAGCCGCCTGACCCGGGAGCGCCGTGAACTCCAGGCCCAACGACGGCAGCAGGCCCAGGAACTGGAACAACTGGAACAGGCAGAAAAGGAGCTGGACAGCAACCTGCAACAGCAGCGTTCGGCCCTCAAGCAACAACTCCGGGGGGCGTGGATGGAAGGCAAAGCGCCCGCCATCAAGGTTCTGCTAAACGAGGCGGATCCGGAAGAAATCGCCCGCACCATGACCTATTACGAGTATCTCAGTGGCGACAACCTCCGGCGCCTGGAAACCTTCAAGGAAACCCTGAGCGAGCTCAAGGCCACCCGCCAGCAGAAACTCCAGGCCCAGGCTGAGGTCATCCGGCTCGAAGAGCAGGTCAGCGAGCGCCAGCAGTCCCTGAAGACCCAGAAGGCAAACCGCGAACAGGCCCTGGCAGCACTGAAGCAGGATATCAGTGAGCGGCGTGATGAGCGCAGCACCCTGGAAGCAGATCGGGACCGGCTGGAAAAGCTTCTGCAGGAAGTGGAGGAAGCCATCGCCAGCATTCCTTCCCCCACGGAATCCCAACCTTTCAACAAGCGCCAGGGGAAGCTGGACTGGCCCGTCGACCAGGGCAGGCTGGTTGCCGCCTTTGGCGGCTCCATGGCCCAGGGACACCTGCGCCGCAACGGCATACTGCTCAACACCGGTGAAGAAGCAGAAGTACGTTCGGTTCACTATGGCCGTGTGGTGTTCGCCAACTGGCTACGGGGTTTTGGCATGCTGACCATTGTCGACCATGGCGAAGGCTACATGACCCTGTATGGCCACAGCTCCAGTCTGCTGGCCAGCCCCGGCGACTGGGTGCGCGCCGGGGAAACCATCGCCCTGGCCGGACGCACCGGCGGCACACAGGACCCGGCGGTATATTTTGAACTGCGTCACAACGGCAAACCCCAGAACCCCATACGCTGGCTGCAACGCCGGTAATAAGCCTGCAACGGTTGCCAGCCCATGGCTGACAAAAGGTCTGGGGGAAGCCATACTGGCAGCTGTATTAATGAATCCGAACAGGAACATTGAATGAAACGGGTTATCCAAAGCTGTAAAACCACTTTCCTTGGCGGTTTGCTGGCACTTACCTGCCTCTACGGCGTGACCGCAACCGCCCAGGAATCGCAGCCGGCCGAGACAGTCTCGCCCCACACCGGCAGTTCCGGTAGCGAGGAAGGGGCACTGCCACTGGATGACCTGCGCAAGTTCACGGAAGTGTTCAGCCGCATCAAGGACGCCTACGTGGAAGATGTGTCTGATCAGGAACTGCTGGAAAGCGCCATTGAGGGCATGCTTTCCGGCCTGGACCCTCACTCCGCCTACCTGGCCCCCGAGGCGTATACGGAGCTGGAGGAAACCACCACCGGCGAATTCGGTGGCCTGGGGATTGAAGTCGGTATGGAAGACGGCTTCATCAAGGTGATCGCACCTATCGACGACACCCCTGCCCAGCGGGCCGGGGTACAGGCCGGCGACCTGATCATCAAACTGGGCGACGAGCCGGTGAAGGGCATGCCCCTGCAGGACGCCGTCACTCGCATGAGGGGGGAACCGGGTACCGTTCTGACCCTGACCATCATGCGGGACGGTGAAAGCGCGCCTATCGAAATCGACGTGGAGCGTGCAGTCATCAAGGTCACCAGCGTCAAGTCTCGCATGCTGGAGCCCGGCTATGGCTATGTACGCATTACCCAGTTCCAGGATGAGACCGGCGAGCAGTTTGTAGACGCCATCGAAAACCTGATGGCGGACCATGGCGGCGACCTGGATGGGCTCATCATTGATGTGCGTAACAACCCCGGCGGCATCCTGCAGGCCGCCGTCGCTACATCCGATGCCCTGCTCGACGAGGGTCTGATTGTCTACACCGAGGGCCGTATCCAGAGCTCCCGGCTACGATTCAACGCCAAGGCGGGCGACGTGTCCAACGGCACGCCCGTGGTGGTCCTGATCAATGGCGGTTCCGCATCCGCCTCGGAAATCCTGGCAGGTGCCCTGCAGGATCATGAACGGGCCGTGGTTATGGGCACGCGCTCCTTCGGCAAGGGCTCGGTGCAGACTGTGATCCCACTGGACGAGACCCACGCCATCAAGATGACCACGGCACGCTACTACACACCAGATGGCCGCTCCATCCAGGCCCGCGGCATCGAACCGGATATCGTCGTGCGCCCGGCCACCCTGACGGAACTGGAGGGAGGCCCATTCTTCAGCGAGGCCAGCCTGAGCGGGCACCTGGAGAATGGCGAGGGGGATATCCGTCCGGAAGACCGGGACGTGCAACGTAACTCCGAAGTGGACCGTGATTACCAGCTCCGCTCAGCCCTGAACCTGCTCAAGGGTATGGGCATTCTCAGCAAGCAGGACCGCAGACAGGGAGCCGGCAAGGAGTGAAACTGGGCGCCACAATCGCCACCCTCGCCATACTGATCACCGCCCCTGTGGGGGCATGGGGCGATCCACCACCTTCTCCGGCCCGCCCTGCCGGAGAAGGTGTACAGCCGACCATTGCGATCATCATTGATGATATGGGCGCCAATGCGGTTGAAGGCAAGCGCCTGATCCAGCTTGAGCAACCGCTGACCCTGGCTTTCCTTCCCTACCGTCGATACACCACGGAACTTGCCACCAGTGCCCATCGCCACCGTAAGGAAGTGATGTTGCATGCCCCCATGGACAACACCCGCCACCTGAGTCTGGGTGCCGGAGGCCTCACCACCACCATGGACAGGGCGACCCTGACCACAACCCTGCGCAAGGCCCTGCGAGCCATTCCCCACGTGAAAGGCGTCAACAACCACATGGGTAGCCTGCTGACGCAGATGCCAGAGCCAATGGCCTGGATCATGGAAGAACTGGAACACTACCCCCTGTATTTCGTGGACAGCCGGACCATTGCCACCACAGTGGCCGGCCAGGTGGCGGAAGAGAAGCAGGTACCCACCCTGACAAGGGATGTATTCCTGGACCACGAACAAACCGAAGACTATGTGCATCAGCAGTTCCGGCAACTGATCCGCAAGGCCAGGGAAAATGGCACCGCCATTGCCATTGGCCACCCGCATACAGTCACTGTCGACTACCTTGAAAAGGCATTGCCAGAGTTGGATGAACAGGGCATCGCCGTGGCCACCGTCAGTGCGGTCTGGGCGATGCGCAATGGCCACCAGCGGATGTTTGCGGAAGGGGAAAAGCGGGAGATTTCACCGGCGATGGCCCGTAACGCCGAAGACTGACTGGCTGTTGGCTGCTGGTCGGTAAGATCGCCCCAAAGATGATTGGCCACGGAAGACACGGAAGCACACGGAATTATAAAAGACTAGCCACGAAATCCACTAAACCCACGAAAAGGAAAGATTGAAAATTCTTTTGCCACGGACACTCACTGACTCTCACGGACAAAAACTTCTGATTTCTCTTTGTCTTTATCGCCCGATCAGGGCCGTCCGTGTGGGTCTGTGAGCGTCCGTGGCAATCAATCTTTATTTAGTGGTTTCCGTGGATTTCGTGGCAAAAAACATCACTCACGGACTTCGATTCCCTGCGCCTTCATAAAGGCTTTGGCCTCGGGAATGGTGTGCTGCCCGAAGTGGAAGATGGAGGCCGCCAGCACCGCATCGGCACCGCCTTCCGTCACCCCGTCGGCCAGATGCTGGAGCTCCCCGACTCCCCCTGAGGCAATGACTGGCACCACCACAGCATCACTGATCGCGCGGGTCAGCCCCAGGTCAAAGCCGACCTTGGTACCATCCCGGTCCATGCTTGTCAGCAGTAGCTCGCCAGCACCCATGGCGACCATCTTGCGGGCCCATTCCACGGCGTCCAGGCCGGTCGGCTTGCGGCCACCATGGGTAAAGATTTCCCAGCGCGGCTCCTCATCTTCACCGCTAACTCGCTTGGCATCGATGGCAACCACGATGCACTGACTGCCGAAACGTTCAGCGGCTTCCCGGACGAACTCAGGATTAAATACGGCAGCGGTGTTGATAGAGACCTTGTCAGCGCCGGCATTGAGCAACTTTCTGATGTCATCAACGGTACGTACACCGCCACCCACCGTCAGAGGGATAAAGACTTCTGCAGCCATCCGCTCCACGGTTTCATAGGTGGTGTCGCGGCTTTCGTGGCTGGCGGTGATGTCCAGGAAGGTAATCTCGTCGGCACCCTGTTCGTTGTACTTGCGGGCCACTTCTACCGGATCGCCGGCGTCGCGGATGTCGACGAAGTTGACGCCTTTGACCACTCGGCCCTTGTCCACGTCCAGGCAGGGAATGATGCGTTTTGCCAATGCCATATTAGTGTCCCTTAACAGAAGTTTGTCGATTGTCAGCGGGCCTGTGCGAGCGTTGAGCTAAGCGCACGAGTGCAGGACTGGCCTTAGCCAATTCAAGTGAGTGCAACGACGCACAACGCTCGCACAGACCCGCCCTGCGGGAGCCCGCCATGCCCCTCTGGCCGGTGTTGCGTCTCTTGGCAAGGGAACCACCCTTACCGGCGAGCCGCGCCTTGGCCTGAGGGGCATGGCGGGCTCTGACAGTCGACAAACTTCTGTTAAGGGACACTGGCTCTCCTCAGGCCGGTTTCAGGCTGTCGCAGTAGGCCTGGGCTTCGGATACATCCAGGGTGCCTTCGTAGATGGCACGTCCGGTGATGGCTCCCAGGATACCCTTGTCAGCCACGGTGGCCAGGCGCTTGAGGTCGTCCATGTTGGTGACCCCACCGGAGGCGATAACGGGGATGCCGCCCTCTTCCGCCAGCGCAGCCGTGGCTTCCACGTTGACGCCCTGCATCATGCCGTCGCGGCTGATATCGGTATAGACGATGGCTTCGACGCCGTCGTTGGCGAAGCGCTTGGCCAGGTCGGTGGCCATGACTTCGGAGACTTCGGCCCAGCCGTCGGTGGCCACGCGGCCATCTTTCGCATCGAGACCGACAATGATGTGGCCGGGGAACTGCTTACACATGTCGGTGACGAAATCGGGCTCTTTTACAGCCTTGGTACCAATAATGACCCACTGAACCCCGGCCTTGAGGTAGGCTTCGATGGTTTCGGCGGAGCGGATGCCACCACCAATCTGGATCGGCAGGTTCGGGTATTTGGTGGCAATGGCGCGGACGATCTCGCCATTCACAGGCTCGCCGGCGAAGGCGCCATTCAGGTCAACCAGGTGGAGGCGGCGGGCGCCGGCGTTGACCCAACGGTCGGCCATGTCGACCGGGTCGTCACCGTATTGGGTGGATTCGTCCATACGGCCCTGGCGCAGGCGTACGCATTTGCCGTCTTTGAGGTCGATAGCGGGGATGATTAGCATCGGTTTAGTATCCTTTGGCACTGGCCTCTTCGCCTTGGGAGCTGGTCGCCCGTGCTCCGGCAGGTGGCATCCCTTTCCGGGACACGCCGTGGATACATCCCTGTAGGCTCTTCAAAAACGTCCATGTTTTTGAAGGTCCCGGAAAGGGATACCACCCACCGGATCACTACCTTCGAGCTGACCGCTCAAAGCGAGATCAGTTCTTTCCAGACCAGCCGGTAAAGTTTTTCAAAAGCTGCAGCCCAGCCCGGGCACTTTTCTCCGGGTGGAACTGCGCCGCAAAAATATTATCTCTCGCCACAGCCGCAGCAAGGTCGACGCCATAGTGGGTGCGACCGGCGATATCGTCGTTGCCGGCCGACTCAACGTAGTAGCTATGGACGAAATAGAAGCGGTCGCCGTCGTCAATGCCGTGCCACAGCGGATGATCCTGGGTTTGCCAGACCTGGTTCCAACCCATGTGCGGCACCTTCAGCCGCTCGCCGTTCTCGGTGAGGTTTTCGCCGAAGAAGCGGACCTGGGAGTCGAACAGGTTGATGCAGTCAACGCCGCCGTTTTCCTCGCTGCGGGACATAATGGCCTGCATGCCAACACAGATGCCCAGGAAAGGACGATCAGCGGATACCTCGCGGACAAGTGTATCAACACCCAGACGGCGGATCTCTGCCATGCAGTCGCGAATCGCACCAACGCCGGGGAGGATGACCCGGTCAGCCTCACGAATCTGGTCGGCGTTGTCGGTAACCAGTACGGTGGCGTCCGGTGCTACGTGCTCCACGGCCTTGCGGGCGGAATGAAGGTTGCCCATGCCGTAGTCAATTATGGCAACGGTATTCATCGAAGGAACAATCCTGGAATCAGAAGGGGACGCTCAGAGCGACCCCTTGGTAGACGGTGTAATGCCAGCCATGCGCTCGTCCATTTCAATGGCCATACGCAGGGCGCGACCGAAGGCCTTGAACACGGTTTCGATCTGGTGGTGGGTGTTCTTGCCCTTCAGGTTATCAATGTGCAGCGTCACCATGGAGTGATTGACGAAGCCCTGGAAGAACTCCCCGAACAGGTCGACGTCGAAGCCCCCGACGGACGCCCGGGTATAGGGTACATCCATCAACAAGCCCGGACGGCCGGACAGGTCGATGACCACCCGCGACAGGGCTTCATCCAGCGGCACGTAAGCATGGCCATAACGGCGGATGCCTTTCTTGTCCCCAACCGCCTGTTTGAAGGCCTGGCCCAGGGTGATGCCGATATCTTCCACGGTGTGGTGGTCGTCGATATGGAGATCACCGGTGGATTTGATCGTCAGATCAACCAGGCCATGACGGGCAATCTGGTCCATCATGTGTTCCAGGAAGGGCACCCCAGTGTCGAAACTGGATTTGCCGGTACCGTCCAGGTCAATCTCGACGGTTATCTGGGTTTCAAGGGTATTGCGCTCTACCCGTGCCTTTCGATCGGCCATGGGAACTCCGGAATTTGACGTAACTGGCAGTGAATGCGGTCGCAATTATACCCATTTGCAGCCGTCGCGTCCTGCCGAGTCGACTATTGAGATGATAGCCTTCAGAAAGCTTTCTTCAGGTTGTTCATATAGGTGTCCACCAGCCCATTGAACTCGTGCTTCACCACCGGGCTGATGGCAAGCTTGAGCAGCCCTGGCAGCGGCAATGTCAGCTCCGCTGAGGTATGGAACCGGGCGCGGGTGGTATTGTCATCCACGGTAGTCAGCGTCCAGCTGCCGCGAACCAGGCCATTGCCCTCACCTTTCACGGGCTCCCAGGTGACTTTGCCGGCGTCCTGGTCCGACTGATACTTGCAGGCGTACGCAGTCTGGATGGAGTACTTATCTATGCCGATCTTGTCCATTTCCCAGCGATAGGTGTTGTCACCCAGGTCCACCAGTTTATCAACCTTGGGGAAGTGGCTAACGGAACGCGGCACGTCGGACAGCAGCGCAAAAGCCTCATCGTAGGAAGCGGCCAGCTCGATCTCTCGATTCATTTCAATGGATACGGTAAAAGCCACGCCTGTCTCCTCCAGTCATCGGTCTTCCGGCCATTGGTTTTGTAGGGCACCGGGAAGCCCTCTATTGTGGCGAAACCCTGCCATTTTGTCATACTTGGGGCGCTTTTATTTTGTAATCTGTGCGTTAGGCTAGGAAGGTGGGCCGCCCGAGCGGGACATCAGTCACCTGGAACCGGTCGTAACCAGAAAGGATCCTAGTGTCCCGTTGGGTCAATTCGTTGACCTACTGCGTGACGCTGGGGCTTCTGGCCAAGGCGCGAGTCCGAAGGTGTGGTGGTTGGTTCCACATCGAGGGCTGGCAACACCGGCCAGAGGCCCCAGCGTCGCGCCCTTCGGGAGCCACTGAGAGCCTCGATAGCTGCGTTGCGCCGGCTCGATTTGGAACCACCAGACCTTCGCCACCGCGCCTTGCTCTCAAGGCTCTCAGTGGCTCAGTAGATCAACGAATTGACCCAACGGGACACCAGTCATGAAAGCTGTTCGTTACATTGTTCTCACCCTTATCGGCCTGATCGTGCTGGCTGTTGCCGCTGTCGTGATCGCGATCTTCGCTATCGACCCGAACACCTACAAGCCGCAGATTGAGCGGGTAGTGGAACAGAAGACAAACCTGGACCTGGAGTTATCCGGTGACATCAGCTGGTCCCTCTTCCCCCTCGGCCTGGAACTGAACGAGGTGGAAGCCACCCTTGAGGGAGAACGCTTTGTCGCCCTCCGCCAGCTGGTAGCCGAGGTCGATTTCTGGTCGCTGATCAGCATGTCGCCGCAGGTACATACCTTTGTTCTGGATGGCCTTGATGCCCGCCTCACCCTGGCCGAAGACGGCACCGGCAACTGGACCCGTGTTCTTCCCGAGGGCGAGACACCAACGGCGGATGAAGCCGCCGCGGACGCAGCCGAAGAGCAAACCGAAGAGAGCGGCGAGCCCGCCAGCGACGTGCTTGCGTTCGCAGTGGAGGAAGTCCGGATCACCGATGCCAGCATTCAATACGAAGACCTGGCCACCGGCCAGTCCATTGTGCTCCAGAACTTCCGGGTGCTTGCCAGCCAGATTGCCCTGGGCTCCGAGTTCCCGATGGAAGTGGGCTTCCTGGTCAATACCAGCCAGCCAGACATGGGCGTGGATGGCGATATCACTATGCGCCTGACCGCCAACGAGGCCCTCAACCAGTTCTCGGTCAATGGGCTGGATGCCAAGTTCGGTCTGTCTGGCGAAGCGTTTGGTGACAAAACCCTTCAGGCACGCATTACCGGTAGTGCCGCCGCCAACCTTGAAAACGAAACCGCCAGCCTGGAAGACTTCCGGGCCACCCTCGCCAACGTGGAACTCACCACCAACCTGGACGTGGAAGGCTTTGGTACACAACCCAAAGTCACCGGCGACCTTGAAGTGGCAGAGTTCTCGCTACGGGAGCTGATGAATACCCTGGGGGCGGAAGACATCAACACCACCGACCCGGAAGTGCTCAACCAGCTGGCATTCAGCACCAGGCTGACCGGCCCTCCCGGGGTGGCAGAGCTTTCGGAGCTGAAATTCATACTGGACGACACCACCTTCACTGGCGGGGCACGATACAATCTCGAAAGCGGCGCCCTGTCCTTCCAGCTGGATGGCGACGCCCTGAATGCCGACCGCTATCTGCCGCCGCCCGCCGAGAAAGATGAAGGCGGCCAGGAGGCCTCTGGTGGCGCGCCAGCATCAGCCGGCACCGAGGGCGACCTACTACCCCTGGAAACACTGCGCGGCCTTGATCTGGATATTGATCTTGGCCTGGACGAGCTGATCATCAGCAACCTGACCATCACCGAGATCAACACGTCCATCGACGCGTCCGGTGGGCAGCTGAGTCTCAGTGACTTCAGCGGCAACCTCTACAGCGGGGGCTTCCAGTCCGACATCAACATCGACGCACGCACCGACGACCCGGCCTGGCGCCTGCGGGCCCAGGTTTCCAACGTTGAAACCCAACCGCTGCTGCAGGACCTGGCGGAAATGGACATGCTGGCCGGCGCAGCGAACATCAACATTAACGCCAGCACCCGTGGCAACCGCCTGTCGATACTGCGCGAGAGTGCGGATGGCGAAGTCACCTTCAACCTGAAGGAAGGCCAGTTTACCCGCATGAACCTGACCCGCATGGCGTGCCGGGGCATTGCACTGGTTAACCAGGAGGAACTGACCACCTCGGACTGGGGGCAGACAACGCCCTTCAACGACATGAAGGGCACCCTTCAGATCAACGGCAACACCCTCAATAACACCAACCTTGTCGCGGCCCTGGCCGGGATGCGCCTGGAAGGCAACGGCACCGTCAATATGGCGCTCTCGGAGATCGACTACGAAGCCGGTCTGCGCATTGTCGGTGAGATCCACCGTGACGAGGCCTGCCGGGTGACCGAATACGTTGAGAACGTGATTATTCCGGTGGAATGCCGTGGTAACTTCACCGAGGATCCGTCTGCCCTGTGCTCCTTCGACGGTTCCCGCTTCCGCGACACCCTCAAGGACATCGCCGCAAACGCAGCCCGGGCCAAGGTTCGGGAAGAAGCCGACCGCGCCCGCGAGAAAGTCGAAGAGAAAGCCCGGGAGAAAATTGAAGAGCGCCTGCAGGGCGAGGATGGTGAGAAAGTGAAAGATGCCCTTCGCGGCCTGTTCAACCGCGATGAGTGATCAGTTCGCCGACCGCTTGCTGCAGTGGTACGACCGCCACGGCAGGCATGATCTGCCGTGGCACCTCGACCGCAATGCCTACCGGGTCTGGGTGTCGGAGATCATGCTCCAGCAGACCCAGGTGACCACCGTCATCCTCTATTTCCGGGCGTTTATGGAGCGGTTCCCCACCGTCCGGGACCTGGCGGAAGCACCGGTGGATGACGTGCTGGGGCACTGGTCCGGCCTGGGGTATTACGCCCGCGCCCGCAACCTGCAAAAGGCAGCCATCCACGTCATGGAAGATCATGATGGCGACTTCCCCCGGGAACAGGACCAGCTGGAAGCCCTGCCAGGCATAGGCCGCTCCACAGCCGCCGCCATTATTGCCCAGGCATGGGACCGCCGTGCGACCATACTGGACGGCAACGTAAAGCGGGTTCTGGCACGCTATCATGCCATCTCCGGCTGGCCCGGACAGACCGCCACGCTGAACGCCCTCTGGCGCCGTGCCGAGGAACACACGCCGGCTACACGGGCACGGGACTATACCCAGGCCATCATGGATCTGGGTGCACTGGTCTGCACCCGCAGCCGCCCGGACTGCGAGCATTGTCCGGTAAGCGATGGTTGCACAGCCTACGCCAACGGCGAGGTTCACCTCTATCCTGGTCGTAAGCCAAAAAAGAAAAAACCGGAAAAAACTACCTGGATGCTCATCCTGGAAGACCACCACGGCCGCATCCTGCTGGAGCGCCGGCCACCCAGTGGCATCTGGGGTGGCTTGTGGAGCCTGCCAGAACTGGACCCGGCCTTCGGCCCGGACGAACTTCAGGAGGCCTGCGAGCGCCAGTTCGGGCTCGACTGCAGCGAACCGGACCTGATCGGCGGCTTTCGCCACACCTTCAGCCACTACCACCTGCACATCCAGCCGGCCCGGCTCCAGGTCGCCGATGCCAGCAAAGTCGGGGACGATGCCGACCAGCGCTGGCTGCACCGGGAGACAGCGCTCGACCTTGGCCTGCCTGCGCCCATCCGCACTCTCCTGAGTACCCCGGAACAGGCTGCCCTGCTCTGATCTGTTATCATCCGGGCAGTTGAGACATCCATATAACCACAGGAGCCCCCATGAGCCGCACCGTGTTCTGCCGTAAATACCAGAAAGAAATGGAAGGCCTCCAGTTCCCGCCCATGCCGGGCGCCAAAGGCCAGGATATCTACGAGAACATCTCCAAACAGGCCTGGGAAGAGTGGCAGGCCCAGCAGACCATGCTGATCAACGAAAAGCACCTCAGCCTGATGGACCCGAACACCCGCAAATACCTGCAGGCGCAGATGGAACGCTTCTTCAACAACGAGCCGTTCGACAAGGCCGAAGGCTACGTACCCCCGGAGAAATAACGTTTGTTGATCAAGGTTTAGCCAACCAGAACACCCCCGGGAATTTTTTCCCTGGCGGCCTTGACTCAACCATCCTAAACCGGTTTAATAGCGCCCCGTTGCACGGCAAGTGCAGCAACGCCCGGATAGCTCAGTTGGGTGAGGCAAGCGTTTACCAAGCGAAGCTTGGTGCGCAGTCGAACGACGCAAATCTGCGATTTGCGGCCGGAATGAGCAGGGGAAGCAGGCGGCAGCCTGCCGGTGTCAGGCAAGCACCGAATAAACGAAAAGCCAAGTTGCCCGGATAGCTCAGTCGGTAGAGCAGGGGATTGAAAATCCCCGTGTCGGTGGTTCGATTCCGCCTCCGGGCACCAATAATTCAATGACTTAGCCCGCCTTGTGCGGGCTTTGTTGTTTCTGGACTTCCTGTTTGTAAGCAATATTCAAGCAGACTCCAGAAAAACCGATTGCCTCACCGGAATTGTCGTTTCACCGTTAAGCCCAGCGTTTTTGGGATTAAGCTGGTTTGATCTGTTATCACTATCTGATTTCGACACGGCACCTTCTTCTATAGCGAGTAGCTCTCAGTATCAAGCTGGCTACCACGTTAGCTCTCTGGGGTTTCCGCAGAAGCTACTCTTGGCTGGCTACATGATCTTCAGGTCTATTTATAGGTATTATTGTGACCTGATCATTCTCTGAAGCCGATCACAGGCAAGCTTTTGATACTCCCGGCTGTCAGCATCCCCATCCTCCCTCAGCTCTTGCGTCCAGTAGTTGCACGTCCTTCGCTGGGCGGCAATGCGGCCTTGACGATCCCTTTCCTCTCTTTCCCGCCGGGCTCGATCAGCCGCCGCTTGCTGCAACTGTTCCTGAATTTCCTCTTGTCGGCGCTGAGCCTCTTGGCTGGTGCCGGTAGAGCTATTTGTGCTTGGGGAATCGAATCTGACAGAAGGGATCTCTACGTCTCGCAATGCTTGGCTTACGGCATCTGCGGTTTGTCCAAGCACGTAGACCCAGAAGACCAGGCCAATGATGGAGACGATTACCCAGGATACGATATTAGCGACGACGACAGCAGAGAAGATTTTGAACCAGGACATCATTCACTCCTTTGAAACCTGGCTGGAAGCTTAGCTTACTCATTAGCCGGTGTCAGGACTCACACCGGAAAAGAAAACCCCTCCGTAGAGGGGTTGTCACACAACGTTTGTTGACGGCGTACACGATCAGCCGAAGGCCATTTTGCCCTCGCCGTTGTCTGGATCATGACTATGATCGTCATCACCCAGGGAGCGCATTTCAGCGGATTTTTCACGGAGAATACGCTTCTTCTCGGCGTCGGCAAAACGCTTCAGCACCTGGCGAATCAATGGCTGATAGCCAATGCCGTTGATTTCCGCAATCATCTTGAAGTCCTCGATCAGGGACTTTTGCAGACGGATGGAAATTGGCTGCAACCCCGCAGCTTCATTCAGTGCCGCGTCGTCCACAGCCTTGGAAACGCGGACAAACTCCTCTTCACGACCCAATGAGCCGTCTTCCCATGCTTCAGGGGTACCTTGAATCTTCTTAGCCATACTTGCCTCCTCGTCGCGATCGCCTTTCTGATTCTTCTTTCGCGACTGCTGGTGTGCTCCTAGTGGGCGTACCGCCTGTATATGTCTTCTTCTATGTCGTTCGCGAGGTACGCCGTTTTTAATATGATGTCGCCATCCTTTAGCATGAAAACCACTTTCAGGCGCCGACCGTAGTCCGTTTCGGCAATGAACCACTGGGTTGGTGGATCGGTTTTGTGATCTTCCCGCATATCCTCCAACAAACCGCCCTCGCGGTTCGCGAAACACTGCTGGACCTCTTCCAGACTGACGCTATGCTTTTCTGCCAGCTTACGCTTAACTGCCGATGAACACTTGAGCGCCATCCCTTCCCTCTCGCTCTTTTGTATATACAAAGTATATACGAGGTCAGATCAGGAACCAAGGTGTCCACGGCGCTGTGGTTTTGTGCGGTAAGCTGTGGGGGTGAGTTTTCGTAACCAATTGTTTTAAGAAACATAGTGGTTTTCTGTGTTGCTTCAAAAAGCTGAGGCATCGGGTTCAATTCCCGCGACCAGAACGGTAGACAGCACGCCCAGAAGCCAATAGATACCTATTCCAGCGGCCTACAGATACCCGCTTCTGAACAAATTTCCTATACGTTATCGGATCAGGCACACGCTTCCTGCAGTGTCTCCGACGGTTACAGAACTCACAGGCGGCTACAATATTTCCACTACCACTATCACCATCTTCAGAGTGCGGAATTAGATGTTCGCCAGTACACCTGAAGTGACGGGCTTGCCTGTGAGAAATACCATGAACCACAACGAATTCATGGTCGGACCCGATCCACATGGAATGATCGCAGTAATAGCAACATTCATCTTGAGCAACAAATGCCTGATAGCGCGGTTTACGAAGTGATTTTCTTTGCTTTGACACGGAATGACTGGCCTCTTGAAAGTGCCTTGAAACCGGAAAACCGGTATCCAAGGAACCAGGCGAGTCACTCGAACTGGTGGGAGTGCTGTTGACAAAAGTGGCAAACAGCACTTGATTAGAACTTCGAAAATAGCGAACTCGGATCGGCCTGTAAAGCGAAAACAGGCCTAAAAGTGTCGACGCCTTTGCGTCCACACGACGTCCACACCAAAGTGGTTTTCAGTGGCCTGCTGTGGCGATCAATTTACGTAAGTAACTGATTGTGCGGTGTTGTGGCTCTATGTGTCGCTAACACACCGGATTGAAAATCCCCGTGTCGGTGGCGTGGGGACGCCCCGTTCGATTCCGCCTCCGGGCACCATTAGACTTCATACGAAGCCCGCCTTGTGCGGGCTTTGTTGTTTCTGGCACACGCCTACTTCTGATCAACCGGCTTGTACGCCCGATACCCCTGCCCGTTCGCACCTTTTTTAACCGCAAAATAATCGGACCTGGCGACCAGCAGATCAGAGAACTTCTTTGCACCATAGGTTCTGGGATCGAAATCCGGGCGGGTACGCTTGAGGAAGGAGCCCGCTGCAGAGAAAGTCGCCCAGCCCTGATCGTCCTGGGTTTGTTCCCAAGCGCGTTTGAGCAGGGCCACTTCCTCGGGAACCTTCTCCGGTTTCCTGTTGCGGGTTTCCGTTTCGGTTTTGGCCACCTCTTCTTCGGGCACCACTTCTTCCGGGTACTCAAGATTTTCCGTGAACAGGAAATCATCGCAGGCACTGCGGAACGAAACCGGGGTCTTCTTTTCACCAAAGCCGAACACGTATATCTCGGCTTCCCTCAGCCGGGAAGCCAGCTTGGTGAAGTCACTGTCACTGGAGACCAGAGCAAATGCATCAAACTTCGAGGAGTAAAGCAGATCCATGGCGTCGATGATCATGGAGGCATCGGTGGCATTCTTGCCTTTGGTATAGGCAAACTGCTGTACCGGCTGGATGGCCAGCTCATTGAGAATGGTTTTCCAGTTTTTGAGGCTGTCTACGGACCAGTCGCCGTACGCGCGCTTTACAACCACATGCCCGTGAGAGGAGAGTTCTTCGATGATCAGGGGTAGTTTCGACAACTGGGCGTTGTCAGCGTCGATCAGAACGGCGATCTTCTTGTGTTGTTCAAGATCCTTCAATATTTTTCATTCCTGCTTTTTTGTGATCCGGGGAGGGACAGCCCCGCCAAGGATTTCCGTAAAACCACCTCTCAGGCAGCCTTGCGGAAATCCTCGGACCGTAGGTTCTTGTTCCGCTGGCGCTTGTACTTCGTTTTGTCCTCAACCACGCGCATCTGGTACTTCGGGGTTTTCAGGTCGCGCTTGATGGCGCTTTCCTGTGTGGGTCTGGCCCGTTTTTTGGCCATGATGGTGCCTCCTTCTGGCATTTTATGAGATCGTTAGTCTATCAGGTTCGATGAATACTGCACCGTACCTGGCGTAGGGAATATCACTCACAACGGCTGCCCGGACACAACAGCCGATTCGAAGGTCCCTCGCTGCGCGCTTGCCTTCGTGGTTTTTTCGATGTGACTGTATGTATTTTTCAGGGGCGTAAGTTATGTCACTCACACTCTGGCTCACCTTTCTGGTTGCGGCCGTGCTGATCAGCCTTTCCCCGGGAGCGGGGGCGATCAACACCATGAGTAACGGCATGCGTTACGGCGTGCGGCGGTCCATGCCAGCCATACTCGGGCTGCAGCTTGGTTACGGCGCCCAGATTCTGCTTGTCGGGGCCGGCCTTGGCGCTATTGTCGCCTCATCAACCATCGCATTGTCGGCCATTAAATGGCTGGGGGTCGGCTACCTTGTGTGGCTGGGCATTTCCAAGTGGCGTGAGCCGGTGATGGAATCCATGTCGGACGATCATCAGCCCGTAAGCGGACACAAGCGATTCTGGAATGCGGCACTGGTTAACCTGACCAACCCCAAAGCCACGGTGTTTCTGGTAGCGCTTTTCCCGCAGTTTCTGGTGGCCAGCGAGCCCCACGGCCCGCAACTGGCCACCATGGGGATGACGCTGATTCTGGTGGATTGCCTGGTAATGCTTGGCTACGCCCTGCTGGCCAGCCAGTTGTTCCGGTTCATGACGACAGCACGACGCCAACAGCAAATGAACCGGGTATTTGGTGGCCTTTTTGTTACTGCCGCCGTAGCCCTGGCCAGCTTCAAGCGGACCTGACCGACACACAGCCTATTAACGATGCGCTAGGTCCGGCTCAGCTTCTGGTTCAACAGGGGAGTTGGCGGCCTCGCGAGCCACTGCCCTGGGCGCACCCGCAGCGAGGGCCACCGCCCCCAGTGAACAGGTTGCCATGGTCAGGGTGATGGGCACCAGGGCATCGCCGGCGTAAGCGGCGGACAGGGCGCTGACAAGGCCGGCACCGGTGAACTGGGTGGCCCCCAAAAGCGCCGAGGCCGTGCCCCCCAAATGGGGAAAATACTCGAGGGCATTGGCCATATTGTTGGGGATAATCGCGCCCATGCAGCCCACGGCCACAATAATACAGGCCGCTACCGCCCAGTAGGGGGCCGCCAACACGGCGCACAGGACCAGCCCCACCATGCCGGCGAACTGCACCATTACCCCGATACGAAGCAACGCCGTGGAGGAGAACGACAACAGCAACCGTCGGTTGAGCACGTTCAGCAGGGCCATCATGCCCACGTTGGCAGCAAACAAGGCGGAGAAATGCCCGTTCGAAAGCCCGAACCACTCCTGGTAGATAAACGATGCATGGGTAATAAACACCAGCATGGCACTGAAGCACAACACCTGGATGCCTACGAACCGCATGGTGGTCCGGTGCCTGAGCACCCTGCCGTAGTTGGTCACCAGGCTACTGATGGGCGTGTTGGTCGGTTGATGAGTCGGCAGCCGACGGAACAGAAGCAGCTTGAGAACAATCCCCAGGAACACCGCATACCCGGTCAGCATCAGGAAAATCGCATGCCAGTCACCCATCGACAACAATAGCGCCCCGATGGATGGCGCCGCGGCTGGAGCAATAAACATGATCAGACCGATCAGCCCAAACAGTCGTGCCGCGTCCTGGCCGTGGGTCGTGTCGCGCACGATGGCCGGGACCGATACGGCGCAGAATGCCCCTCCGATACCCTGGATCACCCGCCACAGCAGCATGCTGTCCAGGGTACTGGCCCGGGACACCATGAACGCAGCAACGCCGAAGACCAGCAGGCCGCCGAGCAGGATAAGCTGGCGACCGTAGCGATCCGACAGGGGGCCACCCACCAGTTGCGCCAGGCCAAGAGCACCGACATACGCACTCAGGGTAAGACCCACGTCGCCCAGCTCCACACCGAGATTGGCGGCAATGTCCGGAAACGCGGGCAGGTAGGCATCAAGCGCCAACGGGCCCAGGGCCACTGTCATTCCAAGTAACAATGCCAAGCGAAATTGCGACAAGGGCCACCTCCCAAAAGGTAGACAGCTAACCTTATTTTGCCAAAAATCGCAATATCGCGTTCTACCTATCAATCCCTCTGGAACCTCACGCCTGGAGCAGGCCGACGACCCACGGCACCAATTCGGGATAAAGGTCCAGATCGAGAACGAACTCCTGCCCCCGCGCCGCACTGCGCAGGCTGCAGGTGTAGTCACCACACCTATGCCAGCGCTCCCGGTTGTGATGGTAACTCAGCGGTGGGCGCTCACCTGAAGGATAGAAAGCCGCAGGCAACAGCCACTCGGTAAGCCTTGTTGCCGCCGGATGGGTAAGCCGATGCTCCGGTAACATCTGCCGGAACACCCCTGCCCCGGCCAATGAACTGCCGGTGCTCCGTAGGGAAGCATCCTCACCGGAAAGATAGAGGGTGTTGTGCACACCGCGAGTGCCGTAGTGGTGGGAATGATAGGTCGTCCACCCCGGCGGCTCCCTGCGTCCATCCAGGGGCACCACCTCCGCCACCTGGAGCCACCCCCACAGACCGTGAAAGGGGCGGGTACCGGGCACGAACCGCCAGCCCCCCTTCAGGTACTCGACGGAACGGAAAACCGCAAAGAAAAGGAACAGGTCGCCCTCGCCCACGCCCTGCTTCATAAGATGCGACTGGGCCTGGCCGTGCTGGCCCAGAATGGGCTTCCAGTCAGGGCTACGCTCATAGGCAGCATGCACCAGATCAGGATCAAGATGGGCACCGTCATGGCGACTGACCTTGCCGGCGGTCAGATCCTCAACCAGCTTGCCGATCGATTCGCCCTTGTGCTTGACGTGCTCATAGCGTATCGGCGACTGGCTGTCGGGAATTGGTAGCGACAGGGCTGAGCCGTCCGGAAACACCGGGTTGGGACACCCTCCGGCGGAGCTGTCAAACCCCTTTCTGCTCAGTATCAGGCGCATGACATCAGATCAGGATGACACCCCAGCAGACCGCAATAATGACCAGCCCCAGGAACTGCGCTGCGCTGCCCATGTCCTTGGCCGATTTGGACAAGGGATGCAGTTCCAGGGAAATACGATCCACGACGTGCTCAATGGACGAGTTGAGTAATTCGATGGTCAGGGACAACAGCGGAGTCATCAGCAGGAGGGCACGCTCGGCAGGCGATACATCCACCCAACAGGCTATTGGCAACAGCACAAGATTCAACAATACCAGCTGACGGAACGCCGGCTCTGTGCGGAAAGCGGTCCGAAAGCCCTGCATGGAATAACCAGCCGCATTAATGATGCGACGAAGGCCGGTACTACCCTTGAGTTCACGGGCCGTCTTGGGATCGGGCAAGTCAGTCATGGAAACATCTGATCAGCGGAAACAATATGACATTATGTCAGGCAATGTGAGCGTTTGTCCTGCAAGCTGACCGGCCGACTACCGAGTCTGGTCGGAGTTTTCCGATTCGCCATGCCCCTCACGCTCAGGCCGGAGTTCGCTCTCTACCCACCGCCGGACCTCTGGACGATCCTTGCGTCTGGTAAGCTGCTCACTGTAAATATTACGCGGAAATATCTGGGTTCCTCCCGCACTATGCTCCAACACGAAATGCCGACGTACACCCACCGGCGACCAGCTGGGGCCGTGCATGACGGCGGCGCGAAGCTCAATATTGGTGATGTCCTCGAAAAGGTGGGCAGCATCATCATCTTCGCTACGACGCCCCAGAATAATATTGCGGAACGAGCCAAGCACCAGATAGCCTCCCGGCCTCAGAGGCCCCTGACGCAACACCTGATGGATACTGCGGTCGTCCGCCCCGACGCGGCGGTACTCGGTAACAGTCATAACTCGCTCTTCACCTGTCCGGGTAAAAATCACGACCTGAACACATTGCACATGCACCGTTTCCTTGCCCATATTAACGAGAAGGCAGAGCGCATCGGGGTTTTCGTTCTGGGCGTGATGAATGACAAGGTAGGGACGGTTATTACGCTTGTACTGAATAAAGAAAACCTGGAAATAGACAATCCAGACAATCGCCATAATGGCGCTACTGATAGGCCCAATATAATCCATAGCCCCTCGCTCGACTTCCAGAACGCAAAACGCCGGTATGAGACGTTACCATACCGGCGCGAACGTTTGCTGGCCAGGGAGCCGTAACGTCACATGGGATACATCGTCTATCAGGCAGTCGCCCGGAACCGACGCATCCCGATGAGCAGACCACCAATAACCATCAGCGTGAAAGAGGAGGGGCCAGCCACGTCGTACAGCATATTCACCGGCTCACTTAGCGTAATGTGGGTATCGACAGGTGAGTTAAGCCAGTGACCTTCTCCACGCAGGACAGACGGCACATGAATCGTTGACCAGATATCTTCCGGAAAATGGTGATCCAGCTTGTCAGCGAAAGCATCCCCCTCGACCGGTGGCCACAGAAGGAACATGAGGTCCAGGGTACCAAGCTCACCGGTATTCTCGTTGACACCGTTGTACAGGCCAGCGCTGACTACATCGCCACCATAGTAGTCACCCACCCGGGTCAGCACCTGGGGGGAAGCGTCAGACCAGGAGAAAACAAACTCGTCACTGGCCAGCTGCCCCCCGATGACAGCATTAAGTTCGGTGTCAGCAAGCAGGAAACCGGTTCCTTTCACGGAGTGCTCGGAATCGTATGACTCGAAATTCAGGTCATAGTGCAACAGGCCGGCGTTTGCAGCCAGGGAGGAGGTAATTAAGGCCAGGGCCGAGATAAACTTGCGAAACATGGAGTGTCCTTCTCTATTTGTTCTGCTGATAACTCCATGAGCTAAGCAAGGATCGGGCCGTCAACTGATTATCAATATTTTAGCGTGTGTGGATGCCTCCGGCAGTCAAAAATGTGGACGCCAGATTATGGACATCGAAGCGACATAATTGCCGTCAGTATGGCGCGACGCCCCGACACCACACATCTGAATGCGTTTTCTGACTCACAGGGTTATCATTGCCGCAGGAATGGAACGGATCACGACAGGGAAGCTATGAAAGCCGCACTGACAAGGCTACTCAGCCTGACCTTTGCCATCGCCATATTGGCATTCGTCCTCGTCAACATGACTCGGGCCCTCACCGTTCAGTGGGAACTGGCAGACGGCGATACCTGGATTTTTCTGAGAAACCTGGTTATCGGGATCACGACACCTATCGCCATCTGGATAGGTATTATTACCGTGGCCGGGATCATCGGTAGCGCCATTTTAAGGCGCCAGCAGGCAAGGCTGGCCCGGAAATATCCGGATTACACCCACAGCAAAACCTTTCCGGACCAGGACAGGCCCGCGGTTGGCGTTGGCACCGACACACTGTTCCTGTTCAGGGACACCCTGCCGGACACCGTTCCCCTGGCGGGGCTGACAGAGCTCGAGTTTGGCTGGGAAAAACAACGCCCGTGGATGGCCGCCCGTTATCAGGACGGCAATGGTTACCGCTATTGGCTGACCGAAGAAGTCCAGGATCGGGATTGGGGGGCAGTGGTGGATTTCCTGGTTCAGGAAGGGGTACCGGCCAGCATGGCCCAAAATCGAAGCCACCGATTTCCATAGGACGTGGCCCGGGGTTACTATCTGAGCTCGTCAAATTTTTCGACACCATATCGGAACACACATGAAACTATATCACCTGGTTGCCCCGACGACGTTTTTACTGGCATTCACACTGACCGGTTGCGGTGGCCCGGAAACACCCCAGGAAGTCACTCAGGCGTTCTGGGAGGCGGTGCTTGAGAGCGACGCCGAAACCGCTGCAGAGCTGTCCACGCTGGTGGACGAAAGCGGCTTTGATGGATATTCACTGGACTGGGAAGGAGCAGAAACCTCCTGGGGACGGGTAACAGTGGACGGCCAGGAGGCAAGCATCGATACGGTATTCACCAACATGCCGGGGATGAACGGCGAGGAACTGGAAACCACCACCCACCTGGTCCGCATCAACGACCAGTGGCAGGTGGATTATCACCAGACCGGGGACGAAATCGGCACTGATGTGCGGATTGGTGGCCTGATGGGCAGCGTCCGGGAACTGGGCGATAAACTTCGTTCCCGGCTGGCTGACGAATCGGCAAAAGCCAACCGGGAATTCGATCGCCTGGTGGACGAACTGTCCGCCTACTCCGACGAAACCCGCGAAGAAATGACCGCCCTGATCGAACGTTACGGGGAAAACCTGGAACGCCGCATGGACGAGTTGTCCCGCTCACTGGACGACGCACTGGAGCAGAACCCGTCCGCCAGCGAGGAAGAACGCAACACCCTGGAAGAAGCTCAGAAAGACCTGAAACAACAACAGGAAGCCCTCGACAGGAACGAACCCGATTCCATCGCCGAGGTCAGCAAGGAGCTGGCCCGGATCCAGGAACAACTGTCAGAGCTGTCCGACCAGTCTTTCGGACATCTGAAGGAGCAGCTTCAACGGTGGTCCCGGGAATTGAACCGGGAACTGGAACAGCTGAACCAGGAAGCCCGGATGCAGGAACAACACAGTATCTGACGGGTCAGCGCCCATCCGGGTAATTTGTAAAGAAAGACAGGAGCCACCCTTGACGTTCAGGATCGCCCCCGCCGTTGTACTGATGCTTCACGGACTTTTTACCGGCCCCGCGATGGCAACCGGTATCCCGCCGGTAGAGTTGACGGTGTCCGGCCAGGCCTCGCCGGAACTGCTGGCTGATTTCCGCCAGGCCCTCGAGCGCATGGCCAGACGCCAGCCCGCGGATGACCAGAGCCAGACCCTGCCAGAGACAGAGGCACACATTGACCTGGACCAGTTCTGGAAGGTTGAACAGGACCTGTCGTATACCCGGGACCAGGAAAGCCCCCGGCAGCGACTCAATATTATCTATCCTTTCGAGGGCGAGCCCCCGTACCGGACCATCGTGCATTTCCACGGCGGCGATTGGCAATCCGGCAGCAGGCGCTCTGCCGCCAACGCGCCGGCTTACTGGGCCATCTATCAGGGATACGCACTGGTGGATGTGGGCTACCGCCTGGCCGATGAGGCCCATTGGCCCGCCCAGCTCCACGATGCGAAAGCCGCGATCCGGTATCTGCGAGCCAATGCAGAAGAGCATGAGCTGAACGCCGAGCGTATTGTGGTCATGGGGAGGGCTGCCGGTGGCCACCTGGCGCAGATGCTGGCCGCCACCAATGGGGATGCGGCGGCGGAAGATCCCGACATGGGGTATGATCACCAGTCTTCAGACGTCCAGGGCGTGGTGTCCTGGGCTGGGGTGGCTGACATTACCGCCATGGCCCCCCTTGGTCAGCCCGCTGCCGACGCCCTCATGGGCTACCCCGCCTACCAGAGTGACCTCGCCCTGGAAGCCAGCCCGGTGGCGCAGATCCATGATGAATATCCGCCAATACTGCTGATACATGGCACCAACGACCAGGTGACGCCCTTTGACCAGTCGGCGCGCATGGCGATCCGGGTCAACGCTGTTACCGGCAGCCCTGCGGCCAAGCTCAAGCTGCTGATCGGCGCGGGGCACCAGCTACCTGGAACTGAAGAAGTGATGACACAATCACTCGATTTTGTGGATGGAATTCTGTTTCCCGAAGAGGATAACCCCCACAGGTCCTCTTTCTTTCCGGTTATCCAGAGCATCGGAAGCGACGAACAAAGCCGCTGAACATTCAGCCTACCCCAGGATACACTCCCGGCTCAGCTTGCGGCTGAGTGAGCGACGCCGTTCCCGTAGCCGGTTGCCCTGGGCGTTGGAATAACCGGCTCGCAGCTGGCTCTGAATGTTGTCCAGCTGCCGGCGGTACTTGTCGCACCGGCGTTTCTTTTTCTGCCTTTCGGCGCCGGAGGAAGACCTGCCACCATTGGCGGGCTCCGGTAGTCTGACCGTTTCGGTGATTGCCTCCGCCGCCTCAAGATTCTCGTTCATTGGCACCAGCACCGGGACAGCAGGCTCGACCTGCCGAGCACCACCGTTATCGGGTTCACGATCCGAAAAATGAACCACGCCATCGGCGTCCTTCCAGCTGTAGATACCAGCAGGCAATGCATTGACGGGGTGAAGAAAAGAAAGGACCACTGCTATCCACAGCGCCCCGTGCCATCCTGGCGTCATCACACGTTCCTGTGCTTGCGGGTTACGGGGTGGGAACAACCATGGGTGGTTGCGCCTGGTTCCCCGGTCTGACCAGGGCGACGCTGATCACATTTCGCTCACCCTGATTTTTTAATTAAGCCTTTTGACTTAGATCAATACGGACTTTTGGTCTATGCTGGGTTTGTTGCCAAATATCAAAAACAACAAGAGAGATTTCTGACAATGGTAAAACGTAGCGATATGATCATCCCCGCCTGGCTTATGATCCTGACCGGATCCGGCGCCTTCCTCTATTGTGCCTACGCCGGCCTGCTGGCTGGCTGACAGATCAGGGCTCGCTTCCTGTCGGACTCCCGCCTGCTGTCTCTGCCTCGTCATTGGCAGCTGCCTCTTTCTGGCCGCGTTCACCGCTATCAGCCTGTGCCTGCCGCATGAACGCCATGCCGCTTTGCAAGACCATGGCCCGGAAACGGGCGTCCGCCTGACCGAATATGCCCAGGGCAAACGCCCCGAGAGCGGCCTCAAGCGGATTCTCGCGAATGGCCTGCTCCAGCCTCTCGCGCATGGTCATGCCCCCTTCGCCCTGGCCATCACTTTCTGAGGTTGCCCTGGCGGCCAGCAGGCGCCAGAAAAACAGCCCCAGCAGCACAAAGCAGCTGGCGCCGGATATGCCCAGCGCCCCGGCCTCGCCCACCAGCGGCGTCAGGGCCGCAGTGGCGGCCCACAACAACAGTACGATGCCGGCGACAAGCAGGGCCGACAGCAAGGCAAACGCCAGCAAGACCCCGATCAGGGCGGCAATGGCCTTGCGGGCGAGCCCTTCAACTTCGTGCTTTGAGAACATGGTTACCGGTCAAGCAGCTTGCCAACCACCAGCCCTGCAAGAAACAGGATAATGACCGTCAGAAAGGGGCGTTCGCTGATGCGCTCCTCAACGTCATGCATGGCTTTCTCGCCGGCGCCACGAGCATAGTCCATGGCTTCCTGGCTTTCCCTGCGAACCTCGTCGCGGAAATTGTTGAAGTTGTTCTTCTGACCATCGGCGACGCTCTTGCTCAGCTTGGCCATGTCTTCCCTCAAGGTCCGCAGGTCTGCCTTGACCTGTTCATACTCGGCATTCTGCTTTTTCACATCCTGGGATTGGGCTTCCATGGTAGCCTCCTCGGTTGATGAACAACGTTTTTTGCTTTCAGTCTCTCTCAAGGTAGCACAGACTTATCGACCCATCGGAGAGATTGCCTAAATGTCACTACTCTGTGTCCAGCAATTCAATCCAGTGCCGGACCGGGACCGGTGACCGGCTTTCCAGGTGCAGTTGGCAACCTGCATTGGCGGTTACGATCTCATCGGGGTGGTCGACGGTGAGCGCGGCGAGCTTGTTGGTCAGCAGGCGCTGGCTGAGTTCCGGCTGCAGCACCGAATAGGTGCCTGCGGACCCGCAGCAAAGATGCTTGTCGGTCGTATCCGCCAGGTCAACACCCGCTTTTGCCAACACCTGTTCCACCACACCGCTCTGCTGCATGGCGTGCTGAAGCGTGCAGGGACAGTGGAAGGCCACCCTGCCCTGACCCTCGCGCCCCCCGAGTTTGCCCAGATCCTGCTCCAGCAGGAAGGCGCCCAGATCCATGGTTAATTCGCTGACCGTGCGGGCCTTGTCCGCATAGGCCGGGTCGTCCTTCAGCAGATGGCCGTAGTCCTGCACCATGGCTCCGCAGCCCGAGGCGGTCATGACTAAGGCTTCCGCGCCGCTCTCGATGGCTGGCCACCAGGCATCGATGTTCCGGCGCATATAGGCCAGACCATCCTCGTGCTCGCCCAGGTGATAACTGACGGCACCGCAACAACCAGCCTGCGGCGCTTCCATCAGGGTAATGCCCAGACGGTCCAGCACCCGGGCCGCCGCGGCATTGGTATTGGGCGTGGCCGAAGGCTGCACACACCCGGCCAGTGCCAACACCTTGCGGTCATGGCTGCCCGTGGGCCAGGGGCGGGCCTGCCGACGGCGCGGGATCTTGCGGCGCAGGGCACCGGGGACCAACGGGCGACTGAGCTGGCCAAGCCGTAACAGGATGCCGAACAGGCGGCGGTGCGGCAGCACCCGGATCAAGCCCTGACGCAACCAACGCTCCCGAAGCGGTCGTTCCTGCCGTTCCTCCATCAGCCCCCGGCTGATATCCAGCAAGCGGCCGTATTGCACGCCAGACGGGCAGGTGGTTTCGCAGGCGCGGCAGCTGAGGCAGCGGTCCAGATGTTCCCGGGTCTTACCGGTGGTTTCCTGGCCCTCCAGGAACATTTTCATCAGGTAGATGCGGCCCCGGGGGCCGTCCCGCTCATCGCCCAGCTCCTGGTAGGTCGGGCAGGTGGCGGTACAGAAACCGCAATGGACGCAGCTGCGCAGTATGGCTTCCGCTTCCTGGCCTTCCGGTTGTGCGGCAAATTCCTGAACGAGGTTCGTTTGCATGGTTACAACCAGCTATAAAGATGTTGAGGGTTGAACAGCCCTTTCGGGTCGAAGGAGGCTTTCAATCGCTTCTGGATACTCCGCAGCGGCGCCGGTTGCGGGTGCATGACTTCGCCACTCCGGTCACCGTGACGGAAGAGGGCCGCCTGGCCGCCAGCGCTGGCAGCCTTTTCAGCCATACCGGACAGGCTTTCCGGCTGGCGACTCCAGCGCTGTGCACCACCCCAGTCGATCAGGGCATGGTCATCCACCCCTTCGAGGGTGGCGGTGGGGTTGACCGACAACCGCCACAGCGGTGCCTGACCATCGAAGAATGGCAATTGCTGGTCACGGAGCTGGCGCCAGAAAATGTCGCCGTCGTCGAGTTCCCCCATCTCACCGCCACTGTCCGCGCGCCAGGCTTTCGAGGTGGCCTCCACCGCCGGACGGGACCCGGACAGCCGCAGATACAGCTGGCCCTGGTACCAGCATGCAGCCGACAGCGGCTTGGATTGGCCGGCCAGGCGATTCATAAGTGCCAGCGCTGCATGATGGTCCATCGGCTGCATCAGGGTCTGCTCCACAGCCGGCAGCGGCAGTACCTTCAGTGAGACTTCGGTGATCACCCCCAGTGTACCCAGCGCCCCGGCCTGCAGCCGCGAAGCGTCATAACCGGCCACGTTCTTCATCACCTGCCCACCAAATCTCATGTGTTCACCCTGGCCATTGATCAGGCGCAACCCCAGGACATGGTCCCGTATCGATCCCTGCCAGGGGCGGCCCGGGCCCGAGAGGTTGGCCGCCAGGGTGCCACCGATGGTATCGGTTTCGCCAAACCGGGGTGGTTCAAACGCCAGCCTCTGGCCGTGTTCCGCCAGGGTGGCATCAATATCCGCAAGCCGGGTGCCTGCCCGCGCCGTCAGTACCAGTTCCACCGGCTCATAGTTTACGATGCCGGCGTGGTCCGCCAGGCGCAGCGGTTCACCCCGCAGTCCACGCCCCAGGAATGGCTTGCTGCCACCGCCGGTGATGGCCAGCGACTCGCCAGTGTCCACTGCCTGCCGTACCTGCTCCACCAATTGCTGGCTGATATCACCCATGTCCGGCCTCCTGGCTCGGGGCCGCTGACGGCTGGCGCAGTGGGCCGATGGCCCGGTACTCCTGGCACTGGCGCAGGGTGGGTACGCCCTTACCCGGGTTAAGGATGCCCCGGGTATCGAAGGCGTTCTTGATGGCGTGAAACTGGCTGACCTCCGGGTTGCCGAACTGGTTGGGCATCTGGCGGATCTTTTCCATGCCCACGCCATGTTCGCCGGTGATGCTGCCGCCGACGTCAACGCAGAGGTTGAGGATATCGCCCCCGAAGGCCTCGGTACGTTCGAACTCCCCCTCCACGTTGGCGTCAAACAGAATCAACGGGTGAAGGTTGCCATCGCCGGCGTGGAAGACATTGGCGACCCGCAAACCGTAGTGCACGGACAACCGCTCCATCTCAGTCAGCACATGGGCCAGCTGGCTGCGGGGAATGGTTCCATCCATGCAGTAGTAGTCCGGGGAAATGCGCCCCACCGCCGGAAACGCCGACTTGCGCCCTTTCCAGAGCAATGCCCGCTCGTCCTCGGAGCCGGAGGTGCGAACCGAGGTGGCGCCCAGTTTCCGGAACAACACCTCAGCCTGGTGAATATGGTCGTGTACTTCTTCCTGAGTGCCATCCACTTCGCACAGCAGCAGGGCCGCTGCGTCAGTGGGATAACCTGCGCCGGCGAAATCCTCCGCCGCCTGGATGGCAAAGCCGTCCATCATCTCCAGGCCACCCGGAATGATGCCCCGGCCAATAATACCGGCCACGGCCTCGCCAGCGGCCTGTACGGTATCAAACCCGGCCATGACCACCTGGGCCACTTCCGGTTTGGGCAGCAGCTTCACCTGCACTTCGGTAACGATACCCAGTAACCCCTCAGAACCCGTCATCAGGGCCAGGAGGTCCATACCGCAGCTGTCATAACCGTCGCTGCCTATGGTCACTCTCTCACCTTCGGCGGTCACCACCTCCACACTCAACAGGTTGTGGACGGTAAGACCGTACTTAAGGCAATGAACACCGCCAGAGTTCTCGGCAACATTGCCGCCGATAGTGCAGGCAATCTGGGAAGACGGGTCGGGGCCATAGTAGAGCCCGTGCCTCGCAGCCGCCTCGCTGATGGCCAGGTTGCGAACGCCGGGCTGAAGCCGGGCGGAGCGGGCCAGCGGATCAATATGGAGAATGCGACTGAACTTCGCCAGGGACAAGACAATACCGCCGGAATGGGGCATGGCGCCGGCACTCAGACCTGTACCCGCTCCCCTGGCCACCACCGGCACTTCCTGCTGGTGACAGAGTCGCATGATCTGCTGCACCTGCTCCACGGTTTCCGGCAGCAGCACCATCTGCGGCATTTCGCAGTACATGGAAAGGCCATCGCACTCATAGGGGCGAATGGTTTCGTCGTCGGTAATCACCGAGTCCGGCTTCAGGAAGCGCCGGAACTGCGCCGCCAGCGCCTCACGGTCGACCGTTGGAAATTCGGTGCGCCCGTCGAGCGGGCCGGGGGCGGCGACTTGCCGTTGTTGTTCTGCCACTGACATGATCCACCCTGCTGATAGCCTGTGGAGGGGGTTATCCCGTACTTTCAACCATCATAGGGAAGGCTTTCGGGTATCACCACCAGACTTTGGTTGACTGAAACGGCTACCCTCCTGACAGTCCCTATTGATTTTCGGTGTCGCAATCCGTAAAAAGTGCGACTTTTCGAGCTTCAGATTATTTTCTGTTCATGATGCCGCCAGTTTCGTGTATTTTTCACGCATCATGACATTGTCACAAATTGCCGGAGCATGGCCATGGCGGACGACGCCC
This sequence comes from Marinobacter lacisalsi, assembly GCF_042651045.1. Lineage (NCBI taxonomy): Bacteria > Pseudomonadati > Pseudomonadota > Gammaproteobacteria > Pseudomonadales > Marinobacteraceae > Marinobacter > Marinobacter lacisalsi. The sequence goes on from NZ_JBHSDI010000008.1 coordinate 88,160, forward strand.
CCCTGATCTGCAGGGACATTCACAAGACCTTTGACCAGAACGAGGTGCTCAAGGGCATTTCCCTGGAAACCCGCAAAGGGGATGTGGTGTCACTGATCGGCAGTTCCGGCTCTGGCAAGAGCACCTTCCTGCGCTGCATCAATTTGCTGGAAACGCCTACCTCCGGCGACATTATTGTGCATGGTGACCCGATCCGCTTCAAAACCGACCGCAAGGGCGAACGGGTGCCTGCTGATAACAAACAGGTTGAGCAGATACGCGCGCGCCTTTCCATGGTGTTCCAGAGTTTTAATCTGTGGTCGCACATGACCATTCTCGAGAATGTGATTGAAGCGCCGGTGCACGTATTGAAAGTGCCCAGAAAGGAGGCAATCGAGCGCGCTGAGGCCTATCTTCATAAAGTGGGCATCTACGAACGCAAGGACTACTACCCGGCCCAGATGTCCGGCGGCCAGCAGCAGCGCGCGGCCATTGCCCGCGCCCTGGCCATGGAGCCGGAGGTCATGCTGTTTGACGAACCGACGTCTGCCCTCGATCCTGAACTGGTGGGCGAGGTGTTGAAAGTCATGCAGGGCCTGGCCGAGGAAGGCCGCACCATGATCGTGGTCACCCACGAGATGGCATTCGCCCGGGACGTATCATCCCAGGTCCTGTTTTTGCATCAGGGTGTGATCGAAGAACAGGGATCTCCCGAAAAAGTCTTCGACAACCCGGATTCGGAGCGCATACAGCAATTTCTTGCGCCCCGGTTCTGAAACCTGAGTACTGCCCCCAAAACCTGGAAATCGCAACACACTGGAGAAACTCAATGAATAAACTGATTGTTGCAGCGGGATGCGCCCTGGCCATGATGGCCGGAACGGTACAGGCCAAGGACTGGAAAGAGATTCGCATCGCCTTCGACGTACCCTACGAGCCCTTCGAATACCGTGACGACGAGGGCAACCTCACCGGCTTCGAAGTAGAGCTTGCCGAGGCCATGTGCGAAGAACTCGACGCCAACTGTGAGTTCGTTATCCAGGCCTGGGACGGCATGATTCCGGGACTGCAGGCACGCAAGTTCGACGCCATCATGTCCTCCATGTCCATCACCCCGGAGCGCGCCGAGCGGGTGCTGTTCTCCGAGCCGTACTACAACACTCCCGGCGGCTGGTTCGCCCGTGAGGATTTCGATACCGATGTCACCGACATGGACGCAATGGAGGGCAAGACCGTAGGCGTGCAGCGTGGCACCACCATGGACACCTACGTCACCGAGAACATGGGTGGCGTGGTGACCATCAAACGCTACACCACCGCCGACGATATGGTGCTGGACCTGGAAGGCCAGCGTCTGGACGTGGTCTTTGTGGACTACCCGGTAGGTGAGCAGACCATCCTCAGCAAGGACGGTTTCAAGGAAGTGGGCGAGCCGGTCAAGCTGGGCGAAGGCGTGGGCGTTGCCATGCGCAAGCGTGACAAGGAGCTGGCCGAGATGGTCAACAAGGCCCTGGCTACCCTCAAGGAAGACGGCACGTACGACGCCATCATGGAAAAGTACTTCGCCTACGACATCAAGATGTGACCTGACGGTCCTCGCAGGGCGGCCAGTTCCGGATAGCTGGCCGCCCCACACCGGATTTCCCGATGATTGATCTCAAAGGTTACGGCCCCAGACTTGCCGAAGGCGCCGTGGTTACCGTTGAACTGGCACTGCTATCACTGTTGCTGGCTCTGTTCCTGGGCCTGCTGAGTGCCTCTGCCAAACTCTCCCGCAATCGCTTTGCCCGCGGTCTGGCCAGTACCTACACCACGGTGGTACGGGGTGTTCCCGACCTGGTAATGATGATGCTGCTGTATTACGGCGGTCAGGTAATGGTCAACAGTATTTCCGACAGGCTTTACGAGAGCTACGGCATCGACTGGTTTGTGCAGTTCGACCCGTTCGTTTCCGGAGTCCTCACCATCGGCCTGATTTTCGGTGCCTACATGGCAGAGACTTTCCGCGGCGCCTTCCTGGCCGTGGAAACCGGCCAGATCGAGGCGGCCCGGGCCTATGGTTTCACCCGGTGGCATACGTTCCGCCGGGTGATGGTGCCGCAAATGATGCGCCACGCCCTGCCGGGCATTGGCAATAACTGGCAGGTGCTGCTGAAAACCACAGCGCTGGTGTCCATTATCGGGCTGACCGACATGGTGCGGGTGGCGGAGGAAGCCGCCAAGGCGGAACGGTCACCCTTCCTGTTCTTTATTCCGGTAGCCGCCGTCTACCTGGCCCTGACTGCGGTGTCGGAACTGTTTATCAAATGGCTGGACCGGCGGGCCAACGTCGGCGTCGCTCAGGGGGAAGGCTGATATGCCGGAGTTCATCACCACCTGGCTGGACGGCAACGACGTTTTCAACACCATGACGTTTCTGGATTACTGGCAGGGGCTGGTCAACACCGTTCAGCTGGTCTTCCTGTCGCTGGTTATCGGCCTGGTCGTAGCCGTACCACTGGCCATCCTCCGCAACAGCCCGCGCTGGTGGGTCAACAAGCCGATATGGCTCTATACCTATCTGTTCCGCGGTACCCCGTTGCTGATCCAGCTGTACATTATCTATTACGGCATCGCCCAGGTACCGGGCATTCAGGACACTTTCTGGTGGAGCATTTTCCGGGAGCCCTTCTACCCGGCCCTGCTGGCCTTCACCCTGAACACCGCCGCCTACACCACGGAAATCTTCCGGGGCGCCATTGCCGCCACGCCCCAGGGCGAGATCGAAGCCGCCAAGGCCTACGGCATGAGCTGGTTCCTGCGCCTGCGCCGGATTGTGATTCCCAGCGCCGCCCGCCGCGCCGTGCAGGCCTATTCCAACGAGGTGATCTTCATGCTCCACGCCAGCGCCATCGCCAGCGTGGTGACCATTGTGGATCTCACCGGCGCCGCGAGGAATATCTACTCACGGCATTACGCACCATTCGAAGCATTTATCGGTGTGGCGTTGATCTACATGGCCCTGACCTTCGCGCTGGTGTTCGCCTTCCGCAAGCTGGAGAACCACCTGCTCAGACACCAGCAACCCGCGGGGGGCTGAGCCATGCCCCTGGCTCAGGCCCTCTTCGACGGCCACGACAGCTGGCTTGACCACACCCTGGCCCTTGGTGAGCAACCCTGTGGCGACATGTCGGTGACCATGACGGATGGCGGCCAGCTGCATCGACAGGACACCGGGCTGCTCTGCTACCACCCGGCATACGGGTCGCCTGAAACACCGGCCCTGATTCTTTCCGCCGGCATCCACGGCAATGAAACCGCGCCGATCGAACTGCTGAATGCTCTGGTGGACAGCATAGTAACCGGGCGTATCAGACCTGCTATTCCCCTATTACTGATACTGGGCAACCCACCCGCCATGGTGGCAGCAGAACGGTTTATGGACCACAACCTGAACCGGCTGTTCTGTGGCGCGTGGCAGGATTACCCGGACTGCCACGAAACCCGGCGCGCCGCTCAGCTGGAGGGAGCCTGTCGATCCTTCAGGGAGCAGCACAAAGGACCCTTTCGGCACTATGACCTGCACACCGCCATCCGGCCGTCCCGTCGGGAGAAGTTTGCCCTCTATCCGTTCCTGGAGGGTAGACAGGTGCCGGAGACGGAACTGGCTTTCCTGACCGAGGCGGGCATCGGCACCCTGCTGCTACAGCACGGGCACGGCACCACCTTCTCGTCGTTCAGTTCAGAGCAACTGGATGCGGAAAGCTTCACGCTGGAACTGGGTAAGGTGCATCCTTTCGGTCACAACGACCTGAGCCGGATTGCGGACCTGGAGGCGGCCCTGACAAGACTGATCCGCAACGAGCCAGCGCCCGTGACCACGGGCACTCAGCCGCCTGATATCTTTGTAGTGGTCCACGAAATCCTGAATACCGGCGACCACTTCCGGTTCCATATCCCTGACGAGGAGGCCAACTTTACCGAGTACCCCCCGGGAACTCTGATCTGGGAAGACGACATCACCGAATACCGGGTCGGCCCGGAGCCCGAGGCGATCATCTTCCCAAACCCCAGGGTTCCGGTGGGGCATCGTGTCGGGCTGATGGTCCGGCGAAGATCTGGGTAGGGAACACCGGATGCCTTTCTGAAATGCCCCCTCACCCTGGCCCTCTCCCGCGTAGGGGAGAGGGAATTTTCGCCGCGAACTGCTGGAAAACCTCAATCCTCAGTTAGGCAAGACTATATTTCATGCTGGAAATCGTAGATCGACCCCAGCCCCAGAATCCCGGTCAACTCATCCAGCGCATGACGACTTTCCTCCAGCAACGCCGGATCTGCCAGATCCGCGACGGAAAGCTCCTCGCGATAATGCCCCTGCACCCAGGCCGTCAGGCGCTCATATAACGCATCCGTCAGCAGCACCCCCTGATTCATGGCGGCCACCGCATCCTCCGACAACGCCACCCGTAACCTCAGGCAGGCCGGGCCGCCACCGTTGCGCATGGACTGGCGCAGGTCGAAGGTCTCAATGGCCGTTATCGGGTTGTCAGCTGCCAGCAGCGCATCCAGGTACCGGTTGACCGAGGCCGTCTCCCGGCACTCGGCCGGCACCACCAGCAACATGCCATTACCGACTGACAGCAGTTGGCTGTTGAACAGGTAGGACGACACCGCATCCGCCAGCGGAACCTGATCGTTGGTTACGCGAATCGTCTCCAGGGGCGTATCGCCCAGCTTCTCACGTAACTCGGCCATCAGGGGTTCTTCATTGAGAAACGCCAGTTCGTGGTAGAACAGCAGGTTCTCATTACCCACTGCGATCACGTCATTGTGAAACACTCCCGCATCTATCGCGGCCGGGTTCTGCTGGGCAAACGCCACCCGCTCCGGTTTCAGACCATGCAGGCGGGAAACTGCCTGTGATGCTTCCAGTGTCTGCCGCGCCGGGTATCGCTGGGGGCGCGCAGCGCGGCTGTCGAACGCCATCTGCCCGTAGACAAACAGTTCCACTCCCGGTTTACCATGCCCGCCACAAAGGCGAGTGTGATTCGCCGCGCCCTCATCCCCGAACTGGGGTACCGATGGCAGAGGCGGATGATGGGCAAACCAGGCATCGTCGGTGAAAATCGACTTCAGGATACGGGAGGTTTCCGCCCCCTCCAGAGACCGGTGAAAACTCGAACCCAGATTGGCTGCGGTGAAATGCACCCGATGGTCCGGCGTGTCCGCCGCCGGCGACACGGTAGCCGCATTCGCCGTCCACATGGATGATGCCGAACTCACTGCCGATAGCAGCTCTGGCGACTCCTTTGCGACCTGTGCCAGCATGGCCTTGTCGGTGCCCCGAAAACCCAGCCGCCGCAGCGTCGGCATATGTGGTCGCTCCTGGGGCGGCAGAACCCCCTGCAGCAGACCCCGGTCCGCCAGCGCTTTCATTTTGGCCAGCCCCTGCAAGGCCGCCTCTTTCGGATTGGATACCTGATTGGCATTGGCATCGGAAGCCAGGTTGCCCCGGGCAAGGCCGGCGTAGTTGTGGGTGGGACCTACCAGGCCGTCCAGGTTCAGTTCCCGACAGACACCGGGGTGGAGTGACTGGTTGGGGGTTGGGTTATACGTTTCCATAGGTATCTCGCGTATCAGGAAGCAAGCTATACGAACTCAGGCGAGTTTCCCTTTGCTCCCAATGGAGTTAAGGCTACGCCAATCTCGCCGTATCAATTCCCTCTCCCTTGAGGGGAGAGGGGGCTAAATCGCGGGACCCTCGACATTTGCAGGCAACTGAGCAGTCTGGGCAGAGCAATCCGGGGGAAGGTTTCGGGACCTTCAAAAACAGGGACGTTTTTGAAGAGCCTACATGGACGTATTTACGGCGTGTCCCGAAAGCTTTTACCGGATTGATCTGCCTGCCTCCAATGTCGGCAGGCTCGCGATCGATCCGTTAAAGCTTCAATCCAGGCGCCAGTTCCTCAGGCAAAGACACCTTCTCAGACTCCAGTGACGCCATCGGCCACGCACAATAATCAGCAGCGTAGTAAGCACTGGGCCGGTGGTTACCGGAATCCCCCACGCCACCAAAAGGCGCCGCGCTGCTGGCACCGGTCAGTGGCCGGTTCCAGTTCACGATGCCGGCTCGGGCTTCCTCCAGCAAGCGGTCATACAGCTCCCGCTTATCGGTCAGAATACCCGCCGCGAGGCCAAACCGCGTGTCATTGGCCAGTGCCAGGGCCTCATCGAAATCGTCGTAGCGATACACACTCAGCAGCGGCCCGAAGTATTCCTCGTCCGGCGCATCCACCCCGGTCAGATCCACAATGCCCGGCGACAGTACTCCGGTGCCCTCTCTATGAGTCATATCCAGCAATGACTGGCCACCGGCCGCTCGCAGCTTCTGCCAGGTTTCCATCAGGCGGGTCGCCGCCCCGGGAGATATGACCGCCCCCATGAACGGCTGCGGGTCCTCATCGTACTGGCCGACCGTAATATCCTTGGCCGCTTCCACCAATTTCTCCAGAAATGCATCCCCGTCGCGCCCCTTGGGCACCAGCAGGCGACGGGCACAGGTACACCGCTGCCCCGCAGACAGGAACGCTGACTGCAAGGCATGATGAACCGCCGCCCGGGTATCCTTCACATCCTGCACAATCAGAGGGTTATTGCCCCCCATCTCCAACGCCAGGATCTTGTGGGGCTGACCGCCAAATTGCTCATGCAGCAGGTGACCTACCGTGGAACTGCCGGTAAAGAACAGACCATCGATCTGCTTGTGACCCGCCAGGGCCCGGCCCGTATCCGCCTCGCCCTGAACCAGGTTCAGAACGCCATCGGGCAAACCGGCCATATGCCATAGTCGCACTGTCATCTCCGCCACGCCTGGCGCCAGCTCGCTGGGCTTGAAGATGACCGTATTGCCTGCCAGCAACGCCGGCACAATGTGCCCATTGGGTAAGTGCCCCGGGAAGTTATAGGGGCCGAACACGGACACCACGCCATGAGGTTTGTGGCGCAGCACCGCCCGACCACCGGGTACATCGCTCTCCCGGAAGCCGGCGCGCTCGTCCCGGGCGCGTACGGCAATATCGATCTTGCCAATCATGGCAGTCACTTCGGTGCGGGATTCCCACAGGGGCTTGCCGGTTTCCTTGCCGATCTGGTCGGCCAGTTCCTCACGATGCGCTTCCAACAGGTCACCAAAGCGACGGACGATAGCCTCGCGCTCGCCCGCCGGTTGCCGGGCCCAGGCCGGAAAGGCCTGTCTCGCCTCGGTAACCGCCGCATCCACGTCATCCATCCCGGCTCCAGAGCCTTCCCAGACCGTGTCCCCTGTAACCGGGTGCAACGACTCCAGCTCATCGCCATGGCCTTCAACCCAGAGGCCGTTGATAAACAGTTCGCCGGTTAACGTGAGACTCATAACTATCTCCCAGAGCCAGAAAGAAGGCAGTAGTGGTATTCCATCGCGCTCGCAGACTGATCCAGGCCGCGATGGGATACTTCAGTTATTGGTCAGAACAACGCTTCTTTCAAGGGTGCAATGCGTACCTGGTCCCCTTCCGCCACATTCAGGGCCTCCATGATGGGCCCCGGTATCTGTACCTCGTCATCCCGGATGGCGCTGCGGGGGAGTGCGCCAACTCGGAAATCCTCGAAGGATCGGTTGGAAACCATGACTTTGTCTCCGGCGGGCAGGTTGTCCAGTAGTGGACGGTCTACCCGCTTTACCGGTCGCAGGATACTCTGGCGTATCGTGCGAATGTTGTGGAGGAAGGCCTCGACCACCGGGCCGCCATCGAAGATGTCCACCAGGCCGTTGAAGTTGAAACCTTCGGCCTGAAGCATATTCAGGGCAGGCTCGGTATTGGTGTGGACTTTGCCGATGACGTCGCTCGCGCTGTCAGGCAACAGCGACAGGTAGATGGGGAAACGGGGCATGAGTTCGGCGATGAAGGATTTGTTGCCCCGGGCGGAGAGGCGGTCGGCTTCGACAAATTCCATGTCGAAAAAACGTCTTCCCAGGGCCTCCCACAGGGGGCTCTGGCCCTGGTCGTCGGAGACACCGCGCATTTCGGCGAAGATCTTGTCGGAAAAATACTCGCGGAATTCGTCGAGAAACAGGAACCGGCAGCGGGACAGTAACAGGCCGTTGCCACCGCCCCGGTGGCTGCCCGCCAGCAGCAGGGAGCCGATTTCGGTGGCGTCGGTCATGTCGTTGGTGAGGTAGAGGGTCGGCGTGCGTACGTGGACGTCGAGTTCGCGGCTGTCGCTGACGGTGATGCTGAGGCGGTAGTTGTAGAAGACTTCATCGAGCCCGACCCGGGCCTGGATGCCGCTGATGCCGACGCAGCGTTGTTGTTCGGTGTCTTCGAGGGCAAACAGGTAGAGGCCGGCGCCGGGTGCGCAGCGACCTTCGAAGGAGGCCCTGGCTTTTTCGATTTTGCTCTGGAGGAGTTTGCGGTCCGGGGGGAGCGTGGTCAGGCCGTTGCCGGCCGAGGCGGCCATCTCATAAAGGTCATCGAGATCGCTATCTTTTAGTGGCCGGATGATCAGCATGACGGACCCTCTTCACCAGGACTGCGATTTTGGGTGCAGGGAGGGCAATCTGGTGCGGTTTTCCGGGACACGCCGTGAATACGTCCCTGTAGGCTCTTCGAAAACCTTTAATGCTTATTGCTCCTGCGTCGCATTAAAGGTCCAGTGCTGGCCATCCTTGGCCAGCCCGTGAAACGCTTACGCGTTCCACCCCTGTTTTCGAAGGTCCCGGAAAACCGCCCCAGACCGCCCACCGAAATATCGTGCTATTCGCCTTGGAGGTGGACCTACTTTGTCAGCTTAGCCACTGCTTTCTCAAACCGCTCCAGCCCTTCCTCAATATCCTGATCCGGAATAATCAGGGACGGGGCAAGGCGGATGACGTCGGCGCCGGCCACCAAAATCATCAGTCCTTCCGCCTGGGCTGCCGCCAGGAAGTCCTTGGCCTTGCCTTTCCATGGATCGGTCAACACACAGCCCAGCAGCAGGCCCTCGCCGCGAATGTGGCTGAAGATGTCGTATTTCTCACCGATGGCCATCATGCCCTTGCGCAGCTTCTCGGAACGGGCTTTCACACCCTTGAGGATTTCCGGCTGGCTGATGGTGTCGATCACTTTCTGGGCCACAGCACAAGCCAGCGGGTTGCCGCCGTAGGTGCTTCCGTGGGTGCCAACACCCAGACTGTCGGCGACTTTGGCGGTAGTCAGCATGGCCGCCACCGGGAATCCGCCGCCCAGGCCCTTGGCGCTGGTGAGGATGTCCGGGGTAACGCCGTAGTGCTGGTAGGCATAGAGGTGGCCGGTGCGGCCGGCACCGCTCTGAACTTCGTCGAATACCAGCAGGGCATCGTGTTCGTCGCAGAGCTTGCGAAGGCCCTCAAGGAACTCCGGCTCGGCGGGCATAACGCCGCCCTCGCCCTGGATCGGCTCCACCACCACGGCGCAGGTTTTCTCTGTCGAGATCAGCTCTTTGACCGAGTTCAGGTCATTGTAGGTGGCGTGGTGGATGCCACCGGGGGCGGGCTCGAAGCCTTCCAGATATTTGGCCTGGCCGCCCACGCTGACGGTGAACAGGGTGCGACCGTGGAAGGAGTTGGTGAACGAGATAATCTCGTGCTTCTCCGGGCCATGGTGCTGCCAGCTGTATCGGCGGGCGAGTTTGAACGCGGCCTCGTTGGCTTCGCCGCCGGAGTTGGCGAAGAAGACCCGTTCAGCAAAGGTAAGTTCGCACAGGGTGCGGGCCAGGCGCAGGGCCGGTTCGTTGGTGAGCACGTTGGAGACGTGCCAGAGCTTTTCCGCCTGCTCCTGTAATGCACCGATCAGTCCGGGATGAGCATGACCGAGGCTGTTAACGGCGATGCCACCGGCGAAGTCAACGTACTCACGGTCGTCCTGGTCCCAGACTCGAGAGCCCTCACCTCGCACGGGTATCATGGCGCCGGGGGCATAATTGGGGACCATGACGTCGTTGAAGAGTTCGCGGGTGACGGGTTCTCTGCTGTTCATATTGTCCTCTCTGACCTTCCTGAAACCGGTATTTTACTGACAGTGCACCGGCGTATAGTGCTTTATCATACGCCAGAGAGGGAGGGTCTGGAAAACTCAGGACATATCGTTGCCCAGGCTCAGGATATCGGGTGTGCCGACAGGGGGTAGTTCCAGAATCTTCAGCCCGCCGATCCCTTTTCCGGAAAGCGCCTTGACCACCAACTTGTAGGAATCCATGTCAAAGGTGACGGCAGTGCCGCGAAGACTGAGGTCGTCAAGCTCTTCCTCGGAATGCACCGTCGCGACATGCATCCAGTTGTAGATGATCAGGATATCGGTACGACCGGTGCCGGGATTATGCTCCACCACGCCTACCGGGCCAGGCCAGGGCCAGGTTTTCAGGCGCAGGCTGTGGAAGGCGATCTGCACCCGCAGGTTATAGCGGGTTACGTCTTCGATACGCTCACAGGCGCCCTTGCAGCGGCCCAGGGTGCGCTGGAAGCAGGGGCCGCTCTGCTCCGCCGGCTCCAGATCCAGCAGCTTGTTGCAGAGCTCGTTCTTGCCGGCGATGCCGGTGAGGGCACGCTGGGCATCCCGCTTGCTGCGAAACAGGCCGTAATAGTCGCCAAGGCGATGGGGTTCGATCTGCCGGACAAGCCTGGCCTGCAGATAGCCCTGGTCGTTTGCGGTGAGTTCGATGCTCCATAGGGTCTTGGCAGGCCGGGAGCGGCGGTTGTACATGGGGTGCAAAGTCTTGATCTGCTTCAGTTCCAGTAGTAATGCCCCCAGTTCACCGGCGGTCTCGGTCCACTCCAGGCGACGCATGCTTTCCGACAACCGGATGCCCTTGCCAGAGTTGTGATCACCGGAAAAGTGGGAGGCCACCCGCTGGGCAATGTTGGTGCTCTTGCCTACGTACAGCAGCACCTCGTTCTCGCCATAGAAACGGTAGACGCCGGGCACCGCCGGCACCTCATCGAGCACATCCGGCGGCATGTGGGAGGGCACGCTGGGGCGTTGCAGCAGGGTCCGGACAGCCTCGTTCACACTGTCCGCGCCGTGCTCCCACAGGGCATGGCTGAAGAATTCCATCATCGCGGCAACGTCACCCATGGCCCGATGTCGCTGCACGGCGCCCAGGCCGTGGCGCTGGATCAGGGCGTCCATGTTATGGCGTTTGTCTTGCGGGTAGAGGCGCCGGGAGAGCTTGACGGTGCACAGCACCCTGGCGGCAAAGGGGCGAGCCAGGCGGCGGAATTCGGCCTTGACGAAACCATAGTCAAAGCGGGCGTTATGGGCGACGAATATGGTGCCCTTCAGTCGCGCTTCCAGCTCATCCGCCACCTCGGCAAACTCGGGCGCGTCTGCCACCATGTCGTTGCTAATGCCAGTCAGGCGTTCGATAAAGGGCGGGATGCGCATGCGGGGATTGAGCAGGGTCTGCCACTCATCCACCACCTCGCCATTACGCCAGAAGCGAATGCCGATTTCGGTAATGCGATCATGGCCAGCAGATCCGCCTGTGGTCTCCAGATCCAGGAAGGCGAAGGTGGTGGAATTCAGAATGCCCTCTGCAGGGTTTCGGGTTGCCATGCCAATACTATACGTAAGTCGTAAGCAACCCGCGTACTGTAGCCATACAATACATATAATTAAGATCACTTCCGATAATTTGATTAAAAAACGCTCGATAATCGCCTATTGACATTGCAGTTTCGTTACTTATTTGCCACGTTATTGCAGTGTTCATAAGAATCGCGAGGGAACATCAACAACCACCCATAACGCAACAGAGAGAGGACGAACATGAAGAAGAATGTACTCGCCAGAGCTATTGGCTTGACGTCTGCTGCAGTAGCGCTGGGCTTCGCATCGAGCCAGGCCGCCGCCGTCGAGTTTGAGGCCGGTGACGTCATGCTCGACGTGTACGGCTACGCTCGACTGAATGCGGTATACGACATTGATCAGGACATCGGCCTTGATACCCAGGCCGGTCATTTCCCTTACCTCTTTGATAATGATAATGGTAGAGACGGTCACTTTGATGCCGACGCCCAGCAGTCCCGGCTCGGTGTCACGGCTACCCATGAAAATGGCATGAGCGTCACCGTGGAGGGCGATTTCCGTGGTGGCGAGTTCCGCCTGCTGCGAGCCTACGGTGAATATGGCAACTGGATGGCTGGTCGCAACTGGTCCAACTACACCAGCTTCGTCGGCTGGACCCCCACCCTGGACTTTGACGGCCTGGCCGGCCTTGCTGGCATTCAGGACCGGGCTGCGCAGGTCCGGTACACCAATGGCCCCTGGTCATTCTCCCTGGAAGATCCGAATTTCCAGAGCGTGGGCGGCGACGAGAAGCAAACCCTCCCTGTGGCTACCGCTCGCTACGAGAGCGCTCTGACCCCCAGTGTCATGTTCAGTGCAGGCGCACTGCTGCAGTATCTGTCCTATGACGAGGGCAGCGGCGGTGACGATGATGACGCCGTCGGCATGGCCGGCTATGTCGCTACGGATGTTTCCATTACGGATGCCTTCACCCTGCACGCTGTACTCAACGCAACCGAGGGCGCCAACGGCTATCTGTATCGCTCAGGTGACAGCGGCTTCGGTGGCCAGGATGCGTACCGGGATGGCGACAGCCTGGAAACCATCCAGGGCTATGGGGGCACTATTGGCGCATCCATGGATGTCGGCGCAGGCACACTGAATGCTGGCTATGGCCTGGTCAAGATGGACTGGGATGACTACGAGAGCGATCTTGGTTCCGGCTCAGCCAACGCCCGGGTTGAAACCAACGACAACGCCTTCGTCAACTATCAGTGGCATCCCATTGAGAACGTCATGCTGGGCGTTGAGTATGGCTACTTCCAGTCGGAGCTGGAAGGTGGCGGCAGCGAAGATGCCCAGCGTATCATGTTCGCATCACAGTACAGCTTCTGATTATCCTGCCTGAAACCAACGCCCCCTTTCCGGGGGTGTTTTCGTTAAGAAGCCCCTCTCCCTTGAGGGGAGAGGGGTTGGGGTGAGGGTGGGGCCGACGACTTCGCTGTTCGACCGCCCTCACCCTGGCCCTCTCCCTTCAAGGGAGAGGGAATGCTCGCCGCCAGGGTTTTGCGTTGCTACAGCAACAACTGCCGAATATCCCCGAGCAACCGCGCCAGCAGGTTGGTAAACCGGGCCGCATCGGCGCCGTTCACTGCCCGGTGGTCATAGGACAGTGACAGCGGCAGCATCAGCCGGGGCTGGAAGGCCTCGCCGTCCCATACCGGTTTCATGGACGCCTTCGAGACGCCCAGGATAGCCACCTCCGGGGTGTTCACGATGGGTGTGAAAGCTGTGCCGCCGATACCCCCCAGACTGGTGATGGAGAAACAGGAACCCTGCATTTCCGCGGGCTTGAGCTTCTTCTCCCGGGCCTTGTCCGCCAGTTCCTGGGCTTCCTCCGCCAGCTGCCACAAGCCCTTCTGGTCCACATCCCGGATCACCGGCACCATCAGGCCGTGGGGGGTGTCCACGGCAATGCCGATATGAATATACTTCTTGCGCACCACTTCCTTGCGCGCCATATCCAGGGACACGTTGAACTGGGGTAGTTCCGCCAGCGCCGCGGCACAGGCCTTGAGGATGAAGGGCAATGGCGTGAGTTTGACCCCTTTCTTCTCGCCGGCCTGCTTCTGGCCCTTGCGAAAGGCCTCCATCTCGGTGATGTCGGCGTCATCGAACTGGGTAACGTGGGGTACGTTGAGCCAGCTCTTCTGCATATTGGTGGCGGTCGCCGTCATCATGCGGGACATGGACTCCCGTTCCACCTCGCCAAACTGACTGAAGTCCGGCAGCTTGATACCGGGAATACCGGCGCCCTCCACCGAACCGCCCTCCTGGGCTTTCTTCAGGTTCTGGCGGATATAGCCTTCCACATCCTCCTTGAGAATGCGGTCCTTCGGGCCGGAGGGTTTGACCTTGGTCAGATCGGCGCCCAGCTCCCGGGCCACCTTGCGCACCGCCGGTCCAGCGTGAACCCGGGCGCCCGGTGACGGCACCTGATAGGTGCTGTCGCCCTGGCTGTCTTCGGAGGTCGATGCTTCCGCGTCCTTGTCGTCTTTTTCGGACTTGCCCTCGCGCTTTACCTTCGAGGCTTTATCGTCCTTTTCGCTACCTGATTTGCCGCCCGTATCGGCCTCGGTCTCTTCCTCCCCGTCATCGCCACCGTCTTCCTGCACGGTCATTTCCAGAAGGTCATCACCCTCGGAGAGCTTGTCCCCCTCCTTCACCAGGATCTTGCCGATCTTGCCGGCGTAGGGTGACGGAAGCTCCATGGTGGCCTTGTCGGATTCCACGGTGACCAGCGGGTCCTCTTCGTCGACCTCATCCCCCTCACTGACGTTGATGTCGATGACCGGCACATCCTCGAAACCGTCCAGGGCCGGCACCTTGACCGTTTCCTTGCGGCTGCCGCCTCCCTTCTTGCCGGATGATTTCTGTTTGCCGGCGTCGCTGTCCTTTTCTTCCTTCTTATCATCCTGGTCTTCATCGGACGTGGCTTCTTTCTCCTCAGACTCCTTATCAGCGTCTTTTCCCTTGTCAGCCTTGTCCTTCTCTTCCTCGCTGTCGTCCTCATCCTCACCACCACCGGCACCATCGGTGTCGATGGAACCCACCACATCGCCCTCGCTGAGCTTGTCGCCCACCTTTACAGAGAGTTTGGTGATCTTGCCGGCGTAGGGAGCCGGTAGCTCCACGGAGGCCTTGTCCGACTCCACAGTCAGGATGGGATCTTCTTCCTCGACCGTATCCCCCTTGCTGACCAGTACTTCGATAACCTCGACTTCGTCCGCGCCGCCGAGATCGGGAACCTTGATGTCCTGCTCACTCATTGCGGCCTCCTCAGCTGCCCACCGGGTTGGGTTTGTTGCGGTCGATGCCGTACTTGCGCATGGCCTCCAACACCTGGTCGCTCTTGAGTTCGCCGTCTTTTGCCAGTGCGGAGAGGGCGTTGACGGTCACATAGTAACGGTCGATCTCGAAGAAGTGACGCAGACGCTCGCGGGTATCGCTGCGGCCGAAGCCATCAGTACCAAGAGTCATGTAGGTCTTGGGGATGTACGCCCGAAGCTGTTCCGAGTGCAGCTTGATATAGTCAGTGGACGACACCACCGGCCCCTGCTGTTTTTCCAGGCACTGGGTGACGTAGGGTTTCTTCTGGGTGTCATCCGGGTGCAGGTGGTTCCACCGTTCCACATGCATGCCGTCACGGGCCAGCTCGTTGTAGCTGGTCACACTCCACACGTCACTGGCCACACCCCAGTCGTCTTTCAATAACTGCGCTGCGGCCCGGACCTCGTTGAGGATGGCGCCGGAACCCAGCAGCTGGACCCGGGGCCCCTTCTTGCGGCCCTTGGTTTCCACCGACTCGAGCTTGTACATCCCCTTGATGATCTGATCCGCCAGCCCTTTGGTCTTGGGCATGGCGGGCTGGTGGTAGTTCTCGTTCTCGATGGTGAGGTAGTAGAAGACGTTGCGGTTGTCCTCGAACATTTCCTTGATACCGCGCTGGATCACCACAGCCATTTCGTAGCCGAAGGCGGGGTCGTAGCTGCGGCAGTTGGGCACCACGTTGAACAGCACATGACTGTGGCCGTCCTGATGCTGCAGACCTTCGCCGTTGAGGGTGGTGCGCCCGGCCGTGCCACCGATAAGGAAGCCCCGGGCCTGCATGTCACCAGAGGCCCAGACCAGGTCGCCGACCCGCTGGTAGCCGAACATGGAGTAGAAGATGTAGAACGGTATCAGCGGGAAGTCATTATGGCTGTAGGAGGTGGCAGCAGCCATCCAGGCGGCCATGGAGCCGGCTTCACTGATGCCTTCCTGGAGGATCTGCCCTTTCTTGTCCTCACGGTAGTACATGATCTGGTCCCGGTCCTCGGGCACGTACTTCTGGCCTTCGGCGGTATAAATGCCCAATTGACGGAACATGCCTTCCATGCCAAAGGTGCGGGCCTCATCAGGAACGATGGGCACAACCCGCTTGCCCACCCGCTTGTCCTTCACCAGGGCATTCAGCAGGCGCACAAAAGTCATGGTGCTGGACACTTCCCGGTCGCCAGAGCCCTCCAGAACGGTTTTGAACACGTCCAGTTCGGGCACCTTCAGGGGCTGCGTGTCCTTGCGACGTCTGGGGTAGAATCCACCCAGTTCCTGCCGGCGCTTGTTCATGTAGACCAGTTCAGGACTGTCCGGTGCTGGCCGGTAGTAAGGCACATCCTCCAGTTCGTCGTCTTTCAGGGGAATACCGAAGCGGTCGCGGAAGGCCTTGAGTGCATCCTTGTCCAGCTTCTTCAGGGAGTGGGCTGTGTTCTGCCCTTCCCCGGCGGCGCCGAAACCATAGCCCTTGATGGTATGGGCCAGGATCACCGTCGGCTTGCCGTTCGCTTCCCTGGCGGCCCGCTGGTATGCGGCATACACCTTGTAAGGGTCGTGACCACCACGGTTGAGCTTCTTGATATCCTCATCCGTGAGGTCTTCCGCCAGTTTCGACAGTTCCGGGTATTTTCCGAAGAACTCCTTGCGGGTGTATGCCGGCCCCTGGCTGATGTAGTTCTGCAGCTCGCCGTCCACCAGTTCGTCCATGGCTTTCTGCATCACGCCGTCTTCGTCTTTCTCGAACAGCGGGTCCCACATGCGACCCCAGACCACCTTGATAACGTTCCAGTCAGCGCCCCGGAAGATGCCTTCCAGTTCCTGGATAATCTTGCCGTTGCCCCTTACCGGCCCATCCAGGCGTTGCAGGTTGCAGTTGACCACGAACACCAGATTGTCGAGCTTCTCACGGCCGGCCTTGGAAATGGAACCAAGTGTCTCGGGTTCATCACACTCACCGTCGCCCACGAAGCACCACACCTTGCGATCGCCCATGTCGATCAGCTCGCGGCTGTGCAGGTATTTCATGACGTGGGCCTGGTAAATGGCCTGGATTGGCCCAAGCCCCATGGACACCGTGGGAAACTGCCAGTAATCCGGCATCAGCCAGGGGTGGGGGTAGGAGGAGAGCCCTTCACCGCCGACTTCCTCGCGGTACTTGTCCAGTTGCTTCTCATCAAAGCGCCCTTCCAGATAGGAGCGGGCGTAGACGCCTGGTGAGGCGTGCCCCTGGAAGTACACAAGGTCCGCGCCACGGTTTTCATCACCGGCATGGAAAAAGTAATTGAAGCCCACATCATAAAGCGTGGCCGCAGAGGAAAACGTCGATACGTGACCGCCGAGTTCACCGGGGCGCTTGTTGGCCCGGAGCACCATCGCCAGCGCGTTCCAGCGGATCAGCGAGCGGATCCGCCGCTCCATGAACAGGTCGCCCGGCATGCGGGCCTCGTCCCGCAAAGGAATCGTGTTCCGGAACGGGGTGGTGATCGAATATGGCAGCTCGGTGCCTTCCCGGCTGGCCCGTTCTGAAAGACGCTCCAGGATATACTTGGCGCGCTCCACACCCTCGTACTCAATCAGGGATTCCAGCGCATCCAGCCATTCGCTGGTTTCAGTGGGGTCTTCGTCCTGGTACATCGAACCCTCCGTTTCTATGATGGTGCGGCCTGGGTGCCGCCAAACTGGTGCCGGCGCTGAATCACGCCCGCCTGGGGGAAACTGTCACCACAAATCATAGATCAGGTTAGCCGTCTTCTCCGGCCGCAAGCTTGTGGCGAATCACCCGGAGCCACTGTGGCCCGGAAATTTTCAGAGGACAGTCAATACTATAGAAGGCATGTTGCCAACTTGCGACCACCATCACAACTCGACCAAAGACGAACCCGTCAGCCCCCTTAACAATCGTTTATTCGGCGTCCATAAACGGCCCAGAGAAAGCTTTAGGCACTAAATATCTGCCTGCGATTGATGTTGGTGGGGATTCAGGGCACAAACGCCATCAACTACGCCGATTATGATCCAAAATGCCGCCATCCCTCACAAAGGAGCGGTATTAACAACGACGCCCGACCCGCTTTCGCTCATTTTTTTGATTAGACCTGAAAATGTTCTTCCTTTCCGGTATACTCGCCTGCCTGATTTTTGAGCAGTGGTGGTTGATACCATCCGGTCAGCCACTGGCAATTTCACCAGACAGAGGGCGATTCATGAATTCCATCGTCACCTTTCCAAACCGGATACCGGCCGTCGAGTTCGAAGAGCGTCGTTTCCAGGTCTACACCGACCGTCAACTCGACAAGATCGACGTTATCCAGAATCTCCCTGAAGAGACTCTTTTCGAAATGAAAGTGGTAGCCAGCGTGCTGCCCTTCCGTGTGAACGAGTACGTCATCAACGAACTGATCAACTGGGACCAGGTGCCCAATGATCCCCTGTACCAGCTGGTATTCCCCCAGAAGGGCATGCTGAAGGACGAGCACTTCGAGCGCATGGCCGAATTGCACCGGGAAGGCGCCGACAAGAAGCTGATCCAGAAAGTCGCCAAGGAAATCCGCGATGAACTGAATCCGCATCCCGCCGGCCAGATGGAAATGAACCTGCCCACCCTGGACGGGGTGCCTTTGGAAGGGTTGCAGCACAAGTACCGGGAAACGGTGCTGTTCTTCCCGGCACAGGGCCAGACCTGCCACTCGTACTGCACCTTCTGCTTCCGCTGGGCCCAGTTTGTGGGTGACAAGGACCTGAAGATTGCGAGCAGTGATGCCGATCAGTTGCACGGCTACCTGGCACAGCACACCGAGGTCAGTGACCTGCTGATGACCGGCGGCGATCCCATGGTGATGAAAACCAGGAACCTGGTGCAGTACCTGGAACCGCTGCTGCAGCCGGAGTTCGATCATATCCAGACCATTCGCATCGGCACCAAGGCACTGACCTTCTGGCCGTACCGGTTTGTTACCGACAAGGACGCCGACGAGCTGATCGAGCTGTTCGCCAGATTGGTAGACGCCGGCAAACACGTGGCCCTGATGGCCCACTACAACCACTGGCAGGAGATCACCACCGAGATCTCGGAAGAGGCCATCCGCCGCATCCGTGCCACCGGCGCTGAAATCCGCGCTCAGGGCCCGCTGATCAAGCACGTCAACGACGATGCCGACGCCTGGGCCAAGCTGTGGAAGAAGCAGGTCCAGCTGGGCATCATCCCCTACTACATGTTTGTGGAGCGGGACACCGGTGCCAAGAACTACTTCGAGGTGCCCCTGGCAAAGGCCTACGAGGTCTACCGGGAAGCCATGAAGCAGGTCTCCGGCCTCGGCCGTACCGCCCGCGGACCGTCCATGAGTGCTGGCCCCGGTAAGGTGGAGATCCAGGGCATCGCCGAGATCAAGGGCGAGAAGGTGTTCGTACTGCGCTTCCTGCAGGGCCGCAACCCGGACTGGGTACAGCGCCCCTTCTTCGCCAAGTACAGCGACACCGCCACCTGGCTGCATGAGCTGGAACCGGCGTTCGGCGAAGAGAAGTTCTTCTTCGAGGACGAGTACGAGCAGATGCGCAAGGGCAACGGCTGATAAGGCCACACCCTCGCATCCAGCGAACAGGCAGCCCGCGGGCTGCCTTTTTTATGGGCGGATGGTTCGTGGTCCTCCCAGACACAAAAAAGCCGCCCCGGTCTCCCGGGGCGGCTTTTTCTGACTTCGATCGTGCTTAGCCGAAGTCAGTGGGCTGCTCGCCCTCTTTCACTTCCTTCATGGACAGCTTGACGCGGCCACGGTTGTCCACATCCAGCACCTTGACGGTGACCACCTGACCTTCGCTGAGCACGTCGGTGACGTTCTCGACACGCTGGTCGGAAATCTGTGAGATGTGCACCAGGCCGTCCTTGCCGGGCAGGATGTTGACGAAGGCACCGAATTCCATGATGCGCTCGACCTTGCCACGGTAGATGGCACCCACTTCGATCTCGGCAGTGATTTCCTTGACCCGGTTGACCGCCGCCTGGGCAGCAATCTGGGTATCGGCGTAGATCTTCACGTTGCCATCGTCGTCCAGATCGATGGAGGCACCGGTCTCGTCACAGATGGAACGAATGGTGGCGCCGCCCTTGCCGATCACATCGCGGATCTTGTCCGGATGAATCTTGATGGTGGTGATGCTCGGGGCACGCTCGGACAGCTCGGCACGGGGCTTGGCGATGACCTTGGCCATTTCACCCAGGATATGCAGACGGGCTTCGTGAGCCTGCTCCAGAGCAATTTCCATGATCTCGTCGGTAATACCCTGGATCTTGATATCCATCTGCAGGGCGGTAATGCCCTCGGAGGTACCAGCTACCTTGAAGTCCATGTCGCCCAGGTGATCCTCGTCACCCAGGATGTCGGTCAGAACGGCGAACTGCTCACCTTCCTTGACCAGACCCATGGCTATACCTGCTACAGGCGCCTTGATCGGCACACCGGCATCCATCAGTGCCAGGGAGGAACCACAGACGGATGCCATGGAACTGGAACCGTTGGACTCGGTGATCTCGGACACGGCACGAATGGTGTACGGGAACTCCTCAATGGTCGGCATGACAGCCGCTACGCCACGCTTGGCGAGACGACCATGGCCAACCTCACGACGACCCGGGGTACCCACACGGCCAGCTTCGCCCACGGAGTATGGAGGGAAGTTGTAGTGGAACAGGAACGGGTCCTTACGCTCACCTTCCAGGGCATCAATGATCTGCATGTCCCGGGCGGTACCCAGGGTGGTGGTCACGATGGCCTGGGTTTCGCCACGGGTGAACAGCGCCGAGCCGTGGGTGCTGGGCAGCACGCCCACTTCGATGCTGATGGGGCGAACGGTCTTGTTGTCGCGGCCGTCAATACGGGGCTTGCCTTCAATAACCTGCTGGCGAACCACGTTCTTCTCGACCTTGCCGAAGTACTTCTTCACTTCGTCTTCAGCCGGCTGGCCTTCCTCTTCACCAGCCAGTTTCTCGACGGCGGCGTCCTTCACTTCCTTGAGCTTGGCGTAACGCTCCATCTTGTCGCGGATGGCGTAGGCGTCAGCAATGGCGCTGCCGAAGCCATCCTGGATGGCGTTGAGAAGGTCGGTGTTTTCAGCCGCCGGCTGCCATTCCCAGCGTGGCTTGCCAACCTGTGCGGCAAACTCCTTGATGGCGGTAACCGCAGACTGCATTTCCTGGTGGGCGAAGAGTACGCCGCCCAGCATCTGGTCCTCGTTGAGGCCCTTGGCCTCGGACTCGACCATCAGCACGGCATCTTCTGTGCCGGCAACGACCATGTCCAGCTGGGAGGATTCCAGCTCTTCAAAGGTCGGGTTCAGGAAATAGCCACGCTCGTGGGTGAAGCCAACGCGGGAAGCGCCGATCGGGCCATCAAAAGGAATGCCGGAAATCGACAGGGCGGCAGAGGCTGCCAGCATGGCGGCAATGTCCGGATCCTGGGTCTTGCTGGAAGACATGACCGTGAGGATCACCTGAGTTTCGTTCATGTACCCGTTGGGGAACAGCGGACGAATGGGGCGATCGATCAGGCGGGAAGTCAGGGTTTCCTTCTCGGAGGGACGGCCCTCCCGCTTGAAGAAACCACCCGGGATCTTGCCTACAGCGTAGGTCTTCTCGAAGTAGTTGACGGTCAGCGGAAAGAACGGCTGACCCGGCTTGGCCTCTTTGGCGCCAACCACGGTACCCAGCACGGAAATGTCATCGATGGTCACCAGCACGGAGCCGGTGGCCTGACGGGCAATACGACCCGTTTCGAGGGTGACGGTCTTGCCGCCCAGCTCAAAGGATTTCTTGGTTGCTTCTGGAATCACAATAACTCCTGATGTCTGTTGGAATCTGCTTGCACCAGACCAGAATTACGCGTTTCCGGAACCCTGCTACCTGAAAGCGAACAGGCTGTTGCAAAAACCCGGGACCATGCCGGCGGGCCTTTCAACAACCTGCTATCTGCGCTCTCGGTCATGACAGCAGTAGCACTTCGGTAGTGACGTAACAACCGGTTCTGGTACCGGTTCGGGTGGAAAAAGGCATACCCCGATGACAGGCACTGGCCGTAACCAGCCCCAGCCACCGGAGCACAGGCCGACACCAGGAAGGCGTCGGCCGGCAGGTCGTCTGACAGGCTGCTAGCTTAGCGACGCAGACCAAGGCGCTGGATCAGCTCCAGGTAACGGTCGGCGTTCTTGCGCTTGAGATAGTCCAGCAGCTTACGACGCTGGTTAACCATACGAATCAGACCGCGGCGGGAATGGTGATCCTGCTTGTTGGCCTTGAAATGGTCCTGCAGCTTGTCGATGTTGGCACTGAGCAGGGCCACCTGAACTTCAGGGGAACCTGTGTCGCTGCCTGCTTGCTGGTAGTCCTTGACGATCTGTGCTTTTTCCTCGGCTGAAAGTGCCATAAATCACCTCATTATGTGCGATGCCTGAAATCATCCGGCCGAACCGCGCATCTCTGCAGCCCGGCTAGGCAGCGATGGCTGTTACCCCATCAACTGCTTGAGACCAGACGACGGGGCACAACCAGGGTTGCATCCGCGCCTTCCGGCTGACCTTCACCGAGCCCGACAAAACGGTTTTCACCGTACAGCCGGACCGGACCGGTCAAGGTTTGACCCGATATTCTAACGGGTTGTCCGTTCAATATCGACTGTAAATTTTGCCCTTCCAGGACCAGCTCCGGGAACATGGTCAGCGCCGCATCCGGCGCCACCAGCAGGCCATCCAGGGATTCGCCCTGTTCCCGTTTCTGCTCCAGATCCGCCACCTGATGGGCATCATCCAGCGAGAACCCCGATGCCAGGGTACGCCGGAGCGCTGTGATATGGGCACCACATCCCAGAGCCTCGCCGATGTCCTCCGCCAGGTTGCGGATATAGGTGCCCTTGGTGCACTTTACCGCCAGATCCAGCTCGTTCGGGCGAACCGCCAGCAGTGTCAGCTCATAGATGGTGACCGGTCGTGCGGGTCGCTCCACCTCGATGCCCTCACGGGCATACTCGTACAGTGGCCGCCCCTTGTGCTTGAGAGCCGAGTACATGGAAGGGACTTGCTCGATATCGCCGCGGAAACGCTCCAGTACCGCCTCGACATCGGCCTCTGTCAGCCCTTCCGGCACCGGCCTTTCGGAGACCACGGCGCCCTCACTGTCGGCGGTTTCCGTGCGGATACCAAGCCTGGCGGTAGCAATGTAGGCCTTGTCGCTGTCCAGCATCAGTTGGGAGAACTTGGTAGCCTCTCCGAAACACAAGGGCAACACACCGGTCGCCAACGGGTCAAGGGCGCCTGTGTGGCCGGCTTTCGCCGCCCCGTAGAGGCGCTTGACCTGCTGGAGAATACCATTGGAAGTGACACCCGGCGGCTTGTCGATCACCAGGATGCCATTGACGTTACGGCCTTTGCGTCTGCGAGCCAAGCCTCAGGACTCCCGATCGCTGTCGTCGTCCTGACGCACCGCGGGCTTCTTGCCCACAGCCTGGTCGATCAGGCTGTCGATACGGCGACTCTGGCCCTGGAGGGTGTCAAAATGGAAACGAAGCTGGGGGATGACCCGCAGCTTCATGGCACGACCGAGTTGCCCCCGGAGAAAACCGGAGGCATTGCGCAGCACCTTCAGGGAATCCTGCACTTCGCCGGACTCCTCTGTCAGCTCCTCGGTACTCAGCATGGACACGTAAATATCGGCATAGCCGAGGTCCTTACTGACGCGCACCGCATTGATGGTGACCATGCCCACGCGGGGGTCCTTGACCTCCCGCATGATAATCTGTGACAGCTCACGCTGGATCTGGTCACCAATGCGGTCAAGACGACTGAACTCTTTCGGCATTATGAACCTGTGGATTCCAGCTTGCGTTCAACACGAACCCGATCAAACACCTCGATCTGGTCGCCCACTTTCACGTCGTAGCCTTTCACACCGATACCACATTCCATACCGTTGCGAACTTCCGGCACGTCATCCTTGTAGCGACGCAGGGATTCCAGCTCGCCCTCAAAGATCACCACGTTGTCACGCAGTACGCGGATCGGCTTGTTCCGGTAGACGGTACCTTCCACCACCATACAGCCGGCCACCTGGCCGAACTTCGGCGAGCGGAAGACCTCGCGGACGTCGGCGATACCGATGATGTCTTCACGATACTCCGGCGCCAGCATACCGGTCAGGGCCGCTTTCACGTCATCAATCAGGTTGTAGATGATGCTGTAGTAGCGCAGGTCGACACCTTCCTGCTCCACCAGGCGCTTGGCCGAGGTATCCGCACGAACGTTGAAACCGAACACCACGGCATTGGAGGCCACTGCCAGGCTGACATCGGTTTCCGCGATACCACCCACACCGGAGGACACAATCTTGACCTGGACTTCGTCGTTACCCAGGTCCATCAGCGCCTTGCTGATCGCTTCCAGGGAGCCACGAACGTCAGTCTTGAGGACCACATTGAGGGTTTTGACCTCGTCCTTGCCCATATTCTCGAACAGGTTCTCCAGCTTGGCCGCCTGCTGACGGTGCAGCCGCTGCTCACGCTCACGGCTCTGGCGGAACTCGGCCAGCTCTTTCGCCTTGCGCTCATCGGCCACGACAAAGAACTCGTCACCGGCATCCGGGGTACCGTTCAGGCCCAGGATCTCCACGGGGATAGACGGCCCCGCCTGCTTGACCTGCTTGCCGGCTTCGTCGGTCATGGCACGCACCTTACCGTACCAGGCACCGGCAACAACCATCTCGCCCTGGCGCAGGGTGCCGTTCTGGACCAGCACCGTGGCGACAGAACCACGGCCCCGCTCCAGGGATGATTCCACCACAACACCCTTGGCCGGTGCGTCCTCGACGGCTTCCAGCTCAAGGATCTCGGCCTGCAGCAGTACCGCTTCCAGCAGGTTATCGATGCCATCACCGGTGTGGGCAGACACGGGCACGAACTGCACGTCGCCACCCCAGTCTTCCGGAATCACGTCCATACCGGCCAGCTCGTTCTTGATACGGTCCGGATCGGCCTCTTCCTTGTCCATCTTGTTGATGGCAATCACCAGGGGCACACCGGCGGAACGGGCGTGGTCCACGGCTTCCTTGGTCTGCGGCATTACGCCATCATCGGCGGCCACAACCAGGATAACGATGTCGGTACACTGGGCGCCGCGGGCACGCATGGCGGTAAACGCCGCGTGACCCGGCGTATCCAGGAACGACACCATGCCGTGGTCGGTTTCCACATGGTAGGCACCGATATGCTGGGTAATACCACCGGATTCGCCGGACGCAACCTTGGTGCGACGGATATAGTCGAGCAGCGACGTCTTGCCATGGTCAACGTGCCCCATGACACTCACCACAGGCGCGCGGCGGGTCTTCTCACCTTCGCTCTCAGCGGTGATCTCGCTGATCACCTCTTCCTCGAAGGCATCCTCGCTCACGGTTCTGGGCTTGTGGCCGAGCTCCTGGGTTACCAGTACAGCGGTTTCCTGATCCAGGGCCTGGTTAATAGTAGCCATCACGCCCATACCCATCAGGGTCTTGATCACATCGGCTGCCTTGACGGCCATGCGCTGAGCGAGATCACCAACGGTAATCGTTTCGGGAATTTCGACTTCTCTGACCATCGGTTTGGTTGGCTTCTCGAAGCCATGCCTTTTGTCTTTGGGTTTCTTTTTCGCCCGCAGCGGCTTGCGCAGCGTGGTGTCTTCCTCGTCTTCCGAGATCACGATGGGCTCGTCGACCGGGCGACTGCGAGGTCCGCGATGACCCGCGGACTTCTTCTTCGGCTTGCCTTCATCCGCCTCGTCGGAACGTTCGCGGACTTCCTTTTTCTTCTTCTTGGCCTTGCGCTCCTTATCCTTTGCGGTTTCAGGATCAGGCGGCGGCATCGGCATGTCTTCTTCCGCTGCGGTATTCTCCGGCTTGACTGCCTTGTTGGTCTCTTCCTGAGCGTCTTCCTGACCAACGGCAATCGGACCGGTTTCCGGCGTACCTTCAGTGGCCGGTGTGGTTTCGGCCGCGGGCTTCTGCTCCTCGGCAGGCGCCTGCTCGGCCGCTGACTGAGGTGCCGGTTCCGGCTTCTCCTCGGCCGGCGGAGCCGACGGCTGCTCCGGTTCAGGCTGCAGTTCGGCACGCTTCATATAAGTGCGACGCTTACGGACCTCAACATTGACGGTCTTGCCACCACGCGCGCCACTACCGGTTTTCAGGGTAGTGGTGGTTTTGCGCTTGAGGGTAATCTTTTTAGGTTCAGCCTCGGCCTCGCCGTGGTTCTTGCGCAGATAGGCCAGCAACTGCTGCTTCTCATCGCTGGTCACGGAGTCATTTTCGGAACGGGCCTTAAGGCCGGCTTCCACGATCTGACGCAGCAAACGATCCACGGGAGCGCCTACATCATCGGCCAGTTGTTTAACGGTTACTTCTGCCATACTGGTCCTCCTCCCGATTAAGCCTGGTCTTCAAACCAGGGGGCACGCGCCGTCATGATCAACTGACCAGCACGCTCTTCATCCATACCTTCGATTTCGAGCAGATCATCAACAGACTGCTCGGCGAGGTCCTCCATGGAACGTACGCCCATACCCGCCAGCTTGAATGCCAGGGTACGGTCCATGCCGTCCATTTCCAGAAGATCCTCCTGCGGTTCGTTGCCCTCCAGGGCCTCTTCACTGGCCAGGGCCTTGTTCAACAGAACATCCTTGGCACGGCGACGAAGCTCGGTGACGGTATCCTCATCAAAGCCTTCCATCGCCAGCATCTCTTCCATGGGAACATAGGCGACTTCCTCGAGGGAGGTAAAGCCTTCTTCTATGAGGACGCCGGCAAACTCGTCGTCCACATCCAGGTTCTCCATGAAGTGGTTGAGCAGGCGGTTGTGTTCCTGCTCCTGGCGCTCACCGGCCTCTTCCTCGGTCATCACGTTCAGGGTCCAGCCGGTCAGCTCACTGGCCAGGCGGACGTTCTGGCCGTTGCGACCAATGGCCTGAGCCAGGTTATCCTCGGCTACAGCAACCTCCATGGTGTGGTTATCCTCGTCCATGACGATGGAGGCGACTTCCGCCGGCGCCATGGCATTAATCACCAGTTGCGCGGGATTGTCATCCCACAGCACGATGTCAACGCGCTCGCCCGCCAGCTCGTTGGATACCGCCTGCACCCGGGAGCCACGCATGCCCACGCAGGCGCCTACCGGATCAATCCGACGGTCATTGGTCTTGACGGCAATCTTGGCACGGGAACCCGGGTCACGGGCAGCACCACGGATTTCAATCAGGTCTTCGGCAATTTCCGGCACCTCGATGCGGAACAGCTCGATCAGCATCTGCGGGTCAGTACGACTGAGCATCAGTTGCGGGCCACGATGATCGGTGCGGATATCCTGCAGCAGGGAACGCACACGGTCACCCATGCGGAAGGTTTCGCGGGGAATCAGCTCGTCCCGGGGCAGGAGCGCCTCGGCGTTCTGGCCAAGATCGATGATGACGTTGTCGCGGGTCACCTTCTTGACGGTGCCGGAAATCAGCTCGCCAACACGGTCGCGGTAGCTGTCCACGATGCGCATACGCTCGGCTTCGCGGACCTTCTGGAAGATGATCTGCTTCGCTGCCTGGGCGCCGATGCGGCCGAAGCTCTCGGATTCGACCTTCTCTTCGTGGATATCACCGGGCTTGAGGTTGGTGTCAATTTCCTCCGCTTCCTGCAGCGTCAGCTCGGTGCCAAGTGCGGGAACGGCATCATTGTCCACCACCAGCCAGCGGCGGAAGGTTTCGTATTCTCCGGTGCGGCGATCAATGGCCACACGAATATCGGCCTCTTCATCGTCGAAGCGCTTCTTGGCCGCGGTTGCCAGTGCCAGCTCGATGGCTTCGAAAATAACGTCTTTCTCGACGCCCTTTTCGTTGGAAACGGCCTCAACCACCATCAGGATTTCTTTACTCATTGAAATGCCCTGCCCTTAAAATTCTCAGACTTGCAGTCATCCGGCCTTACTCGAAAACCGGCACAATATTGGCTTTATCAATACTCTCGAACGGCAGCAGGTATTCGTGGTCGTCCACCACAACCACCACGTCTGTGCCTTCAATACCCTTGAGGACACCCTGAAACTTGCGGCGACCCTCGAAGGCCATGCGCAGCCGGATGCTGACATGATGCCCCGCCCAGTCTTCAAACTGTTCCAGACGGAACAGGGGGCGGTCCATTCCCGGCGACGATACTTCGAGGGTGTACTCGTTCTGAATCGGATCCTCGACGTCCAGAACACCGCTGACCTGCCGACTGACCTTTTCGCAGTCTTCCACACTGATGCCATCGTTCTGGTCATCAATAAACAGTCTCAGTATCGAATGACGACCCTGGGAGCGAAATTCAATGCCCCAGAGTTCGTAACCGAGCCCCTCCACCACCGGACGGAGGATTTCATCAAGTTTGTTCAGCTTTGCAGACAAGTCCGTTGAGACTCCCTAATAATCCGCCCGCAGGTCCCGGGCGATGACAATTTACAGACCACAAAAACAAAAAAAGGGCTGTCTGGCAGCCCTTTTCATGCACCAGGGCCCGACACGCCAGGCCCCTTAATCAAAAAGCCCCGCCTGCTCAGACAGCCCGTGCACGCTTGCACCGGAACTACCTGCCTGTGGGGCTTTTTGTTGCAAGTAATCGCGGAAACCGCAGCGGTATTCCGCCGACAGACACCTGGCCTGTCACCACGACCTGACGTGAACAAAAAACACATCGCGTCAGACCGCTTCAATAATCGCCGGAGTATAAGGACCCGTGCGATCATGGTCAAGGACTGACCAAAAAAAACGGCTTGGGGTACACGACTCCAAGCCGTTTCTGTGTATGGTGCCGAAGGCCGGACTCGAACCGGCACGGCTTACGCCACTACCCCCTCAAGATAGCGTGTCTACCAGTTCCACCACTTCGGCAAAAACTCACTCGAGCTCGGGGATAGCATTGCCATCACCGCTCTCTTCCTCGCTGAGGCTCGGGCTCTCGCCCTCTTCCCCGGCAGCCTGCCCTGCTGACTCCGATTCCTGGACCTGCTCCACTACGGGAACACCAGCCTGACCGGCCACTTCAGCGCGCTGCTTGGCGAAAATCGCCAGCGAAAAACTTGTCACAAAGAACACCAGAGCAAGAATGCTGGTGACCCGGGTCAGGAAGTTACCGCTACCCTGACTCCCGAACACTGTCTGGGACGCCCCGCCACCGCCAAAGGCAGCACCTGCGTCCGCACCCTTGCCCTGCTGGATAAGGATCAGACCGACCAGTGCCACGGCAATCACGACGTGCACGACGACAACCAGTGTTTCCATCCAGTCCATATCTGCTCTCTGTAACCATGCACAGTCATCGGATGACTGAAGTATTCATGTGATTCTGCCCGGTCTTACGCCACTGCCGCCCGACAAATCTCGATAAAATCGTCTGCTTTCAGGGAAGCCCCGCCAATCAGGCCTCCATCAATATCCGGCTGGGCAAAAAGCGCGCCCGCATTATCCGGCTTTACACTGCCGCCGTAAAGCAGCGACATCTCATTTGCCGGCAACCCCATATCGGAGAGCCTGGCTCGCAATGCCTTGTGCATCGTCTGTGCGTCGTCAGCCGTGGCAGTCTTGCCCGTACCAATCGCCCAGACCGGCTCATAGGCCACCACGACGTATTGCGCTTTCGCTGCATCCAGCCCGACCAGGGCCGACTCGACCTGCCGGCAGACTACAGCCTCGGCGTTTCCGGCTTCCCGCTCTTCCAGGGCTTCCCCTACACAGAGCATCACGGTCAGACCGCTTTCGAGAACCCTCGCCACCTTTTCGGCAACGATCTCGTCGGTCTCGCCAAACAGCTGCCGACGCTCGGAATGCCCTACCAGGGCATAGTGACAGCCTACATCTGCGGCCATCCCGGCTGACAGTTCGCCGGTATAGGCACCGCTTTTCCAGCGGCCGACGTTCTGCACGCCGAAGGCAACCGGCGAGCCCGCAAGCTCAGCCTTGACTCCACTCACAAAAAGCGAGGGAGGCATAATAACAACCTCGACAGCATTATCAAGCGATGCCACCGATTCTTTGACGGCCGGCACCAGCTGGTGAACCAGCTCACTTGAGCCGTTCATTTTCCAGTTAGCGGCAACGATCTGCTTTCGCATGACAATCCATCATCAAAGTTGAGGGCCGTCCAGAAACGAGCGCGAACTATACAGCAGCGTCCGGGACGGTTCAAGAGGGACCTTTTTGCGCCCTACCGTGGCTATAGAAAATCAAGCCCGGGAGTGACGCACCACCTCTGCCAGCTCCTCGGCAATCCGCTCAATGGCAACGGCATCCTCCCCTTCCGCCATCACACGGATCAGCGGCTCGGTGCCGGACGCTCGCATCAGAATCCGTCCGGCAGCCCCCAGATGATCTTCAGCGCGCCGCACCGCGTTCACAATATCCTCCCGGGACATGGGGTCGAAACGCTCATCTACCCGCACATTGATCATGGTCTGGGGCAACTTGGTCATACCCCGGCGCAACTCACTGATGGGCTGATCCGCACGCCAGCATGCCAGCAACACCTGAAGCGCCGAGACAATACCGTCACCGGTGGTGGTGCAATCGCGAATCACCAGATGCCCGGAACCCTCGCCACCCAACAGCCAGCCACGCTGCAGGAGCCGCTCCATCACGTATCGGTCACCAACCTTGGCCCGCTCGAAGGGAATGCCCTGATCCTGTAACGCCAGCTCGACCCCCAGGTTGGTCATCAGGGTACCCACCACGCCACCATGGAGTGTGCCAGCCCGTTTACGCTGGGCGGCAATGATGTAGATCAGCTCGTCGCCGTCAATGCCGGTGCCGTCACGATCGACCATCAACACGCGGTCACCGTCACCGTCGAACGCTATCCCAAGGTCCGCACCCTGCTGCAGAACTGCCTCCCTGAGCGCCTCGAGATGAGTGGAACCCACGCCCAGGTTAATGTTCAGACCATCGGGATCACCCCCGATCACGGAGACCCGGGCTCCCAGCTCCCGGAACACCTTGGGGGCCACGTGGTAAGTGGCACCATGGGCACAATCCAGCACGATGTGCATGCCCTCCAACGAGAACTCATTGGGAACGGTGCTCTTGCAGAACTCCACATAACGACCAGGCGCATCATCCACTCTTGAAGCCTTGCCCAGGTCGGCGGACTCGCAAACGGACACGGGAAGCTCCAGCCAGCGCTCTATCTCCGCCTCGAGACTGTCATCCAGCTTGGTGCCGTCGCCAGAGAAAAACTTGATGCCGTTATCGTAATGGGGATTGTGGGAAGCACTGATGACAATTCCGGCGCAGGCGCGGAAGGTGCGGGTCAGGTAGGCAATGGCGGGTGTTGGCATTGGCCCCAGCAACTTTACGTCGACCCCGGCCGCGGACAAACCGGCCTCCAGGGCGGACTCGAACATATAGCCTGAAAGCCGGGTGTCCTTGCCGATTATCACACTATTAGGCTGACCGTCCTGCCGGAAAGCCTGCCCGGCTGCCCAGCCAAGCCGCAACATGAAATCAGGGGTAATCGGCGCCTGCCCTACACGCCCGCGAATTCCATCGGTGCCAAAGTACTTGCGCTCCACCGGCGACTTGCTGTCCGTCATCGAATACTGCTCCTGTAAAGAACTGTTTTATTAGCCCTGCGCCCGCATTGCCTCAACCACCTTCACCGCATCCACGGTTTCACGCACATCATGGACACGTATCACCGAAGCGCCTTTGAGGGCCGCTATTGTGGCGGCGGCCAGGCTTGCGGGCAAGCGCTCACTGACCTCACGCCCGGTAATGTCACCAAGCATGGTCTTTCGCGACATACCCACCAGCAAAGGGTAACCCAGCACTTTCAACTGCTCCAGTGCCGCCAGCAGTTGCAGATTGTGCTCCAGTGTTTTGCCGAAACCAAACCCCGGGTCCAACAAAACCTTTTCCGCCGGGAGTCCCGCCAACTCACAATCCCGCACCCGGTCCATGAGATAGGTGGCAACATCCCTGATCACGTGCCGGTATTCCGGGTTGGCCTGCATGGTATCGGGAGCCCCCTGCATATGCATCAGGCAGACCGGCAGCCCGGTTTCAATCGCCGCGCTGACAGCGCCCTCCCGCTCCAGCGCCCTGACATCGTTGATCAGCCCGGCACCCAGCCGTGCGGCCTCCCGCATCACCGATGGCGTACTGGTATCCACGGAGATCACTGCATCCACATCCCGGGCAATGGCCTCCACGACCGGACAGACGCGATCGAGCTCTTCCTGCTCGGATACGGGGGCAGCGCCCGGGCGGGTGGACTCCCCTCCCACGTCCACGAACACCGCGCCATCCGACACCATCTGCCGGGCCCGCTGAACTGCCATGTCGACGGAGTTGTACTGACCACCATCAGAGAAGGAGTCCGGCGTCACGTTCAGAATGCCCATAACCTGGCTACGTGCCATATCGAGCTCACGCCCCGCAAATGATATATGCATTACAAACCTGCCTGAAAAAGTCGTGTCCTGGTAAGCATGCGCCAGATTTTGCGCACTCTATAGAAACAAAAACGCCGCCCCGGGGGACGGCGTTCCTTTTTTGGGCTGACCGGCAACCCGGATCAGTGCTCGCCAGCCGGGTGCCCGGCGCCATCACTGTCCCTGCCATCGTTGTCCGACAGAGTGCCGGTTTCCGGCTGATCGACGGTCACTCCGCCACCGGGCCGGCCATCATCGCCCCAACCCTTGGGCGGGCGGGGTGGACGGCCTTCCATAATGTCATCGATCTGGAAGCGGTCGATGGTTTCGTACTTCATCAGCGCTTCCGCCATCAGGTCCAGCTTTTCCCGGTTTTCCACCAGAATCTGCTTGGCCTTTTCATAACAGGTGTCGATGATGTTGCGTACTTCCTCATCAATACGCTGCGCGGTTTCCGGTGAATAGACCGTATGGCTCTGCCCGGCACTGCGGCCCAGGAAGGGCTCCTCGCTTTCGGTGTCGTACTGCAGCGGTCCCAGTTTCTCGGACAGCCCCCACTTGGTCACCATGTTACGGGCCAGCTGCGTGGCGCGCTCGATGTCGTTGGATGCACCAGTGGTGACTCCCTCAAAGCCCAGGGTCAGCTCCTCGGCGATACGACCACCAAACAGACTGCAGATCGAGCTGATCAGGAACCGCTTGGAGTGGCTGTACTTGTCCTCTTCCGGCAGGAACATGGTCACACCCAGGGCACGGCCACGGGGAATAATACTCACCTTGTAGACCGGATCATGCTCGGGCATCAGCCGCCCCACGATGGCATGGCCAGACTCGTGGTAAGCCGTATTGAGCTTTTCCTTTTCGTTCATGACCATGGACTTGCGCTCGGCGCCCATCATGATCTTGTCCTTGGCCAGCTCCAGCTCTTCCATGGTCACCAGGCGCTGGTTGCGACGGGCCGCAAACAGGGCAGCCTCGTTCACCAGGTTGGCCAGGTCAGCACCGGAGAAGCCGGGCGTGCCGCGGGCAATAACGCCCGGTTCGATACCATCCGCCAGCGGCACCTTCTTCATGTGCACCTTGAGGATCTGCTCACGGCCGATGATGTCGGGCAGGCTCACTACCACCTGGCGGTCAAAACGACCGGGGCGCAGCAGCGCCGGGTCCAGCACGTCCGGACGGTTGGTGGCCGCGATGACGATAACGCCTTCGTTGCCCTCAAAGCCGTCCATTTCCACCAGAAGCTGGTTCAGGGTCTGCTCGCGCTCGTCGTGACCGCCACCCATGCCGGCACCACGATGGCGACCGACGGCATCAATCTCGTCAATAAAGATGATGCACGGGCTCTGCTTCTTGGCCTGCTCGAACATGTCCCGCACCCGGGAGGCGCCAACACCCACGAACATTTCCACGAAGTCGGAACCGGAAATCGTAAAGAAGGGCACCTTGGCCTCGCCGGCAATCGCCTTGGCGAGCAGGGTCTTACCGGTACCCGGAGGGCCCACCATCAGCACACCCTTGGGAATCCGGCCACCCAGACGCTGGAACTTGCTGGGATCCCGCAGGAAGTCCACCAGCTCCTTGACGTCTTCCTTGGCTTCGTCGCAACCGGCAACGTCACCGAAGGTCGTCTTGATCTGGTCTTCACTCATCAGGCGGGCCTTGGACTTGCCGAAGGACATGGGGCCCTTGCCGCCACCGCCGCCCTGCATCTGACGCATGAAGAACACGAACAGGGCAATGATGATCAGGATCGGGAAGGCTGCCACCAGCAACTGAGTCCACAGACTCTGACGCTCGGGCTCCTTGCCGATAATTTCCACGTCATGCTGGAACAGGTCGTCCATCAGCCGGTTGTCCGGAATCGGCGGACGCACCGTCTCGAACCGGGAGCCGTCGCTGCGCTGCCCCTGAATGGTCAACCCGTCGATGGTCACCTGGCGCACCTGGCCCTGCTCCACCATCTGGACGAATTCGGTATAATTTACCTGCTGTTGCGTGGTGGTCGGAGAGAAATTCTGAAACACCATCAGCAGTACGGCTGCAATAATCAGCCACAAAACCAGATTTTTAGCCATATCGTTCAAGGGTCATCACCTGTGAATTGCAGGGCAACCGGGGGGAAGACCCACAGCAGCCTGTTATCAGTAACCTTACACTAATTGTACGCCCTACCACCAGAAACCGGTCATCCGCGAAAACCCCTGCACACCTGGTAGATCTCACGGGACCGGGCGCGGGATGAGTCCGGCTTGCGGCTGACAACGGAGGAGAAGGATTCCCTCATATCCGCCAGCAACGCGTCAAAGCCCTCCCCCTGGAATACCTTGGCGACGAACACGCCGCCCGGGCGCAATACCTGCTTTGCCATATCCAACGCCAACTCCACCAGCGCCATCGCGCGGGGAATATCCGTTGCAGGGTTACCACTCATGTTGGGGGCCATATCGGAAATCACAACATCCACCGGGCGCCCATCCAGTATGGCCATCAGTTCATCGAATACCGACTGCTCGGTAAAATCCCCCTGAACAAACGCCACGCCGGCCACCGGGTCCATGGGCAGAATGTCGCTGGCAACGACAACACCCTTGTCACCAACCCTTTCCACAGCAACCTGCGTCCATCCGCCGGGAGCAGCCCCCAGGTCCACAACTGTCTGGCCAGGCCGGAACAGGCGATCCTTCTGATCCAGCTCCACAAGCTTGTAGCTTGCCCGGGACCGGTAGCCATCCTGCTGTGACTTCTTGACCCATACATCGTCAAAATGTTCCTTGAGCCAGCGGTCACTGGATTTCGAACGTGCCAACGTGCCTCCTCTTATGGACACCCTTCAGACAGGTGTCTCTCCCAATGGCGGGGTTGTCTGTTATCATTTCCTTATTATACGGTCCCGGAGCAACAATTTCTCCCGACCTACAGCGCTTTCGCTACACGATCTTTCAATCACACCCATCAAGAGATTTCATCACCATGAGCCTTTCCGCTGCCCAGCGTCGCGAATACCGGGCAATCGCCCACAACCTCAAGCCGATCATCATCATTGGCGACAAGGGCCTGACAGAAGGCCTGATGCAGGAACTCGACCGCGCGCTGGACGACCACGAACTGATCAAGGTCAAGGTGGCCAGTAACGATCGCGACGCCCGCGGTGAAGCCATTGCGGAACTCTGCTCCCGGTCAGGTGCGGAACTGGTCCAGACCATTGGCAAGATTGCCATTGTCATGCGCAGGGCCAAACAGCCCAACGCCAAGCTGAGCAACCTCGCTCGAAACGGCTAACCCGGCCCTGATGCCGTCAGCGACCTGAAACAACCTGTCCTGCGCCAAAAAAACTGCCTGTCCAAAAGATTACGAAGGCGCTAGGATACGGTTAAAAACCAATCAGCTTTTCTTCGAAGGACCGAAACAATGAACAATGCACTCCGGCTCCTTGCCACCTCCGTCGCTTCATCCCTGGTCCTGTTGGCCGCGGGCTGCAGCAGCTCGGACGAATCCAGCTCCGAGGCCGCCGGCCACATTTCCAGGGCCGAGACCTACTCCGATCAGGGGCAGTACCGCTCGGCCATGTTGGAGGTTCGCAACGCCGTACAGAAGGATCCCGGCAACGTCGAGCATGTCGTGATACTGGCCAGTATCTACAATGACATTGGCGCTGGCGAACAATCCACAGAGTTGCTGGAACCCTGGCTGGAGGACCATCGCCAGCAGGTTGCCATTCCCCTCGCCCGGGGTTACATCCTCCAGAACAAGCACCTTTCCGCCCGCGAGGCACTGGATGGTTTCTCCCCCGATTCCGACGCAGAAAAGCTGCAATACCAACTACTATTGGCAGAGAGCAAAAGCCTGGCCGGCAATAATGAAGAGGCCATCCGGGAGTTGCGGGAATTGCGCAAGAAAGACCCGGCCAATCCGGACATCACCGCCGCCCTGGCCAGGGCCCTGCTTGCGGAGAATGAACCCAATGCCGCCATCAATGAACTGACCGGCTGGTCGGACGAGCACGGCAACAATGCCAGAATCCTCTACCTCACCGGCCTTGCCCATTACCGCATGGGCGCCGTAAACGAGAGCACCGAGGCACTCACCGAGGCAACGGGCAGCCTGCCCACCTCCGATATTTTCCTGCCAATCAGGCGACAGATCCTTACCCTGCTCTCCCGCAGCCTGACAGAACAGGGACGCATCACCGAAGCGCAGGTTTACAACAAGATCCTGGCTGACAACACCAGCTCGGACACCCGGGAGCGCGCGGAAGCCGCCATCGAGGCCATCAACCGCGGAGAGCTGGATACCGCCCGCACCACCCTCGAGGAATTACTTCAGCAAAACCCGGACAATGAGCGGGTTGCCATGATGCTGGGCGCCCTCAGCCTTCACCAGGGACGCTCTGACGACGCCCAGTCGCTGCTGGTGGAAAACGTGGATGCCGAAACCACGCCTACTGCCCTGCTCCGGGCAGCGACCATTGCGCAGATTGATACCGGCAAGCGCGAGGAGGCCCTCAATACCCTGTCCCGGGCCATCGAGGCACGCCCCAAAGATACCGACCTGCTGGCCATGCATGGGCTTCTTGCCCTGTCGCTGCCTGGCCAGAAGGACGCGGGTGTCGCCAGCCTGAGCAAGGCACTGGAACTGGACCGCTCCCGCTCGCGCCTGCGCCTTGCCCTGGCCCGCCACTACATGACGGAAGATAACGCGGAGCAGGCCCTGGCGCAGATGCGGGTTGCCTTCACCGAAACACCGACCGACTGGTCGGTCACGCAATATTACCTGTCACTGTTGCTGAGCACCGACCGCGAGAGCGAGGCCGGGGAAGTTGCCGAGTCGCTGATCAATGGCTTTGCCGATAATCCTCGCGCCGTCACTCTGGCGGCCATGACCGAACATCGATTGGGCGACACGGAATCGGCACAAACCCGTCTGGAAAAACAGACCAGCGGGGAACCGGAAAATGTCCTGGCGCTGATTGCCCTTAGCGCCATCTATCAGGATCAGGGCCAAAACGACAAGGCAGTCGACACACTGATGCGTGCCGCTCGCCTGCAACCAGCCAATGTAGGCCTTCTGCAGGCTGCCGGCCGAATCTACGCCCGTGGCCGTACGCCCGACGAGGTAGCAACCTGGTTGAATGAAATCGCAGCGGGGACTGATGGCCTGGCCGCCAATGCCCACACACTTGCAGCCCAGATCCGACTTCAACAGGGGCGACTGACCGACACCCGCCAGATCCTCGACCGCGTCCCTGAGGACGCCCAAACGGAGCAGAGCCGGATCGTACGGGGCCAACTGCTGGTAGCAGAGGCGGAACAGGCCGCCAGGCAGGAAGACTGGCCAACAGCTCGAGCCAAGGCGGCGGAAGCAGCGTCCCTGCGCCCGGACAGCCTGGCGTTCGCGTTGATCCCGATACGTGTTTCCGCAGCCGAGGGCAATCACGAGGAGGCCCTGGCCGGCCTGGAAGAACTGGAAAGCTCCTTTGGCGAGCAGCCCTCCATCGACCTGACCAGGGCAAGGCTGATTACTGCCACCGAGGGCGAAAAAGCCGCGTTTGACTACCTGTTGAAACGATGGGAGGAGACCAAAAGCCTGGAGCTGATGCCGACTCTGAACAGCCTCGCCAAACAGCACTCACCGGAGCGTGTTGGAGAACTCGCCCAGGCCTGGGTTTCCGCGGCCCCATCGAGCACCACGGCACAACTGACCCTGGCCGAATATCAGATGTCCAACGGTGACGTGCAGGCCGCCATTGCCAGCTACGAAGCCGCCCTGGAACAGCGCCCCGACAACGCCATAGCCATGAACAATCTGGCATGGCTGCTACGGGAAGAGGATCAGCAACGGGCCATATCCCTGGCCTCCCGGGCTAACGAGCTGGCACCCGACAATGCCGCAATCCTTGATACCTACGGCTGGATTCTTCATCTGGCGGGGCGAAATCAGGAAGCATTGACCGCCATGGAAAAAGCGCTGGCACTGGCACCGGAGAATGCCGAAATCCAGCAACACCTGGACTCGATCAAACAGGCCAACGACCAGTAGTTCCTCCCCCTCACACGAGCGGGTGTCGATATCTTTGACACCCGCCGATCCCGCTACAAACCTGTCATCCCGCGCTACGCTTACACTTTCATTGCCACGCCAGGTATCGACCGCACAAGCGTGATGTGAATTCACGCATCCAATGTCGGCAAAATTTACATCTCACCAACAGCGCCACACCCATCTATTTGTTTTATATACATTATTGAAGTGGGCACGATAATAGCATGTTGAATTGCAGTCCGGGATCTCAACCCGGTGAAGAGCCAAACCATTCGCGAGGGTGGGACGGAAAGCCAAGGATCTCTCGGAGACAGCCTGGTTGCATGAGCACTACATGGATTTAGAGCAAAACAACCGGAGAATTACGATGAAACTCAAATCACTAGCCTTGCTGGCCGGCCTGTCAGCTGCAGCCTTTTCAGCACAGGCTTCCCTGGTCAGCGCCACCAGCGATGACCCAGGCAACCCGAACCTGCAGTCTGTTCTGGATGGCATTACGACAGGCGGCCCCTCCTCTGTAGATGTCTACAACGATTACCTGGATGATGGCCTGGATAGTTACTGGGACATCACAGCAACTGGCGGCAGTGTGTCGACATTCGTGATCGAAATCGCCGGAAATAGTGCAAGCAACACCTTCGGCATTTACGAGCGAAACAACCACAGCAACTACGTCGAGCTTTTTTCCGGGGCTGACAGTGACGCGGCGAATTCTCAAGTCACCCTGTCATTCCTGCTTGACGGAACGGTTCGTGTTAACGGCGTAAGTTCGGGTACCTTCTCTACCACGAATTTCGGCTATTACCTTGGTTCCGAAACCAACCCCGCGAATGAGCCAGTCTTCTATTCAGACAGCAGCCTGAATACAGACGGATCGGACCAGATGGTAGCCTATCAAGGCACGAACACAGACGATGTACAGATTGCCGGTTTTGCAGGCGGTTTGTGGACCGACAATGAGTTCATCCTGGCTTGGGAAGACCTCCTCTACGCCAATTCCGATCAGGACTTCAATGATCTAGTAGTCATGGTTGAATCGGTTATGCCAGTGCCCGAACCCGGCACCCTGGCTCTCCTGGGCCTTGGCCTGGTAGGCCTCGGCGCAGCACGTCGCCGCAGCGCCTGATTCAAGCCCATTCGGGCTGCATGGAAGCAATGAAAAGCCGGGCTTGCCCGGCTTTTCTTTTGCGACATGTAAAATTTACTGACAGCCCTCAGGAACGCCCGGAGTGCCATGCCTGGCACTTGAATCAGACCCTTCTCTCACGTCACTCAAAATGATCAGCAACATACGCAATTTTTCGATAGAGTTAGAGGGGCTTGGATCAACATAACCATCAGATTGCAGTTGGGCAGATGATGTTACGGAAGACGCTAGACCAGATACCCCACTCAAGGCCCTACCTGATTGTCACGGCCATTGGCATCGTGCTGTTCTGGCCAACCTGGCTACGCCTGGTCGGCGAATGGCTGAAGTGGGAACAGGTGCTGGCCCACGGGCTGCCGACGTTCCTCATTTTTATCGGTTTACTGCTGATCCACCCCCCGCGCCAGCCCGCAAACGCCTCCTCCGGCTATTCGATCATTGGCAGCTTTGCCCTGATTATCGTCGTAGCACTGTGGGCCCTGCTGGAGCTCGTGCGCATCGACACGCTGACCTACCTGATGCTGCCGGCCGGCCTGCTCTCACTGTCATGGGCCCTGATGGGATTCTCACCGGCACTGCGTTATCTGCCCTACGTACTGCTGTTCAGCCTCTCGCTACCTGTATGGTCTGATTTCGTCCCGCTGCTGGTGTCACTGGCAACCGCTGTCGTTACACGCGCCGTATCCGCCCTTGGCATCACCGCGCTGATCGAGGGAGCCCATATCTCGCTGCCTTACGGACGACTGGTTATTGCCGATGGCTGCTCGGGCATCCGGTATTTTGCCATTTCCATCCTGCTGGCCATGATCACCGCCATTCTGAATGATTTTCGCTGGAAAGGCTGGCTGGCCGCCATTGCCACCGGCGCCGTCGTCGCCCTGCTTGTCAACTGGGTACGAATAACCGCCCTGGTGGTCATCGCCTACCAGAGCAACATGGAAAGCAGCCTGGTGGAAGACCATGAAACCTTCGGCTGGTTGATTTACGCGGCTTTTATCATCCCGGTTATGCTGCTCGCACCGGTCAGACGCCGCCAGGGGCCACCGGAAGGCCCCGGCCCACGGCTGCCGGGCAAAAAGGGGTTTGCCGTTGTGGTCGCTGCCTTCCTTCTGGGCCCGGTGGGTATCAGCCTGGCACATTCCCGCGCCGGCAGCTCGGAACCCTGGGCGGTCACGCTACCCCAGGGAACGC
This sequence comes from Marinobacter lacisalsi, assembly GCF_042651045.1. Taxonomy (NCBI): domain Bacteria; kingdom Pseudomonadati; phylum Pseudomonadota; class Gammaproteobacteria; order Pseudomonadales; family Marinobacteraceae; genus Marinobacter; species Marinobacter lacisalsi. Next base: position 128,881 of record NZ_JBHSDI010000008.1, read on the forward strand.
CATCCGAGGCTGAACAGCTACCGGTCTCACTGTCGCTGCCGGAAAACCTCGAACATCAGGTATGGCGTATCGGCCCGGGCGGCTGGATATCCGTCGCCCAGGCATTGAAAGCTGGCCGCGACGAAAAGCTGGTACCCTATCTGCCACCAAGAGTGGATGGGGAGCAATGGTTCCTGACCGAAAGGAACGCAGACAACGGCGTGCGAATATATCAGAACCTGCTCGGCAGGCGGCAGGTCGCCGTGGGGGAGCGCTATCATGTCGGCACTTACACCACGGACAGTTACCGCTCAGCCAAGTTACTACAGATACCCGCCACCCTGGCTGGAGAGAACCGCTTCGCACTGGTTACCGCACAAAGCCCCTGCAGCCCGCGCAGTTGCGACAGCGCCATCGAGCGGGTTCTGAACCTGATGAACACGACAACCCTGGAGCCTCCCCACTGAAATGTCGGCCAGCCTCAAGGTACTGAAAAGCGCCGGCCTGCTACTGAGCATTCAGCTTGTCCAGCGGGGCCTGGGTATCATCAGTACGCTGATCCTCGCCCGGCTGCTGGCCCCGGAACATTTCGGCATTATCGCCCTGGTCACCATTGCCCTGCAGTTCTTTGAACTGCTGGTGGAGACCGGCAACCAGCAATACATCGTCCAGAAGCAAACCCTGGACGATGAAGACCTCAACACCGCGTGGAGCATGGACATACTGATCAAGTCCGGCATCGCCGTACTGGTCATCGGCAGCGCGCCCGCCCTGGCTGCCTGGTTCGAGGAACCAGCCCTGACCTGGGCCCTTGCGGTGGCCTCCCTGGCGTTGCCGATCCGGGCCCTGAAAACGCCGGGCATGATGCGACTGGCTCGGGAGATCAACTACCGCCCCCTATTCCGCCTGACCCTCTGGCAGAAAGGGCTGTCATTCATCACCGTTATCACCATTGCCTTCATCGAGCCCAGCCACTGGGCGATTATCACAGGCAACCTGGTGTCAGCCGCCATACTGGCGGCAGGCTCCTACCGGGTGGACCAGCATCGGCCCCGCTGGACGCTCAGCCGGTTTCGCCAGCAATGGGGATTTTCGCAGTGGCTGCTGATGCGGGGACTGATAGGCTTTACCCGGTCGCAGATTGATAACCTGCTGGTCTCGCGGTTCTTCGGTACAACACAACTGGGGGGTTATAACCTGGTTCGGGAAGTGAGTCTGCTGCCGGCCTTGTCAGCCATCATTCCCATGAGCGAGCCGCTCCTGGCGGCGATTGCCGAGGTAAAATCCCGCCCCGAGGCACTGGCCTACCGGGTTCAGCTGAGCCTTGCGTTGATGATTTCGGTGCTGACGCCACTGGCCCTGTATATTTTCCTGTTCCCGGAACTCATTGTTCTGACTCTTCTGGGTGAGCAATGGACAGAATACGGCCCGTTACTGAGGCCCTTTTCCCTGTTTTTCTTCACTTTCTGCCTGTTCGCACTGCTCAGTGATGCCGTTATTGCCATGGGCCGTGTGCGCGCCCTTTTCTTTTTCGACCTGGTATCCACCTCGATGATCATCGCTATTCTGTTTTATTTCGGGCGGGCCGGGCTCGAGAATATGGCCTGGGCGAGAGGCGTGCTTGCCGTCTTCACAACCGTTGCGCTTCTGGCAATACTCAGGAGCTGGGTAGGCTTCAGCATCCTCAGAGTGGCCTGGCTGTGCTTCCCCGCCATCACCAGTAGTGCTGCGGCTGGCTGGCTTGCCTTCCGTATTGATACGGCGGACATGCATGCTGTGGTGGCATTCCTTATAACCGGCTCGTTTTTTATAGTATCCACTGCAGCCCTGTCCTGGCTCACTGGCTATGGGCTGCTGCGAAGGAGCGAGGAGTGGCAACAGCTCCATCACACCATGAGGACAATGATCAGGGCTCGTTCGAGCTGAGCAAGACTTCGGCCCAGGGCACTCTCACCTCAGGATGGCCGCCTATGGAATATAAAGACCAAGGAATCTCAACAGACGAGGATGACGGACCATGCAGAGACACCTTCACGAGGACCAGTTTTCCGAACAGCATGACTTCCCTGCCAATACACCGATTGAAAAAACCCTGGTGGTGGCCTCAACCCCCAGATGCGGCAGCCACATGCTGGGCTATCAGCTCTATGAGACGGGAGCGTTCGGCTTCCCCCTGGAATATGCCAATCACAGGAACCTGCGCAAATGGAAGCAACGGTTCGAAGAGGAGGACACCAGGGCGATTTTCCAGAATCTGAAAGCACTCCGGACGTCACCCAACGGCGTATTCAGCATGAAGCTGCATTACTCGCACCTCGACGTCGTGGGCGGGATTGACCAGGTGCTGAAGGATTTCCCGAACCCTCATTTCGTCATTCTCACCCGGAATAATCATCTCAAGCAGGCGGTTTCCTACTCCATTGCGAGACAGACCGGCGTATGGTTCGCGGGTATGCAGGCCACCACTACCGACCCGCAATACGATTTCGAGGATATCGACCACTGCCTAAGGGAAACCCTGAGAGACAACGCTGCCTGGCGCTATGTTCTGGCGTCACGGGGATGCCGTTACATCCACATGAGTTTTGAGGAAGTGCGCAGCGATCCCCACGCAGCCATCCAGCGCGTTGCGGATTTCATGGGCGTCGAGGTCTCACCGGATCAGTTTCCCGCGCAGGAAGCCACGGAGAAGCAATCCAACACCCTTAACAAGGAATGGCTGGAGCGTTATCTGCAGGATTGCCAGTCCGGTTCGGAGCTGTTCCCATCCACCGATCCGGGCATTGCACAGCGCGTCAAGCGGAAGCTTGTCGGCGTGATGAAAGCGGGCTGAACCAGAGCCTGCATAAAACCGCATGGGTGATTGTAAAACAGGGTCTTTTCGGCGTGTCTGTGGCTTTATGTTGTGCTGCGGACACGCTATCCTGACGTACCAGATGGAATTGAGCAGTATCTACCCGCTATGGAACCAATCAAGATCAAGCTCAGGGAAAGATTGAGCCTCCCAAGAACCGGTGAGCCCCTTCGTTTCGGCGTTCCGCTTCCGGGCGGCATCATTTCCGACGTATCCGATCTTGCGCTTCAGAGCGCTGAAGGAAACACCTTACCGGCCCAGTTTTCATCGCTGGCCAAGTGGCCAGACGAATCCATCCGCTGGGCTTGTATAGAGACGCAGATTTCACCCCAGGCCCAGCCCGGATCACCGCTGGAGCTGTTTGTCGTAAAAGACAGTGGCGACCACTCCAGGCCCGCCGCCGATATTTCCTCGGAAGACCATGCCCTGAAGATCGCGTTCGAGGACAACATCATTGTTCTTGATCAGACCGCGCCAGCCTGGAAGGTTTGCGCTGGCAATGGGACGCTCCTTAGCGAACACGCGCTCCACCTGGAGGATAATGGTTCCACCCGCTGTACAGCCTCCATGGACGGTAGCTGGTCCGTTATCTCAAACGGGGCCGTCTCATGCTGTGTCGCCTCAAGTGGTTGGTGGCTGGATGCCAGTGGCACAAGGCTGGTCCGTTTTAACTGCCAGGTGACCCTTTACCCGGATGGCCTCTGCCTGGTGGACAATACCATCCACAACCCGAAGCGGGCGCGACACCCCGGTGGCCTCTGGGATCTGGGCGACCCGGGCTCGATTCATTTCACGGCGATGTTCCTGGAGACCACCGGCCAGCCCATCCGTGGCGTTGACCTGTCCCTGGCGCCGGGTACCCCCACAAAGCAATTGCCCCCGGACTCACTGGTCGTTCTCCACCAGGAATCCAGCGGTGGCGAGCACTGGAGCTCCCGCAACCACGTCAACGCCCAGGGCCAGACCCTGCCACGCTATCGTGGGTACCGACTGCGCCAGGGAGAAAACACCCTCGAAAGCGGTGACAGGGCCGCGCCAGTCATGCAGGCTGAACTGGCCAATGGTAAGTTCGTGACCACCAGTATGCCCCACTTCTGGCAGAACTTTCCGAGCGCCCTTGAGATCGGCCGAAACTCTCACAAGGCCTTCCTGTTCCCTGCATACGCACCGGAACCCTATGAACTGCAAGGCGGCGAGCGAAAAACGCTTCGCATCGTTCTAGGCCTGGGCAAAACCCTGAGCGACCTGCAATGGACCCACTCTCCCCTGGTTCCGGTGCTGTCGGCCGAACATTACGAACGCACTGCGGCATTCCAGTGGTTCCGCGCCGACCAGACCACGACGGCGCTGGATAATCTGATACAGGAAGGACTGGAAGGTGCATCCAATTTCTTCGCCAAGCGCGAAGTCATCGACGAGTTTGGCTGGCGTAACTTTGGCGACCTGTTTGCGGATCATGAAACCCTTTACCAGGAACCCGGAGAAACGCCGTTTAACACCCATTACAACAACCAGTACGACGGCATCTACGGGTTTGCCCGGCAGTTCGCCTACTCGGGTGATACCCGCTGGTTTGAGCTGATGGACGACCTGGCCCGCCACGTGGTGGATATAGACATCTATCACACCGACGAAGACCGGGCTGAGTACAACAACGGCCTGTTCTGGCATACCGACCATTACCTGGACGCCCATACCTGTACGCACCGGACCTTCACGCGCCACAACAACTCCAGCTCGACACCCGGCCAACTTGGTGGTGGCCCGGCGGCGGAGCATTGTTACACTACCGGGCACCTTTACCACTACTGGCTGACGGGCAATCCCGCATCCCGGGACGCCGTGCTGAAACTGACGAACTGGATGGAAACCCTGCATCAGGGCCAGCGCGGGCTGCTGGCCGAAGTCCTGGCGTTGAAAAAACAGGAGCTACCAAAGCTCAGAGCCATGCTTCGGGGCGATCAGGTATCTCCCCACCGTTTTCCGTTTACACGGGGCACCGGTAACTATATTACCGCTCTTCTGGATGCCCACCTGCTGGAGCCGTCGAATGGGTGGCTGACACGGGCCGAGTCCGTCATACGACAAACCATTCATCCCGCTGACGACATAGAGAAGCGGGATCTTCTGGATACCGAGATCGGGTGGTCGTACCTGATTCTACTGGCAAGCATCGCCCGATATCTTCACATCAAGGAAGAAATCGGCGCGCGAGACAGCCAATGGCGCTACGCCAGGGACAGCTTCCTCCACTATACGGAATGGATGCTTAACCATGAAAGGCCCTTCCTGTCGGACACGTCAGAGCTGGAGTTCGCCAACGATACCTGGACAGCACAGGATGTCCGCAAAGCCATGCTGATGTTCCAGGCAGCCCAGGAGGATCCCCATAAAGCGCCGGACTATCAGGCCAAAGCCCGGGAATGGCTGGATTATGTAACAACAGCACTTCAAACCAGCCCCGAACGCAGCCTGACCCGGTTGCAGATCATACTGCTGCAGAACTACGGCCCCCAGCACCTGGAAGTGCCCGATAAAGAGCAACGCCATGCAGAACAGAGTCGTTCCAGCACCACTTACCAAGCCCCTCTCCTGGGCTGGGGGAGCCTTGTGGGCCAGATCGTTGCCCGCCTGATGAAGGGCTTACTCCATTTTCGTCCCCGGCGGGAAAAGGCCTGGCTGGAAGCGAGGCTCGACCGATAATGAACCTGCGCAAGGCAATCAAGCGATCTGTAAAACGGCTGTTCCTGGGGCTGGCCCTGCCGCTGTTTGGACTGTTTCTGGCCATCTGCACCCTGAGTGGTTCCGACAAATGTTTTACTTCTTTTTCACAACTGCTCAGCCTGATCCCCGGCAAGGCCGGCGTCTACCTGCGCGCCGCCTTTTACAGACTGGCCTGCCCGGACACATCCGATGAGATCTCGGTCGGTTTCCTGACCATCCTGTCCCATCGCGATACCAGTATTGGCCGGGGGGTCTATATCGGGCCGCAGTGCAATATTGGTATGTGCCGGATTGGGGAAAATACGCTGATTGGGAGTGGTGTTCATATTCTCAGTGGTAGTCGGCAGCATTCGTTCAATGACACCGACACGCCAATACAGGAACAAGGCGGAGAATTTGAAAAAATCGCCATTGGCGCTGATTGCTGGATCGGAAATTCGGCCGTTGTCATGGCTCCGACCGGGGACCATAGCATCGTTGCCGCAGGTAGCGTCGTAACCAGCTCGGTGGGATCCGGTGTCATCGTCGCCGGCAACCCGGCCCGACTGATTCGTAAAAGGTTTACAGAGCAAAAGACCTCAACAGTACCAGAGGAACTGCACTGATGGCGTCGCTTCAGGAACAAATCTACAACAGTTCACCAGTATGGCTGCAAAACGTGCTGGTTTCTGCCTACGGCTATAGGCTTTATCGGAAGCGCTACGCTGGTGTTTTCGAAGACATTCGCGAGCTCCTGAGACATTCAAGAACCTGGAGTCAACAGGAAACTGAGGCATGGCAGGCAGAACAACTGCACAACATGATCACTCACTGCCGACACACAGTGCCATATTACCAACGCTTATTCGCCGAGTATGGTCTCCACGAGAACGACTTTACGAACATAAAGGACGTCCAAAAACTTCCTATATTGACCAAAGCAACACTGAGGAAAAACATCGACTCTTTTCGATCGACCGAGGGCCGACCCTATATCGTTCAGCACACCAGTGGCAGCACCGGAACTCCGCTGGCCCTAGAGGTTGATGAATACACCTATAAGCTGGCCATGGCGCTTGTCGTTGACCATGAAGAATTTCATGGCGTCCCCTTTGGTGCTCCTAGAGCGACGTTCGCGGGTAGAATGATCCAGCGGGCCGACAGAATGAAGCCACCATTTGCCCGTTACAATAGAGCTGAGAATCAGACTCTCTTCTCTAGCTATCACCTTAATGACGGCACATTCCCTTGGTACAAGGATGCCTTGAACCACCTGAGGCCGAGGGAGATCATTGGCTACCCATCGGCAATCTCCGACTTGGCGTCCCATTACCAAAAGACAGACACCCGCCCTAGCTTCACCCCAACGGTGATAATAACTAATTCCGAAACACTATTATCCTGGCAAAGAGAAAAAATTGAGACAGTATTTAATTGTCCGGTATATGATTATTATGGCACGGCAGAGTATGTCCTTTTTGCGGGACAGGAGAACGGCCATGACTACCGTCTCAACCCTATCATCGGCATAACCGAAATAGTGGACATCAATAATGAACCGGCTTTCGATGGAAGACTAATAGCTAATACTCTGTCCAATAAGATCATGCCTTTATTGAGGTATGAAATCGGTGACTCAGGCGTAGCCATCAAACGCTCCTCAACCAGCCCAACATGCCATACGATTAAACAAGTCACCGGAAGAGTTGACGACTATATAAAGATGCCAGATGGACGATGCCTAGGCCGCCTTGATCACATTTTCAAAGGGGTGCAAGGGCTGATTGAGGCCCAGATAATCCAATCGTCTCCCGATCATTGTACGATTAAAGCAGTATTCGAAAGCGCTCCTTCAAACACCCAACTAGACACCCTGACTAGAAATTTTCAAGACAGAACCGCGTCACAATTGAAATTAACCATCCAGCTAGTCGACAGCATTCCAAGAGGCAAGAATGGCAAATTCCGCAGTGTCGTGCAGCAATTAGACGGTAAGAGCTAGCTATGAGAATAATGTTCGTAGGTGATATTAATCTAGGCGAATACTACACGGCATTCGGACACGGCCCCAGAAGCTATCTAGATAATTCCGATATATTTTCCGGCGTGAAGGACATTCTATCACAAGCGGATCTGGTAGCCGGCAACCTCGAAGCATCGATTACCGATCACGGGTACATACCTGGACTGGTGGAAAGTGCTGTGCTTAGGGCGGCTCCCAAACACGCGAATTACCTTTCAGAAGCTGGATTTAGCATTTTACAACTAGCGAACAACCACACCGTACAACATGGAGCTGAGGGATTTGAAGAAACAGTTATAAATCTAAGACGTTTAGGAATAGCGCCCATTGGTATCAATAACCAAGAATTGACTAAAGTAATAATCGGCTCACAAACTGTAGGCTTTCTAGCCGCCTCCGACGTACCAGACAATACTGATATTTCACAAAAATGCTATCAAAAGCTGGACGATAAATTTTTCGACCGAACCAGAGAAGGCGTGAGTTCCGTAGACCACCTCTTCGTTATGTTGCATTGGGGCCTCGAGTCATCTACTGGCACTTTAGCGTACCAAAAAAGAATTATTAATGAGCTTTACAAAGCCGGGGTCAGGGGTGTGATTGGGTCCCATCCTCACCTTTTCTATGAGTTGTGGAAGAATGGCAATTTTGTTGCAGCCCCCTCCCTAGGCAACTTTGTATTTGATCTTTTCTGGGATTGGCGATTGCTTAAATCAGGAATACTGGACATAGAGCTGAGCAAAACCGAGATCACGACTTGTCGCATTTGGCCAGTCACAATTTCTGAAGACGGCGGTCGTCCAGTCCCATCCGGATCACCAGTTGAGCTTAACAATACTCTCAAACTATACGACCTTGGTCGAGACATGAGGGGCGAACAAAAGAGAAAGTTGATTAAGTTTTTTAGAGATTTCTTCAAAGGAAACCGGAAACTCAAAACACAATTTATTATCAAAAAGCTCACCGGAAAAATATAAGGCACAGTCAATTCGATGGAAATGCTACCGTCTGTATCAATAGTAATCCCCGCATTCAATGAAGAACAATACATAGAACAAACGTTGATATCATTACGCCAATCGGATTACCCTAGCAACCTGATTGAAATCATTGTTGTCGACAATGCATCATCAGACCGTACCCCTCAGATAGCCCATAGATACGCCGATAAAGTGCTGACTCTCACAAATGGCAATGTAGGGGCTGTCCGCAATCGGGGCGTAAAAGAGTCTACTTCGGACATCATAATATTTGTTGATGCCGACTGCCTTGTTGACCGTGATTGGGTGTATCGAGGCATTAGGCGGTTGTCGGAAAATAAGAATTGTATTTTTGGAGGCCCCTACAAAACGAGAGAACACGCTAATTGGGTGGAACGTTTATGGCTACTTGAAAACCCAAACCATCCAAGAATACAACCAGACCTGCTTGGCGGGTGTATCTTTGTCCGCTCGGTCGACTTTAAATCAGTCGGCGGATTTAACGAAGAAATGACGTCCGGCGAGGATTCTGATTTATCAGATAAGTTTCGTCGACAAGGCAAGACCGTAAATATAAGCCAGGACCTTTCGGTAGTCCATCTAGGAAACCCTCAGACAATAGGGGATTTTTTAAGAAGGCAGGTCTGGCACTCGGAGAACTATCTTCTGTTTATTAAATCTTCCATAAGAGACTACACTTTCTGGATCATAGTCTTTTTTATATTGAGCTCTTTCACGAGTTTATTTGGCATCCTTTCAAGTCAGATTCAGTTCGCAGTCCTTGGCTTGACGTCTATGGCAGCACTCAGCATGACGCTATCATTAAAACGATTATTTCTGACAAGATTCACGCCCCGGTCTCTTAAAGATAGCCTAGGGATCGCTTTCTTGGACTTTCTTTACCTCGTCGCAAGATCGATTGGACTTTTAAAGCCGTTAATCCGTAACAAAGGAAAATCAAATTAAGCATCAACTGACCAAGCGCCGAATCAATTGATGCTCACTCCAACTTCACTGGACTGAAAGGTTTGACGGTGGCGCTGGTGCCATATCACTGGAGGGAGCAACGCTCCCGCCTGCGCCAGTTTCTGGAGCTTCATCCCCTACCGGAACGCTTCCGGGCATGTTGTTCAACACTACAACATTATCAAACGCATACCAGTCCTCAAACCTGACTGAGTTATCATAGGGTTGAAAATAGTCGTTCCCACCAATCGCAAAATAGTTCCATTTCGCCATCTTGTTTTGGTCGTTAGCTAATATCCAAGGCACATTTTCTTTGTTGACTATTCTTTCACCATTTATCCATTGACGAAAAACACCATCGGCTATGCCGGGCTGGGAGTTCAACTTTACGTAGAATGCCACTTTGGTCCACTTTCCAGGAGGTCCAAAAACATCATCATGGGTGACGCTCGAAGCCTTCATGGAAACCAGTGGCGTTTCACCATCCACCGCGTAAAGTTCGGGATCTCCCCCTCCCACTGCCATTCCTCGCAAGTCAGAGGAAAAACTCCATGAAACATCTGTAGCATACTGATCTTTAAAATAATAATATTCTCCGTAAGGCCCTCCCCGAAAGGAAATAACGTTACGAAGACCATAGGCATCACGCTTATAATCCCAGATGACTACCGGCCCTAGTTCTCCTGCGGCACCATTAAACTCACTACCTTCACCGGTCCAGCTCCCGATCCTGAACAGCTTTGATGCGTAGTTTGAAGCGTTATTTCGACCGTAAAAGTTCTCGGAAAAACTGATGTCGAACTCAACATAGAGCTCGTCATAACCGGCTTCCAGATATTTCATGAGCTGACTATCAGAGGCCCAGTTTCTCCACCCCAGTGAATAAGATTCACGCCACATTACTGCTGACTTGCCTTGGCCACCATAGGCTTTATCGGCATTTCGAGCCAGTATTTCCAATGAGGCGTGATTATCCGGGTAACCGGTTTCAGGCGACCACTGCGTTCCTTGATAGAGCGCGTTCCACCCCTCAGGTAGGATATGGCCAGTTGTCACTCTTTGGGCCTTTTCCAAAGTATGCATCGTACTTGTAAAATCGGACTGAGAATCAAAGTCTTCTTGAAATATCACTTCTGCGCCAGCAGTTAGTGGCCCACAAAAGAAAAAAGCAATACCGAACCGAACTAGTAAACTGCGATAAAGATTCATACCCATTCCTTCTGAAATCAAAATCGTATTAAGGTCGCGCATTATAGCGGTTCCAAGTCACGAATCATTAAAACTCAGCCTTACGGAAATGACACACTCAAAGGCTCGCTGTACTCACTGGCGACACCTTTCTCATCTACCGCCCGCACTCTAAACACCCATTGGCCGCCTTGCAGCTCCTGTTCAAGCCTGATGCTTTGTTCGGATCCGGGCGTCGGGTTCACCGGTTCCACGGACAACACCGCACTAAGGGCCTCAGGGTCAGGTGTCAGACGAACCGCATCGGCAATCACATAGCCGTCTGGAGAGCTGGGCAGCTCCACGGCTGCATTGCCGTCGGTTGGCGTGAACTCTGCCACTTCTACCCATTGGCCACCATTTTGAGTCTGGTCAACCGGCGCGCCTTCAACGATCTGCTCGCCAGCATCACCCGCAAAACGCACCCGGTATTTAGCATTGGTTGAACGGTTCCGGGCCGCTGACCATCGTGACTCAACCTGGTAGGTAATTCCGGGCTGCAGTTCAAAAAAATTCCAGCGAGCATAAACGTTTCCTGCACCTTCCGGAATCGGGTGATAGCCTTCGCCCAGATAACCCGGTGTGTGTGAAGAGGGAGCTATACTCGCCCCGACCATCTCAAAGTATCCAGAGGCGTCGTCGACAATCACCCCAGCCTCTTCCATAATCGGCCGATACTCAACCTCGTAATAAGCGATGGCACCCGCGTCAAGCTGTGAGCCGTCGAGACGTTCGATCGGCGCATTCCATGTGATCAAAGGCCCGGCCCCCGGCACACTTGCGGCATCATTTGCTCCTGAGCCGGCATCAAACTCTTCCAGATTGGTGAACCCGTCACCATCGGCGTCCAGCGATGCATCATCGACAAGCGGATCCAGCCCATAACTGACTTCATAGCTATCGCCGATGCCATCGCCATCTGTATCCCAGAACGTCGGGTCGGTTCCCAGGTCGTGCTCCTCAAGGTTTGTCAGTCCATCACCGTCAAGATCCTCAAGCGCGTCAGATGGATCGTTTACATTAAGACCATATTGCTGCTCAAAAGCGTCACCCATGCCATCACCGTCCGTATCCACGGTTTCAACAGCCTCTACCGGTACAAAACGGATGGCATCCGCTACCACGTATCCGTTAGCTGCATCGGTAAGTTCCACACGACCGGTGAGCGAAGACAGACGGTAGGTGCCCAGCTTTACCCACTGCCCACCGTCTGTACGTTGATTTACGGTAACGACATCGATGGCAGATGACCTCGTATCATCAATATAATGTATAAGATATTCAGCATTACTGGCCCGGTTCGAGTATGCAGTCCACCTGGCATATATATCGTATGTCGCGATAGTTTCCAGATTCCATACAGCCGAGTTCTCTCCTGTCCCTCTGGCAATCACATGGTAGCTGTCACCAAGATAGCCCCCTGTTGAGGTCGACGTCACCCAGGGCCCGTCAATAAAAAAAGATGCATCCTCATTATCAACAATGATTTCCCCGGCACCGGGTCCGGCGGCTGTTGGATCCAGGTCATCCAACGGTTCATCAGCAGGCCGGGTTGCACATCCCGAAACGATGAGCGCTCCCCCCATTACTGATATGACCAAGCCCGCTTTGAACATAGTTGTAACCTCCATCGGGAACCGAAAAACCGCAAGAGCCATCCATATACTGAAGCTTGGCATAAATTCGGTACACAGCGAGTCGCGCTTTAGATGGGTTTGTTCTTATAGATAACCTCTCAATGCACAGGGTTCTGAGAGAGACAAACTATTCCCGGGCAGGCAAAGCTTCACTGATGCCTGCCTCAATCCGATCAGGGAAAAGTGCGTTCTCAATGGGGGCAGCAAGCTTACTGGCGCCGGCTCTGGCAAGATGATCGCCATCGAAGTAGAGAACTTCTCCGCCTTCCGAAATCGGGCAATGGCCCGCGCTGCAGAGGACGTTGTTCAACCGCAATACGGAAAACCTCGAGTCACTGATGCTCTTGATGAAATCCAGGCTTTTAAAAGGTGGCCGTTGATCCTGAAAACTGTCAGGTACTGATTGCTCAAGCAGAGCCCTTCTTGCCAGGACGTTGGAAACGTCGAATCCCGGTTCCGGCAAGCTATCAACCAAAATAACATTGAGATCCCGCTGCAGCAGTGCATTTATTGTCTCTGAGAGAGCGCCTTCGAAACGTTTTACCGGTTGCGTCTCTGCCGTCATCATTGAGGCTCCTTCGTAGAGAGGCCACCGCGCTGATATCAGCACGGTAGAAACGCTCGGGTCAGAATCGATAATCCTCCAGGCAGCCTTCTGGGCACTCAGGCATGCATCCTTATCAATCCCTGTTGAGGGCACGACCCCATAGAAAACAGGAGGGCAACCGCCCTTTGTTACATGACGGATGTTGATATCTCGTTGTTCAGCGATTTCGGTCACTGCCCAGATTAGCGTTTGTGCATGAGAGTCGCCCCATATAAGGATTGTCGCCGGCTCCAATCCTGATCCAAGCGTACAGTCGTGATACTGGTCCTCTTTGTAGTCCGTTGAACACCGCCCTACATCCGGCCATTTTACGATGTTGACCAGCTCGCGCGCTTGATCCGGCAACCGGCGCCCATAACCGTCGTTCAGCATCACCATACCGGCACCCACCGCAACCGGGAGAGACATGGCCACGGCACCGGCATAGGCCCGCCATTGCAGCGACCACCAGCGATGCCGGCGCAGGGCTGACTCAACCCATCGCCATGAAAGGTAGGAAAGCCCGATCGTTATGGTCCAGCAGAGCAGGAGCTGGGATACGGCAAGATGGTCACCAAAGTAGAAACGCGCATACAACAGCACTGGCCAGTGCCATAGATAAAGGGAATAGGACATTTGCCCAATCAGGACAAGGAGCCTGGAAGACAACAGCGACGTAAGCAGCCCACCTTCTCCCCTGACGGTATTGAACACCAGGATGCCGGTTGCGAGGGTCGGGAGGGTTGCGGCAATCCCCGGAAAGAGCGTGGTCTCATCAAACAAAGCCACAGAAGCGGCCAGAAGCAATACACCGGCCACTGTCCAGCCTGTTCGCTCACGGCCCATCAGCTTTCGGTTCATGTATGCGAGCCCCAGCAAACCGCCAGCGATCAGTTCCCAGGCCCTGGGAGGGAACATAAAAAACGTGAACTGGGAGTTAACCGGCGTCACCACGAGATTGAACATCAGACTGGCGATTGCCAATACGACAAGCGCCGGAACAACACGACCGGAAAGCCGATGTGCAGCCCAAAGCACCAAGGGGAAGGCCAAGTAGAACTGCCACTCTACCGCCAGGGACCATGTGTGGAGAAGCAACTGATGCTCCGCAGCCGCGTCGAAATACCCTAGGTTCTGGTAAAAGAAGATATTGGAAAGGAACAGTAGCGATGCCAGGGCCGTTTCGGCAAGGCGCTCAAACTCCCCGGGCAAGAGAATCAATGGCGCCACCAGAAGACAGGCGCAGACCATGACTGCGTAGGCAGGAAACAATCGCCGTAAACGTCCAGCGATGAAGTCCAGGTAGGAGAACTTGCCCGAAGTGAGGCTCCGGACGACAATCTGGGTAATCAGGAAGCCTGACAGGAAGAAGAACACATCGACGCCCACATATCCACCCGGTAACCAGTCGGCCCGCGAGTGGAACACGATGACTGCCAGTACAGCTAATGCACGAAGCCCGTCTAACTGAGCCAGATACTTTATTTGAGCCATATCGTACAATTCCCTGCCCGCAGCTCTTACCGAAACATCATTGGATTATACAACCAAATCAACGAAGAAGAAGGCTTGCCAACAAGTTCCTCAGCGCACGCCGATCCCCGGGGTTGTTAAACACGCTATGCAGTGCAGACATTATTGCCTTGATTTTATGCCCATTATTCCGATACCAATAAGTGCTAAGCAACAAATGATGGTTAATATTTTTTTGAAGGACTTCTCTATATTCGTAGAAAGCGGGGTCTCTCAGCAACTTTCCAAACACAACAGCTGCAGCTTTAGCCTCGGGCTCACCAGAATGTGTCAAGCTACCATCCCTTTGACGGTATTTAGCACCAACAAATGGAATATAAACGATGCCTCTTGAATATGCTGCCAGTTTTAACCAGAGAAACACATCTTCATAGGTTTTCAAAGACTCATCAAATCCTCCCAACGACCTCAATAAACTTGATTTAACCATGATCACAGAAGTATGCGTTAGAGTGGACTCTATAAAGACCTCAACAGGTTTTCGAAAGACCAGACAAGCCCCGCTGGAGTTGGCTTCAGATAAATATTTTCTCCAAACACTATTATGACAACTTATGGGGTACTCTCGACCAATCTCACCAGGATACCATATATTGTAGTCGGAAGTAATTACTTCGCAATCTCCATACCGCTCAGCAGTCTGAACCCGCCGTCTCAATGATTCTTTGCACCAAAGATCATCGCTATCAAGAAACGCTATCCAATCTCCTTTAGCCTCAGCGATTCCAGTGTTTCTTGCACCACTGACACCTTTTGAGCCACCATTGGACAGCACGCGAACTCGAGAATCATCTCCAATGACCTCATCTATTACTAACTTTGTCTTGTCGGTAGAGCCATCGTCAACGATGATCAGTTCAAAATTATCAAAATCTTGCGATAAAACCGACTCGACACTGGCCCCAATATAGCACTCGGAATTGAAAGCCGGCATTATAACGCTAACTAACGGCGTACTTTTCATTTATATAATCAACCCTTTCACCTAATTGTCGCTTTTTCTCATAAAGCACACTGTCTTTGCTAAGGACAAACTCACCTGTCGTCAACCATTCTTTCATTCTTTCGGACACTCCCCAGGCTTTTAAGCCTTGATAGGGGGCCTTAATAGCCCTTTTTATTACACTTCCTGGTGGGTTCCAGATCGAAAAATTGATGGCATTAGTATAGTAGTCAAGACTAACAGACCGAAACCAGTCCTCCCATTTAAACTGATTATGTTCAAAGAAATGAACAGGAAGCCAAGGCACTCTCATAGTGTCTGCAAGTATAGCACCGTGCATTGCTTCCGTTATAACACGCCTGGACTGGGAAACCTGCTCAATAAAATCAATTTGGTTAATATCGGGGGACAGATAATTTATACCAAGGCTTTCCGCAACCTGACACAAGACCTTACCGGCTAATCGATGAGTTTTAATGTGGGGAATAAAGGTGACTTTTCTTACTCTACAGGATTCTGGCACAACATCAAAATAGTTCGATAGAAGTACTGCTCCGTCACAGATGGCTTTTTCATAATCGACTCCAAGAGTACGAGCTGTCCCTTCACCCCTCACACACACTACATCCCAGGTTGAATCAAGCTCTAAAGTGAGACCGCCATATCCTGCACCCGTAGAGAATACTATCTTCTTGGAGAACCTACTCAGATTCTTTATATTTTCATCATTTAACAAAGTCCCCACACCCATCACACATAAATTTTTATTTTCTACGATCCTATGATCGAGCAACCTGGCCATTAAAAACGGATTAATATCATCTCCAAAATTTGAGCCACTTCCATCTCTCGAAAATCCATCATAATAAAATATAGACATTTAACCCTCTCAGATTGACTTTTCGTGACTATCGAAGCAATGCCGCCCCGATTAGGTTTCGAAATCTTCTATAAGAAAACGACGAAGCCAGCCAGCTTTCGAGCGCAAATCTCAAGGCCGACAACCTGTCTCCGCACTCCCGAAAGTGTAGTGATAACAAGTATGCCTCAAGGTCGAGTTTTTCTTTTAGCAAAAGTCTGTAGTCATCAAACAGAGGGTCATCCATTAACTTCTTGATCATTTTCAAAGTATAGGGTGACAGTGAGGCACTTCCCAGAGATAGGCTGCCTGGACGTTGCCGATAATAAGCATCGGCTCTTTCGATAAGGCCTACCAATGAACTTACCCTCGACGCCCTGATCCACAAATGATCATCTTCTCCCCTTATCAATTCCTCATCGAAGCCACCAAGCCTTTCAAATAGCGACTTAGTGATGGTTACCCCACCGGTCCATGCTAATGGGTGTTTTATAAAGACAGGAACAACATCCTGATCCAATATTTTAACGCCAGATTCCTTGCCACCTTGAAAGTACTGGAACCACGATGGGTTGTTAACGGTTTGTGGCAGCACCTTTTTGTCAGCGGCCCACCATATAAAAAAATTCGAACTAAAAAACTGACACTCGGGTAGCTTCGAAATCGCTTTCTTTCTTTGGCCTAAAGCGAACGTTGTATACTTATCATCACTATCCAGAAAGCAAAGCCATTCCCCTCGTGCCAAATCCGCCGCTCTGTTTCTAGCACCGGATGCACCTGACTTGCCCTGGTTTTTCGACAACCGTATCCGGGTGTCAGTGGCAGCGAGTTCCTGAACGATATCGACTGAATTATCCGTCGACCCGTCGTCAACTATAATCAGCTCAAAGTCTTTCTCACTTTGAGCCAGCACCGATTGAATGCTCTGTTCCAGGAAGGCCTCAGAGTTAAAGCAGGGCATTATAATGCTAAAAAAAGGCTTCGGCTCTAGGCTGATTTTATTTGCGGCCAGTGGGAGATTTTCTTTCATGATCTCTTCCATGTGCTTAGGACATACGAATACGTTAGACGCACATAATCTCGCAAGTTTAGATGACCAAAGGAAATCCGCCGGGAGATATTCACTGCTTCCCCATACTGTCCAGACCAGTAATATGCTCGAAATAGTCTTCGCTTATAGTTGATTATCGTGTTAGCGATGATTTTCAGCGAGGATTGGGGAACCAGTCTCTGGTCCATGATATCTGTAAGAATATTCACTTCCCCCTCCAGGTTTCGGATGTACTCTGAAGAGAAGTTATCAGGGTGTTTATTGATTAGTACCGTCGCTTCCGTATTGGTGACCGCGAACGCTCGCGCAGC
Source organism: Marinobacter lacisalsi (assembly GCF_042651045.1). Taxonomy (NCBI): domain Bacteria; kingdom Pseudomonadati; phylum Pseudomonadota; class Gammaproteobacteria; order Pseudomonadales; family Marinobacteraceae; genus Marinobacter; species Marinobacter lacisalsi. Next base: position 146,533 of record NZ_JBHSDI010000008.1, read on the forward strand.
CATTCTGGCCGTTAGATGGAAGTCTTCAGAGCGCCACCGGGAGACATATGGTTTGATACCGCCGATGTCAGTATAGAGCGACTTTCGGAAGATCAGACAAGACTGGAAGCACGCCTGGAACTCAAGCAATGATTGAAGAAAGGGATGGCGGCATAAAATATAGGCGGCACCCTGATGGTCGGGGCACTTCGAAAGATCCTTCAACCATCCTGCAGGAGCCTGCTGAAATTTGGTTATGCCTGGCTGGTCCGACTGTCTAAAGTTGGAAAAATAAAGATCACTCTCGGGATAGGTACGATGGGCGTTCACGAAGTTTTCAATATGATGGCTTTCCCAGAAGTCATCACTGTCACACAAGGCAATCCAGTCGCCAGTTGCGTGTTCGATAGCGGTTTTCCTGGCAATGGCGGGGCCACTGTTTTCAATTCGCAACAGAGTAACACGGTCCCGGAAGGGTGCCAGCGCTGCATCAAGATCGTCGGTCGATCCATCATCACACAGAACAACCTCATCAACAGGCACAGTCTGGTTGAATATATGATCCAGAGTCTGCCCTATCCATTCGGCACGGTTAAACACCGGCATTGCCACTGAGATCGTTTCACCCACAACGCATTCCCTCTGGTGAATATTCAACACATAATTTACGGAGCAATCAGGCCAGTCTAGCCATGGCCTGCTCTGCCAGCCCTTTCCATGAGAACCGCTGGGCCGCATGCTCGCGGCCAGCCAACCCCATCCGCCCCAGTCTCTTATCATCCTGCAAAAGCTCAATAACGGCACTTGCCAATGGCTCGGGACTGGTACAGTCGACAATAACCCCCGTCTCCTCGGTCAGTGTTTCCCGGGTACCCCCGGCATTCCCTGCCAATACAGGTTTGCCGCAGCTCTGTGCTTCCAATAGCACCATGCCGAACCCTTCATCGTCGTTGTGCACCCTTCGGTTGGGTAACGCGAACAAATCACAACCCTGGTAACATGCCAGCATCTGATCGTCAGTCATTTCGCCGGCAAACTCGACATGATCGGTTATTCCAAGTGACGCTGTCAGTTCGCGCAGACGACCTTCCTCTGCTCCACCGCCAACCACACAGTAAAGGACATTGGGTATCGCCTCTCTTATCACCGGTAATGCCTGGATCATCATATCCTGGCCTTTCCTTTGCTGAAGTCGCCCGACAGTCAGAATGACGCTCTGACCTGACCAATGATCAGGTCGGGTTGAGTCCGTTGGAACAAATCGCTCTACATCAACCCCGGGCGTCATGACGATCAGGCGATGGTCCTGAATATCCCACCATTTCCTGAGGATGTTCGCGGTATTTTCACTATTGGCCACGATTCGCTCTGCATGCCGCAAGACCAGGCGGGTCAACAGCGTAATCTCCCGACTTGTTCGCGCCACTTCCACATCTTCTCCATGGACATAGCAGGTGTAAGGGACTCCCCGGCGAAATTTGTTGAAAAGCGCCGGCATGCCCTCCGGTATGACCCGGCCACAATGAACCTGGGCGATCTCCCCCTCACGAACCAGAGCATCAAGCTTCTTCCAGAGGCGGTAGTAGTATTTCAGTCCTTCCAGAGAGCGGACTCCCCAGGATGGGGCAGCCATTCCGGCGAGCCGGTGTACGGGGTGCGGAAAGCCCTTGTCAGTATCGCTGCCGCCGCTCACGTCGTTGGTGAGAACTTCTATCGTACCCACAGGGAAGCGCCGGTAGATCTCCCAGAACCATCGACCGCTGCCGCCATGGACAGGGGGAAAAATTTCAGAAATCAGCAGAACTTTTCTCATAGCTCCTTCAACCTGTCTTGGCGTGTACTCGCCTGATACCTGTACTGGGTTATTGCGTTCGGTGACTGGGGCGGCGGACTAGCATCAGCAACTCATCAGCCAACGGATGCCTGACGATAAAGAGGCTGCCGAGCCAGACTACGGGAAGGCACAACGCAATAGCGCCCACGGGCAGCCACGGCGATTCGGCGTCGAATGACACCAGAAACGACAATCCCCAGGTTGCCAGCCCACATGTAACAGACACCACCACATTCGGAATTAACTGCCGATAAAAATGTAATACCTGCAGGCCCAGAGCCCACTTCAGGATCCAGCTAATCAGCAGCACCTCAACAACTCCCAAGCCCACGAACCCCATAGCAATAGCTTTAAGGCCAAGTGGGAACGTGACAATCACGAGGGGTATGGCCAGTAATAGCAAGATGGTCTCTTTCAGAAGGGTAATCCTCTCATGGCCCGTTGCCACCAGAAGGTTACTGGAAAGATTATGAGTGGTTCTCAGGATCATCCAGATTGCCATAAAGGATGCCACCGGAGCCGCCTCATCCCATTGAGAACCAAAAAACAGGCGAATGGTAGGCAGACTTGCGATGGCAGCGACCGCCAGTACCGGCCACACCATCGCTCCCAGAAGCAGCGATGCCCGGGTATATGCATGGATGACATCGCCCCCTTCACGCCGTGTTTCTGAAAGAAAAGGCAGTACGACCGGTGATACACCCATAAACAATGTACTGGCCAGAAAGTCCACGAACCCCAGCCCCCTGGAGAACAAACCTACCTGTGTCGTGGTGCCCATCTTGCCAATGACCATGTCCGGAACCGTCTTAATGGCCCTCTTGACCATATTTGCGGTGGAGGTAAACACACCAAAGGCGGCAATATCCCGGATACTTCGGAATTCCGGGCGCCAGTAGACGGGAACGGTTGGACTGGCGACGACAATCAGAAGCTCGACGGTAATGCGAACAACAATTGCCCAGGCCAGTGAGTAATAACCAAAGCCCAACTGGATCAGGACCACCGTTGCCACCAACGAGACAATAGCGCCAGCAAAGTTTATGTGAAGTACGATCCGGAAGTTGAATTCCCGGTTTGCCAGGGCCACTGGTATGCTCATGAATGGCCCCAGGAACAGGCTGATAGAGAGGATATAAAAAAGCGTATCCAGGGAGGGGATGTTGTAAAAGTCGCCTACCCAGGGGCCAGACAAGATAATGACTATGCCGAGCCCCCATGAAATAAGGATTGTCAGGCCCAGCGCACGACGGATCTTGTCTTCCGATAACTCCCTTTCCCGGATCAGATAGTCTGCAGCCCCAAGCAGTTTGAACTCGCTCAGTAACATGACGATCCCGCTGGCGATAGCAAACACGCCCAGCTCCTCGGGTGTGAGCAGCCGGGCAACGACCATCATGGTCACCAGGCCGATCAGCTTGACGCCGTATTGCGATATTGATGAGTGGAGTAACGCCTTTCGTATTCTAGACATTGGCCCCTCTCTTAGGGAGAAGTGGCCTGGCAAGCGTCCTCAGATAGCGATCCATATACTCTACCGCCATGGATTCCACAGAATACTGTTGGACGAACTTCGCTCGCCCCGCTTGGCCTTTTTCCTCTATCTGGTCCGGGTTCGCCAACAGGATCTCGATACTGCCGGCGAATGCATCACGGTCGCCCACGGGTGTTAGCAGCCCGGTAACACCGTGCTCGACAATTTCCGGCGTGCCTCCGGCCCCGGTTGCCACGACCGGCAGCCCCAGGCTCATGGCTTCCAACAGGGTCATGGACGTTCCCTCGGTGTCTGAAGACAGAAGAAACAGATCCATCAACGCGAGATAAAGGCCCGGCGTGGTGGAAAACCCGGTAAAGATCACCACATCTTTAATACCCAGAGCTGATGCCTTCTGCTCCAGCGATTCCCGTTCCGGCCCGTCTCCGACGATGACCAGCCTGGTGTCAGGATGCCTACGATTCACCTTTGCGAACGCCTCCAGCATCATCGCCTGGTTCTTTACAGGGTCCAGGCGTGCGACGGTGCCCAAAACAAACAGATCAGGCGACAGGTCAAGCTCGTCCCGCAACTGCCAGACCTCTTGCTCATCCACCTCCAATGCATTGATGCCGTTATAGATCACGTCAATGCGCCGGCGCGGCAGGAATTCATAGCGGACCAGAGCCTCTCGCGTCGCAGCGGATATGGCCACAATCTGTCGGGTCATAGCGGCGAGAATCCGGTTGATGATGATGGCCTTGTAGCGATATCGGTCCGGGTGAAATCGACCATGCTCCGTGAAGACCACCCTGGCGGAGGTGCCAATACTCGCCAGGCAGCCGTACACCCAGGGGGTGTACTGATGGCAGTGGACGATATCGATGTGTTCCGCGCGGATCATCGCCCGCAGGGAGCCAATCAACCGGGTATCAAAGCCCGGGCGACGCAAAACAGAATCCACTTTCGTGCCACGCTCACGCAACTGCTCGCCAATGGCACCAACGATACCGTCGATACAGACCACCTGGTGGTGGATGCGCCCGCCATCATCCCAGGCGGTCAGCTCACGGATGACCGCTTCGGTACCACCGAACGCCATGTTGAAGGTCACGTGTAATACCCGGATCGCAGGTAATGGTGTTTCATTTACTGTCATCGCCTGGCGCTTCCCCGCCGACGGCGCCAGAACCAGAGAGCAATAGCGGGCAGAATCAAAAGCGGCGGCAACGCCCACTTAAGGATATAGGTGGTCTTTTCGAACAGATAGCGCCTGGACATAAACCCGTAGGCGTCGTCGAATATTGCATAGTCGCCGGAATAGATGGATACCAGGTCATCGACTTCCTGAGCGCCGTATCCAGCTTCAAGATAGATCGGGCCGACAACCTCCGGATCAGCTTTAAGCTCATCCAGCGACCGGTCGATCACCACGCCAAAGTCGGGGTCCAGCAGCCGTTTCTGCCCTTGCGGGTTTTCGTATTCAACAATCACATGTCCGCGGAACGAAATGATGTCGCTCTCCACGCTGTACCGCTCGAGCACGCTGGATAATACGATAGACGCGTCACCGCAAATGCCGATGCCCCGCTCGATACTTCGGCGATAGTCGGCGTAATGGTAACGCTCGAATTGGGGCAGGCCGGAGAATCTGCCAACCGCCCAGAGGAATACGTTTTCCCAGGGCGGCACCAGTTGCCGGTAAGCCACCGGGTCTACATCAGTCCACTTCACATGCACAAGACTCTGGTGAACGACGTCATTGGCCTGCTCCGCCAGCGACATATCACCTTCAGCGCCGGCCAATGCGTCAATAGCAGACAGACTGGTCTCGTAGTCCCAGACCTGGTCTGGTACGAACCGCAACAGCTCTTGATCTGCAACCCCAAGACCAGGCTTGCGAAGCGGCTGGGTCAGGCCGTAAAGGTTAAGGCCGAGCAGTACCAGCCCCAGAACCAGCATCAGGATGACAACCAGATTTACTGCCGAACGACGTACATTCCCAGTCATCTCATGACTCCATCCATTGCTGGCACCACAACCCGAACGACAGCAGGCTCCAGAGTTCCTGTGTATAGCGGTAATTCCCGCCAAGATGGCTCTGCCAGAGTCGCTGGATGCCGCCCATGTCGAACCAGTTGGCCAACACGCTGTCGGTGGCCGTGAACATCCGGGCGGCCAACGGTTTCAGTTCCTGGCATAACCACTGTGCAAGCGGCACGGAGAAGCCCATTTTCTTCCGATACAGGATGTCTTCCGTCAACATCCTATCAAATGCCTTTTTCAGGATGTGCTTTTTCTCCGTACCACATAGCTTGAGCGCTGACGGGATGCTGGCGGCGTATTCCACTACCCGGTAATCAAGCAGCGGAGCACGGGTTTCCAGCGAATTGGCCATGCTCATACGATCGACCTTGACCAGAATATCGCCGGGCAGGTAGCTCTTGATATCGGTGTAGAGTATCCGGGAGAGGTGATCGCCGGCATCCGCGCGCCGATACAGTTCGCGGGTCTGCTCACCTGGGTCGTAACTGCGGGTTTCCCGTTCGAGTTCACCGATGGCCAGCTCATCCCAGAGCGCGGGTCGGAAGAAACAGTTGGTGCGATAAAAGCCCTCATCGGCTTCCACCGACAGGGTATCCAGCAGCGAGCCAGCTTTTCGGAACGGGCCAGGTAAGCCAGACCCCATTCTGGCCAGAGCCGGAAACAAAGCCCGACGAAGCGGGCCAGGGAAGAGTGAACGCAACCTGTTTTCTGTCTGATCCGTATTGTACTTGCTGTACCCTGCAAAGTTTTCATCGCCGCCATCGCCGGCCAGCGCTACAGTGACTTTCTGGCGAGCCAGTTGCGAGACAAAATAAGTCGGCACAAACGAAGGATCGGCGAAGGGCTCGTCGAAGTAGCGCGCAATATCCTCAAGGCTGTCCGCCACGTTTTCACGAACCGTGAATTCGTGATGGTCCGTGCCGAACTGTTCAGCCACCTGCCGGGCCCATTGCACTTCATCAAACCGGCTGGAATCGAATCCAATGGAACAGGTTGTCACCGGCCGATCCGAGTGTCCTGCCATCAGGCCGACCACAGCGCTGGAATCCACCCCACCACTGAGGAAGGCCCCCAGGGGAACATCGCTGACCATGCGCAGTCTTACGGCATCATCAATCAGTTCATGCAGCCCCTCAGCGAGTTCCGTCTCGGACCTGGATGACTGATCCGCGAAGCTGACATCCCAGTATCGGGACTGTTTAGCGCGACTGCCGTCGATGAGCATCCAGAAACCCGGCGGTAACTTGTAGACATGCCGGTAGATGGTCTTGGGGTCCGGTATGTACTGGTAGGCGAAGTAGTCCCGGATGGCATCATGGCGAATGTCTTTTCGGACAAAAGGCGCCGGTAACAGGGCCTTGATCTCGGACGCAAAGGCAAATTGGCCGTCACATTCGTAGTAGTACAGGGGTTTTTTGCCCAGGCGATCCCGGGCCAGGAAGAGCTGGTGTGTCTGACGATCCCAGATGGCAATGGCAAACATCCCATTCAGGAAAGCCAGACAATCCGGCCCATGAAGCTCGTACAGGGTCAGCAGGACTTCGGTATCCGTACGGGTCCGGAAGGTCTGCCCCTGTTGCTCCAGATCCGCTTTTAGCGCCTGATAATTGTAGATCTCGCCATTGAACGCGATGACATAGCGCCCGCTGGCAGAGACCATAGGCTGGTTTCCGGCCTCACTCAGATCAAGAATGCTGAGCCGGCGGTGCGACAGGGCAATATGGTCGTCCAGCCAGGTATCACCGGCATCGGGCCCCCGGTGTATGATGGCCTGCCCCATCGCTTCTGCCCAGGCCTGATGGGCTTCCCGCTGGGGTGTGACTGGCGTTCTCAGGAAACCTGCAATACCACACATAATCAGCTCACCTGCCCGGACCCGGCAAGCGACTTACCGGAACCTGACACCAGTTCGTTGAACAGGCTTTCGTACTCCCTGGCCATGCGGGCGGCTGAGTATTTTTCTTCAACCAGCCGGCGACCATTAACGGCTAATGTGTTGGCCAGGTTCTGGTCTTCCAGCACTTGCTGACAACAACGTTGCAGGGCAACCTTATCTCCGAGTGGAGCCAGCATGCCGGTTTCACCATGGGTGACCAACTGATCTACGCCTGGGATATCATAGGCCACTACCGGCACCCCAACCGCCATGGCTTCCATGAGGCAGCGTGGAATGCCCTCCAGAGAGGAGGTCATGACGAACACATCCATACTCGCCAACAATTCAAGCCTGTCACTACGGAACCCCAGGAAAGAGATCGCTTCCCGGCTGTTCAGGGAGCTGGCTATATCTTCAAGGTATGCTCGCTGGTTGCCATCGCCTACCAGCCGCAAAGACAGACTTGCATCGTTGCGGAACAATCCATCGAATATGGCCAACAGATCTGCGAGTCCCTTACGAGGGATCATTTGGCCAATAAAGCCGACCGTCCGACTATTTTCAGACATTCTTGCCTTTTCTCTGGTCTCCAGAGCGTCGTCGATCTCTGTCAGGTCGACCCCATTGCGCACAAAACACGTCTTAGCCAATGGCACACCAAATCGTTCCACATCCGACATCAACTCTTCAGAGAGAGGAACTACGCGATCGAAATAACGTAGGCTGTGAGTTCCCATCCGAATGAATGCGCCCATTTTCCAGCCGGTATTGCCCGGAAAACCGTGAGGCGTACTGATACATGCGATCCCCGAGCGACGAGCGGCGATCAACCCCATAATGTCGGACTTATAGCCGTGGGTATGGATAACATCGATGTTGCGGTCGCGTATAACCTTGCAAAGTTGCCTTATGGCCCGGAAGTCGAAGCGGCCACTCATCTCCAGGTAATGGATCTGCTGGCCCTGATCCGTGGGATAGAATTCCGCGAGGGTGAGGTCTTGTTCAGGCCCCTCCCGGGTTACCGCCAGATCGCACACAACCGCCTCGGCATCAACATTTCTCGCAAGGGCCAATACCCAGCGCTCCGCGCCGTAGAAACCGGCCGGCGTAATAAACTGCAATACTCTGAGTGGCGATTTCAAACTGATACTCCCTTACTATTCCGCAGAGACCGGCCCCGCCTGCCAACAGCAATACCACGGGCTTGCTTCTGCCCGCGGACTTTCTGCAGAAAATACACATTGATACCGATAGCCAGGAAGACAATCATCCAGTAGAGAATTTCCGCCCGGAACCGGTTAATAAAGCTGCCTGCCACCAGGTACCCGAACAGAGCACATTCCAGGGCCAACAACTTGAAATACGCCTCGTTTTCGCCCTGATCCAGAACCCATTGCTTGGCCCGCCGGCTCAGCCGCCACAGGGAGAGCAGCATGGCCAAGAGGAAGATCAGGCCAAGCCAGCCCACCTCTGTCAGCCCCTGCATCCACATGCTGTGGACACTCTTGTACACCGTGCCAGAGAGATATTCCTGCGGTACGTATAGCTCAGCAAGCATATTGAACCCGTCCACGCCAAGCCCGAATGGGTGCTCAGCCGACATGTCCAGCGCTGCAATCCAGAAATTGACCCGGCTGGAGCCACTGGTCTCCTGATCCTCGACATTCTTCAACGTGGACATGCGTTCCCAGAAGGTGTCGTCAGCGACGTAGAGGCCACCGCTGATCCCCAGTATCACCGTGAAAATTGCTACGGCTCGCTGCCCCTTCCGCCGGTATTTCGAGAAGGTCATATAAATCAGGTAAAGGCCGGCGCTACTGGCAATACCCAGAAACGCACCACGACTGTTGATCAGCACCAGACCGTTTGCGATGAGAGCACCGCAGAAAATACAGGCCAGTTTGACCTTCTTGTTGCCCATCCAGAAAAAGTAGAGCAATATCGCCCCGGCAGGCACCAGGGCCGCAGCTGTGTCGTTGGCGTCTGGCGAGTCGACCATGCCGATACCCTCTACCCGACCTCCGCTTCCTCTGCCATAACTAGTCGCCAGGTAACCAATGTAGGTCGCTCCGATGACATATGCCCAAAGCGCGAAATCCAGCAAGGTGCGCGTGTTCACCAGCTTGTAGGCAACCATGACGATAATGACGAGCTTCAGGTAGTTGAACGTAACGCTAAAATGAACTTCCGGTCTGATTGCGATGAGCCCCACCAGGTAGTACAGAATGACGATACCTATTGCCCACTTGAAAATCGGCTGCTCTCGCCACGGACTCAATTCTGAGTACTGGCGAAACTTCAACCCCACTGCCACCAGCATGAGAACAGCGCTGATAAATGAATAACTCAAACCTGGGATTTCGGCCGACCACCACCGACTGTCCGGGTTCAGAAAATACACCAGCTGATAGACAAGAAAGGCAGATGCCCCGCTGTAGAAAAACGTGGCCACAACCCCAGCCGCAAACACCATCAGGAACAACAGCGCAATCTTCGACATCAGTCCTGCCCCGGCCTGGCACTGCTCCAGGTCACCTGTGTCTCACCGCGAACCGCTTTTGCTATCCCTCTCAGGGAATACAGGTTCACCATAACGAAGTAATAGGGCACCGAGATCCACACCGGCAAAGCATTCTTGTCAGTAGCCAGGTGCCCCGCCCCGGCCAATGCCAGCAACAAAAGAACGCCGGCGGCGACCAGTTGAAAAAAACCGTAGCCCGCCAAGGCCAGTAACAGGCTGCCGACGGCGCCAATCAGCAGGAACAGAGGGATCAACCACCTCAGCAGCTTGTGGGATATCACTTCCCACGCGAAGATGCCCACCCTGAGCGGGTTCATGGTGGCCTTGACCCGCATCAGGCCACGGATGCTGCGGTTAACGATCCGTTCCTTGCGGGCGATTTCCCGGCCGAAATCGCCTGCGGTTTCCTCGTAACAGCGGGCTTCAGGCTCGAAGATGCCCCGGTAGCCTTTCGCGATTATCTGCAGGGGATTGACGAAGTCGTTGATGTCTTTCTGGTCCAGAGGCTGCCACAGGTGCGAGCGGATGGCATAGATGGCGCCGTCGCCCCCCACCACGGAGTGCAGCCGCGACTCCATAGCCTTGATGGCCAGCTCGTATCGCCAGTAGAGGTTCTCGTTATGGGCACTGGCGCCGGAGCCCTGGTCCGTATACAGGGCAGCTCCCACCACGTAACCCACCTGCTCATCGGCGAAGTTACGCACCAGTTTGCTGATGGCGTCTGGTGCGTAGAGGGCATTGGCGTCACTGAACACCGTGACATCCGAGGACAACTGCTCCATTGCCAGGTTTAGCCCCATGGTCTTGCCCAGCCGCCCCTCCTGGCGGATCAGCTTCACCCCCACCAGAGCATACTCCTGGACAATATCGTCGGTGCCATCATCGGAGCCGTCGGATACCACCACAATGGTGAGTTTGTCCTTGGGGTAATCCAGCTTAAGGGCATTCTCGAGCTTGTCACGGATAACGGGGGCCTCGTTGTAGCACGAAATGATCAATGCCACGTGAGGATGGGTTTCCCAGACTCGATGGGTTGCCCCTGTACGCCCCAGGGTCAGCAACCACAAGGCACAGGGGTACCCCGCATAGACATAAGCGGGGACCAGCAGGCAAACCAGGGTGACCAGTATCAGCAGCGTGATCATAAACTGATGTACTTCCTTACCTGCGGCCCCAGCAGGTTAGCCACGGATAGCGGTAACCGCTGCCAGGCCGATTCGACCATTGCCCTCAGCTTGCTCTCTTGTCCCGATGCCACTTTTTGGGTCATCGGTTCGCCGTCAGGGCTCAAATCCAGCCATTGCAGCTCATGGGGCACCGCGCCCCATTGCTTCTTGAAGCGATAGGTGCCCTCTCCGGGGGTGGAGCGGCCGAAATCGAATATCCGGCAACCGGCATCTGTTACATGGGCAAGCAGCGTCCAGTACAGAAGCATGTTCGGCGCCAGGCGATTAAATTCCGCCAGTGTGGATGCCCAGGGGATGCTGGCCCTGGCGCCATTGACCAGGATAATACCGGCGCCGATAACCTTTTCCTCGAAATACACCAGGCCAACCTTGAGCCGGTCCCCGAATGCTTGCTGCAAATCCTGAAACCAGCGCAGGCTATGGACCGGTGACCCCAGGCGATGCATGTTATCGGCAAACACCTGGTAGAACAGCCAGACAGCCTCTTTCCCTGAGGTAACCTCGGCTCGAAGGCCGTTCTTCTCGGCCTTGCGGATCTGGCTCCGGAGCTTGGGCTTGTAACTGCGAAACAGGGCCTCACTGCTGTCGGGCAACTCACACAGCATGCTCACCTTGGCCAGGTTTGATTCTGACTGGGGGTCAACCGCCCCTCCCGGTAGACGCAGGCACAATCCTTTGCCGCTGTATCGTTTCACCAGATCCAGCGCACGTTCCCTCAGGGCCGATGCAGCCGTCTCACTGCTGGCGAGGGGCCCGCCCAGGTCACAATAGGGCAATGATATCCAACGCGCCCCCGTCAGTGGCACCCGGAACTCGCATACCGGCATCACCCCGGACAGGTTCCCGCCGGGCGACATGGCCATCAGGCACCAGACCCGGTGTCCGTAGGCCGACGCAATGCTCTCAAGCCAGGCCAACTGATGGTACCCGGTTCCTTCCGGGTGGCGACTGACATAGTCGTCCCAGCCAGCCGCACGGGCCTCCCTGAGACCTGTCGAGACTACGTCGACATCGTCTGTCCTCGACATAAACCGCTCCTCAACGCCCATAGTCGGCCCCCGGCTCACCCAGCCAGTGGTGTTTTGCGTCCCGCAGGGCATTCTCCAGCTTCAGCTTGAATCGGGGCCTTTGCAGGGCGACCTGAACGAGCTGTCGGTGGCATTGGCCAAGGTTCGACTTGTAACGCTCGTCGCCCCCCATGAAGTCGTAGTAGTGAAAACCGTGCTGACGGTAATCCTCGATGCACAGACTGTGCCCGAGCAGCCCCGGTTTCAGCTTGTTGTCGGTCTCCAGCATCATGCCACCGAGATAGAAGTACACCACCTGGTTGTGAAGCAGATTGTAGAACGAGGCAATCACATCGTCCCCGGCCCTTACCGATACCAGATCCACGCCACCCTCGGCCCACTGGCTGCGGATCAGCGAACGATGGAAGCGAACAAAGTCGGGGTTGGCGAAACCGCTCTGATCCGGTCCACTGCCCCACCGCTCCAGGTGGCGAGGGCCTATGCTGTCGAACACGGCAAGCGCTTCATCCACATTGTCTGGTCGCACCAGTTCTACCGGCCCCCGCTCCTCATACAGTCGATGGGCCCGGTTGATCTGGTACCGGGTGTTGCGTGACAGGGAATCCAGGTAATGTTTGCCACTGCGCCGAAGCTGATCAAGGTCCACGCCATAACACGGGGCCTGCCACCGGATGTGTTTATGTAGACCCATGGTCCGGGCGTAGAACTCCGCCTCATCGGCATCTATGGCGCCCACCACGAACTCGTCCCAGGCATCGTATTGGCGTTCAAGGAAGGTCAGGCAGGCCGCCGACACGTCCCGGTCACGACCGTGCTCCGCCAGGAAGCGATTGTACTCAATCCAGATCTGGTCAAGCACCTTGCGCCCGGTTTGGTGCAGCCGCAGGCAACGGGACCGCAGCAGTCCATGGCGGCGCTCATCGGAGCCTACCACCATGCCCAGCCCTATCAACCGACCGTCTTCCGTAACGCGCAGTACCGTCGCGTCAGGCTTATATACGTCAAGCCAGTGCCCCAGCCATTGCCACGACAGGAATACGGTGGGCGCGGACCGGCTCTCCAGGTCCTCCCACTCCGCCCGAAGCTGTTCCGGGTCAGTGACCGCCTGTTGGCTAACCTCCAGCTTGCCTGCTGTCATCAGCGTCCTGCTCCGCCCGCCGTAAAAAATAGGTCAGTGTGCCGGGTTCGGCTGCTTGACCAGGAAGGGGCCGATGGCCAGATAATCCAGCGCCCCCTGGACAAAGGCCCTGACCGCATCTTCCGGTGTATTCACGATCGGCTCTTCATGCATGTTGAAGCTGGTATTGATCAGGCTGGGAACACCGCTGATTTTCTCGTATTCCTTGAGGATATCGTAATAGCCGGGGTTCACTTCACGGCGAATCAGTTGCGGCCTCGCCGTGCCGTCCACATGCACCGCTGCGGGGCAGTTTTCCCGCATGAAGTCGGTGCAGTCGAAGGTAACCGTCATGAACTCGGCACTGTGCTCGGCACCACGAATGCCGTGGTAGCACTTCTCACGGGCCTCGTAGAGGGTGACCGGTGCAAACGGCATGAACTCCGTGCGGCCCAGGCGCTTGTTCAGCCACTGATTCACTTCCGGCTCGCTGGCGTGGTAGAGGATCGACCGGTTGCCCAGGGCCCGGGGGCCGTATTCCATGCGGCCATCGAAGCGGGCAACAACATCACCACCATGGATCAGGGCGGCCACATCCGCCGCCAGGTTATTGGGGCGGGTATACGACAGGCCTTCCGCCTGCAGCGCTGCCTCGATTTCCTGTTCGCTGTAGTCAGGGCCCAGGTAGGTGCTGGTAATGGACTCTTTCACGCCCCCCGGCCAACCGTGGTAAAGCGCCGCGCCGGTGCCACAGCCGCCATCACCCATGTTGGGGTAGACAAAGATGTTGTTGACGCCTTCAATCTCGAAGATGCGCTGGTTCAGCTTGACGTTGGCGGTGACACCGCCAGACAGGACCACCGTGTCGATGCCGGTTTTTTCCACCCAGTACCGGACGTAGTTGGTGGCTACCACTTCCAGGGCATACTGATAGGCCGCTGCCACGTCGATTTTCGGGAACTTGGAAGCCAGATAACGGGAGAAAAATACATTGTTGGCTTCATAGATCTGGTAATCCCCCGGCTTCTGCTCGATCCTGCCAAGCAGGATATCGCCCAGAATGGCCGGGTCGCCATAGGACGCCAGCCCAACAATCTTGCCCTCATGCCGGCTGGGTTTGAAGCCGAGGCTGGAGGTTACGTGTTCATACAGCGTGCCCAGGGAGTTGGGGTAGCTGATGCCATGGAGACGGTGGATCTTGCCGTCCCGGGCTTCGCTGGCGGAACCGGCCAGCCCCGAACCATAGCCATCCAGTGTGATACAGAGTGCCCGGTCAAAACCGCTGGCCAGATAGCTGTTAGCGGCGTGGGACAGGTGGTGATCCATCCGCTTGACGGGTTTGTCCCATCCCATCTGCTGCAGTCCGCTCTCCAGCGCCTTTTCCCACTTGCGGAAGGATTCGGTTGCCTCCTCCCCCCAATGACGGGAGCCTTTCAGGGCCGCATTGTTGGAGGCGAGCCGCTGGGCCCCGGCCATGGAGTAATAGGAGCTGTGCAGGAAGCCCTTTTCCATAATGGTGTTTGGATGCTCAAGCCCATGAATTGGCTCGTTACGATCCGGCACCCGGCCCAGGGCATCCTTGATCTGACGGTTCAGGTCGGCGGGCTCGAAACGCCTGATAAATTCGCGCTCGTCCTCCAGATTCTTGTTGAAAAGCTTGGCCTCGTTCTCCCAGGTCAGGAACGGGTAGCACACCAGATCAAAATCGCTCATCTTGCTGCCCGTGTATTCCAGGGCCTTTTCCAAGGCAAGCTGCGGGAAACCGTCCTGCTGCTTCACCCGGGAGAAACGCTCCTCGCCAGCGGCAAACAGGATCTGGCCATCTTCTACAATTGAGACCGTTGAGTCCTTGTCCAGTGGCGAAATACCAAGCACTTTCATGCAAACTTCTCCATCAGCGTCTTTAGCCGGGTGGGAGACGATGCTTCACCACCCAATTCGTTAAAAAAGAAATCAAAGAATTGCCGGAACGAGTCGAGGAAGGCTCTCAGCTGCTGCTCATCCTGCACATAACTGGTGTGGCCCGGAACCACGCTGGGGCTGTGAAAGCTCCAGGTGAAAGTGCGGACGCCTCGGCGGTAAAGGTCACGGGTCAGCTTGATATGCTCCGCCGGCCGGAAGCCTTCCGGCGACAACATTAACCGGTCCACAATACCAAGCCGTGACAGTATGCCGGGCGCCTTGAGCTTGCGGAAAGCCATGGCCAGATCGAATACCGGGGGCGACAGCCTGCCCGCTACGCCCACGAAACCGCCGGTAACCGGCAGCTCCAGCAACCGACCCGAGTCAGGCCCGTACCAGAATGGCCAGGCATCGTAATACCGGTAGTCCGGCCCGCCATCACCCCGTGCGTCCAGGGGTGGGCACACCGACAGGTCAATATCGAACCCCAGGTCGTTGAGGATTGCCGTGGTATTGGGGCCATAGCCGTAACGCCCCGCCTTGTAGATCTGGGGGCGGGCGCCAAAGGCGTCGGTGATGGTGTCCCGCAACTCCGTCAGTTTGCGGCGTTCAAGGGCCTCGGGCAGGTTGCCCGGATACATGTTGGAACGTGACAGGGTTTCCTCCACCGGGGGGTTCACCCAGGGATGCAGGTGGGCGCCAATCTCGCACTGCCCGGCGCTCAGAAACGACTTCAGGGGGGCGACGCTGCGCTCCTGGCTCGCAATGGAATAATCCACCACGTAGCAGGGCACGATACCGTACTCGTTGAAAATGTCCTGGGCACGGTGGATATGGTCCATGGCCGTTACGGCGGTGGATTTCGGGTCCGGGTCGGCGTTCCAGTCAAATTCTTCCTCGGTATCAATCACCACCATGAGCTGGGGTGGCATATCCGAGGGCAGATCTATGGTTTTGCGGTTCTCAAACACAGCGTCTTCCCTGTTCTTGTTCTGGTGATGCTTCTTTGGCTACCGCCCCTGCCCGGTTCCGTCTCGATTCATTCCGTCCCAACCCAGAGTAAGGAACAGCTTTGCCTGATAGCGTTCTTCATCGGTAAAGCCCCGGGTCATTGCGGCTTCAAAGGAGGTTCCCCAGGATGCCAGCTCAGTCAACTCATGCCGGTAGGTGACGATGAACCGGTGCAACTCGTCGTCTATGGTTCCCCGTTCGTCTAACGCATCGCCCTGCCACAGGTAGTCAAAATCGACAGATTTACGCTCCGTTACGGCCAGTGAAAGTCCGGCTCCCGCCAGGTATTCCCAGGTTTCCTGTTCGTTCGTCACCTCTTCTTCTTTGGCGAGCTGCGCAATCAGATTGATGGTGCACAGGTCACAGATGCGACGGGTATTGTGGGTCAGCGACAGCTGATCCCGCACGGTGACACCCTGGTAACGGATTGAAAATTCATCCTCGATACCCAGCTCCGGAATCACGAAATCGAAAGACTGGTCCAGAATATTACTGCTCTGGGTCCGGTCGTAACTGAAGCGGGTGTTGGTGAGGGAGGTATCCCAAGTGCGCGCGAGAGAACCGATGACCGCGTCGTTCTCGAAGTCGTCACTCTCGGCCCTGGATACCCCGGCCGACAGGCTGAAAGTACCGTTATGCAACCGTGACTCCATGCCAACCGATGCCGAATCCAGGATGATCTCGTCGGCGTCTTCTTCCTCTTCCCAGGTTCGGCTGGCTATCAGGAATACCGAGCTCTGCTCTGATACCTGGCGGCTGAGGGTAGCATCGGCGCTGACGGACTCGCTATCCGGCCCGTCGCCGTCTTGCCAGGTTCTCCCGCCCTGACCGGCAATACGAAAGGTGGTGACCTCGCCAGGGTAGAAGTTGATGCCCGCCCCGGCATTGAGGGCGTTCTGGGTATCGTAACTGGAATCATCCAGACGGAAGCCGGTGTCATTGCGCACGGAGCGCACCGAATGCCCGGCATTGAAGTCAAAACGACTACCTGGCTGAAAATAGTTATAGCGGGAGGAGCCGCGAAGCGAGAAATTGTCGTCATCACCCCTGCTCCCTCTACCACGCTTGGTCTCAAGGGTCGCTCCGTAGCGACCGATCAGGCTATGAGCGCCGGAGGTCAGGTCGGCGCCGATGTCTCCCCGGATTCCGGCACCCGCGCGGGTATCACTGTCCGATTCATACTCCGAATGAGTCAGGTCGGAAAACAGGGTCGTTGTGGCCGTGTAGCTGCTCTCTGCGGCATGGAGTGCCTGTGCCGGCGCCATCAACAGCACCAGCGGGATGACAACATGGCCTGCACACCGTCTGGTGGCAAAAGCGTCTTCCATGGCCCACCTCATTGCTGGAATATCAGGCCGGAGAACTTCTCCGACCCGAGCGTTTCGACCGAACTGACGATGTCATCCGGCGTTACCGTGCCGAAGGGCACGCTCAGCACAACCTGATTGGCGTACCGCACCAGTATCTGCGCTTCGGTACTGGCCTTGAGGGGCGGCGCATTGATGATGAGGAAACGGTCCGGATACCGGCTTTTCAGCTCCCCCATGAGATCCCGCATCCTGACGGCGGAGAACAGCTCCACGGCGGCAGCCGACTTTGTTCCCGCGGGCACAACACTGAGACGATCCAACCCACTGGGATAGATGATGTCCCGCACCTTGAGAGACTTGTCCGCCACAAAATCGGTGACCCCCAGATTGACGGGGGAGGACACCAGGTGATCAAGGTCGCTGTCCCAGGGGTTGCAGTCCACCAGCAGGGCCGAACTCTGCGCATCCATGGCAAACGTAGCTGCCAGGTTAAACGCGGTCATTACCGAGTTGTCCTCCTTGCCGATGGAAGACACCAGAACCGAGAAATTGACGGCGCCGGCCTGGTCCCTCAGCTTGATCCTCACTTCCCGGAAAGCATCGAGAATGGCCTTATTGGCCATGCCCGGGTAGATGATCTTGCGCTCCCTCAGGTCTTCCAGCGTCCATGGGCGGGGATTGTTGATCAGGTCCAGGGATACCGACGAGTCGTAAACGGACGGTGTGTGTTTCGCCTCGCGCTCCTCCACCAGTGTCCAGTCGGTGCCGGGTTCCGAGAAGGGCCGTTCACCGGCAGGCTCAACAGGACTCTCACGCCGTGCATACACAAAGTCTGGCGTAGCATCATTGGCGACACTTTCCTGGGTGGCTTCTTCAGCGACATCGCCTGAATCATCAGGCCTGGCATGGGCTGCCCGTTCCGCCCGGTGGCGTTCCTGGGTCTTTAACAGCGCATTATAGAGCTTGTTGCTATCCATGAAATCTAACCACCCTGACCGATGCCGGACCCGGTTAATGTGTCAATGATCTGTGCCGGCGTCACACCCAGAATACTGAACACCAGTATGGCCAGATAGACGCCCATGAACAGGACCAGTAGACCGGCGACCCATATCATGTCCTTGCGTAGCAGGCGCTCCTTCCAGGTGCTGGAATAGTGGGGGATTGAGGCCAGCACCGGAATGTTGTCCGGAAGTTGCGTCAGCAGTGTTCGGCTTGAACGAACCCGGTTATCGAACATGACCAGGGCGACCAGCAGCCCCAGCACCATGGTGCCGCCCAGGAAAGGGCCGGCCATCCCTACCTCATACAACTGCAGGCCATCCCATTGCGTTGGATAGGAAGCCGGTTCCTGAATGCGGTAGCTGACGCCCTCTCCCTGCGCGTCGAGGGTCATGGACAGGCGTGCCTTCTCACGACGCTGCAGCATGTCTTCATACACGCCCTTGGTCACATCGTAATCACGGGTGAGTTCAGACAGTTCGGCCTGGTTTTCTGCCACCCGCTCGGCACGCTCAAACGTCTCTTCCAGCATCCGCTCAAGGGAGGTGAGTCGCTTGCGCTGAACCTCAAGATCGGTCTGTGCCTCCGTGAGCTTGAGTCGCAACTGCTCATAAACCGGGTTTTCAATCACTTCACTGGAACCGCCACTGCGCCGCCCCACATCCCCGCTGGCCTTACGCGCCCGCAGGTCCTCCAACTGACCCTTCACAGAGACAATGTCCGGATGGGTATCGTGATACTTCAGCCTCAACTCAGACAGTGTGTCCTCCAGCTGTGCAATCTTCCGATCAACCTCTGACATGCTGCCGCCCGTGCTCACAGACCGGTAAGGTTGCTCCTCCTTGAGCTGGGCGGTGGTCAGTTCAACCTCCTGCTCACTCTGCTGGATTTCCAGCTTCAGGTTTTCGATATCACTACGCAGGCGCTCAATTCGGGACTGTACATTGGATTGGGTGCCATCCTGGTTGTTGGCCCGGAACTCCTTCAGGCGTTCCTCGGCTTCCTCCAGCTGCCGTTTGTAGGTTTTCACCTGAGCGTCGATGAACTCGTAGGCACCGGCGCTTTCTGAACGCTTCTTGCTGGATGTGCGCTCGACAAAGCGATTCAGGGCCGAACTGAGCAGGCGGAAGGACTGATCCGGACTGCCACTGCTGTAACTGAGTTCGATGAAGTTGCGGTTGGACACCCTCATATTGAGGGCATTGCGAAGTCTGTTGATCACACTGTTTTTCTGGACGTCATCCTCGCCCCCATTGAGCAGGCCGGCGTCAAACGCCACCTGCTCCAGATAGGAGCGGCTCTGCAGCATCTCCCGGGCCTCGTTGATCCGGTCAATGGGCGTCACTTCGGCGCTGCCATGCAGCAGGGGTTTCAGAATGGTTGAAGAATCCGCATACAACAGCGCTTCGGATGTGTAGGTCTTTGGCGTCACATAGCCCAGGCCGAGTACGCCGGCCGTCACACACATGAAGATGATGGCGGCCAGCACCCGATAGCGGTAAAGCTCAAGCTTTACCGCATTGATCATATCGAGAATGTACCGCCAGTCCATCAGAGCTCTCCGCGCAGCAGGGTCTTGCGGGGCACACTGACCACATCACCAGGCTGGACGGTGTAGTTGGTTCGCATATCGCCATCCTCCAGGATCGACTCCAGATCCAGGGCAAAGCTCTCGTATTCTTCACCGGTATGGCGGTGTATGACGGCGCGATCACCGGCCGCAAACGGCGTCAGGCCGCCCGCTTCCAGAACCAGGTCAAGCACGGTCATGCCCTGACGGTAAGCCACCGAAATGGGCTGCCCGACCTGCCCGGTAATGCGTACCCGGTTCCGGTATTCCGCACTCACCGGGCTGTTGACCATCACCGTGACCTCCGGGCTGCGGATGACCTCGCTCAACCCGGCGCTGATTTCATCCGCCAGCTCTTCCGGTTTCAGCCCTTCGGCGACCACATCACCCATCAGCGGCATGGAAATATTGCCGTCGGGCCGCACTACAATTGTCTGGGTCAGCTCCGGGTTCCGCCAGACATGAACTGACACAGTGTCACCGACACCAATGCGATAAGGCTCCGGTTCCGTCGTGGTTACCGGTGGGTTGTTACCGCCTTCCGGTACGCCGGCACAAGCCGTCAGAAAGCTGACCAGCATAACCAGAATCACAGTATGCAGCGTATTGATCCGCGTGGTATCCATATCGTTTATCGCACCCCTTTGCCCAGTAGAACCACCTCAACGGTCTGAATCATAATCAGCAGATCCATCACGATGCTGTGGTTTTTCGAATAATACAGGTCGTATTCCAGCTTGCCCCGGGCGTCTTCGATCGACGCTCCATACGGGTAATTCAGCTGGGCCCACCCCATAAGCCCCGGCTTCACATAATGCCGGGTATTGTAGAAAGGCACCTGTTCTTTCAACTGCTCGACAAATTCAGGCCTTTCCGGTCGGGGGCCGACAAAGCTCATCTCCCCCTTGATCACGTTCCACAGCTGGGGCAGCTCATCCAGACGGGTATTCCGGATAAAGGCCCCCACTTTAGTCACTCGACTGTCGTTAGCGGAAGCCCAGCGGGCCTTGCCATCTTTCTCCGCGTCCTGACGCATACTGCGGAACTTGTAGATCCGGAATACCTTTCCCCGCGCGCCGACCCGGTCCTGGCTATAGAGAATAGGCCAGCCACTCTCAAGTACAACGGCCAGCGCGGTCAATATCATGACTGGAGCCAGCAGCACTGCCAGCGCGAGACTGATCAGCAAGTCCACCGCCCGCTTGGTGAAGTCCCGTGATTTGGAAGCCTTAAAGCCATCAGACAGCAGAATCCAGGAAGGGTGCAGCAGTTCCAGGCGCGCCTTTTTCAGTTCCCTTTCGTAAAAGGCTACCGCATCGGTGACCTCGATCCCGCGCAGCTTGCACTCCATAAACGCATCAACCGGCAACTGCCCACCTTCACTCTTGCGGCGCTCCTGCTGGGCAATCACGATCTCCGAAATGCGGTTCTGCTGACAGAATTTGAAAAAATCGGTAGGCGCCGGCAGATGGTGCCGACTGTCCACCCTCGGATTCGCGGAGTCGGGAATGCAACCCATGATGCGAATCCCTGACGCCTTGAGGTTATTCTGATAGTCGGACATCAGCGATTCTGCAAACTCGCCGCCGCCGAAAATCACGACCCTGCGAGCCAGCTGGTCGGAATCCACCACCTTCAGGAACAACTGCCTGATTATGGTCACCAGCAAAATAGCGAGCAGTACAGCCCAGAAAAGCTTGTCGCTGCCGGGACTGACGTTGGGAAGAACCATGTAGAGAATGGTCAGGGCCAGGCCGCCGAGAAAGCAGAACGCCACCAGCGTGCGGAAAAACATGGAGGCAAAGCCTTCCCTCACCATGGCGAAATAAACACCCATAGCGAGGGTGCCACAGCTCATGACAAGGGCAAACAACAGCGCGGAAGCCGCACCGGTTCGTAAATCAGCATCGTTCGCGCCCAGCTGATCCAGCACGAACCCCAGCAGGTAGAACGTGCCAAAGAGCACGGCAAATTCCAGGGCGCCGAGCACCAAGTATGGAACATGCAGATAGTGTTTTCTGATGCGTATATAGGACACACCGAACATCCTTGTCGTCTCTATAAAACTCGATGGGCCACCGCAAACGTGAACGCATACCGGTCGACCCGCAGCAAACCGAATCTGTCAGACGACGCGTGAGAGCTTTATTTCCTGAAATTCATTCTGCGCTCGACCAGTGACAATCTCAAGACGCCGTGTATCAATTCGTAACGTAATTTTACAACTATTTACACTGTCGTGCGACAATGTTCGTAATGTCGGGCCCATTGGCGATGACAAGCTGGTACGCTAACGCTACTATTTGAACGGATCGGAAATCCGGACAGATTCCACAAAAGCATTCAGGGACACGGAGAACGGAGCCTCCCATGACGGAACCACTTCAGTCAGACCCCGGAGCGAAAGGCACCAGGGGGAAGACACTTCACGCACTGAGTGTCGATGTGGAAGACTATTTCCATGTTGCCGCACTGTCAAAGGTGATCTCGCAGGAAGACTGGGGACACCTGCCATCCCGCGTTGAGCGCAACACCGAGCGCCTGCTGGAGTTGTTTGACCTGCAACAGGTCAAGTGCACGTTCTTTGTGCTGGGCTGGGTTGCGGAACGCTACCCTCAACTGGTTCGCAAGCTCGCCGATCATGGCCATGAGATCGCCTCCCATGGATACAGCCACCAGCTGGTCTATGATCAGACCCCGGCGGTATTCACCGAGGAAACCCGAAAATCCAAGGCGATTCTGGAAGACATCATCCAGCAGCCGGTGACCGGCTACCGCGCCGCCAGCTACTCCATTACCCGGGATTCGTTGTGGGCTCTGGATATACTGGCCGAGCTGGGTTTCACGTGGGATTCCAGCATATTCCCGATCCATCATGATCGTTACGGCATACCGGATTCCCCCAAGACCCCCTACACCATCCAGACCAGTAATGGCACGGCGCTGCGGGAGTTCCCGCTGACCACGGCCAGGCTGTTCCGCATGACGATTCCGGCGGCTGGCGGCGGCTATTTCCGCCAGTTCCCTTACCCCTTGTTCCGGCACCTGTTCCGTCTGGCCAGCGCCGGCGACACCCAGCCCCAGATGTTTTATCTACATCCCTGGGAAATCGACCCGGACCAGCCCAGATACGATAATGCCAGTTGGTTCTCGCGCTTCCGTCATTACACCAACCTGGACAAATGTTACGGTCGTCTCGAGCGCTTGCTGGGGGACTTCCGCTTTGGCACGGTAAGCCAGAGCTACGAGGAATATAAGCCAGACCGCATCAAACTTCACCAGAACGAAATGATTCGACTGGCCTGATCACTTTCGTCTTGACCGACCACCAGGGACGAGCACCATGTATCTCGAGCACTTCAGATTACGCCGCCACCCCTTCCGGATGACGCCGGAAGACGATTTTGTCTACATGAGCCAGCAGCATTCCCGGGCGTTCGTGTACATGAACTCCGCCATCTGGAGCCCCGAGGGCTTTGTGGTTATCAGTGGCGAAATCGGCTCCGGCAAGACCACCCTGCTCAAGAAGACCATCCGCAGCCTGGACGGCAACCTGAAACTGCTGCATGTGTCCTACACCAACCTGAAGTCCGACGATTTTTTCCGGCTACTGGTTCACCAGGCGGGCATCAAGACGGAAATGGACAGTAAGGTGACCATGCTGTTTGGCATCATGGACTACCTGCAGATGATGGCTGACCGGGGCACGCCGGTCGTACTGGCCGTGGACGAGGCCCAGAACCTTACCAAGGAAAATCTGGAAGACATCCGCATGCTGGCCGGCCTGGAAGGACTTGGCGGCCCCGCCATGCGGGTAATTCTGCTCGGCCAGCCAGAGCTGAAGGACCACATCCACAAAATCCAGCAGCTATCGCAGCGTGTAAAGCTGTTTTTCCACCTGGACGGCCTGTCGGAAAAAGAAACCGGCGAGTACATCGACTATCGTCTGCTGGTGGCTGGCCACAAGGGCGCGCCCCTGTTCGACGAAGACATGGTGCACGAGATCTTCACCATGAGTGGCGGCATCCCCAGGGTGATCAACAAGCTCTGCGACGGTTTGATGATGTGCGCCTTCTCGGAAGAGCGGCACGTGCTGGACCAGCGAGACCTGAAGGAGATCCGCAAGGACCTGATGGGTGATGCGCCGGACCCCGGGAAGAAGCCTCCCATTCCGACCAGTACCAGCTCGGCGGATTTCGAGCCACCTACATCCACACCAGCCAGCGGCACTGGCGAAATGAGCAATACCCTGAGCCGTATTGCCGATGCCCTGGAAGGCATCGACCGGAAGATCGGGATGCTGCTGCATGACAAGTCCGAAACACCACCGCCCCAGGATTCAGGAAACGTCAAACCCCTCTCGCCGGGGCGGCACAGGAGTAATTGAAAGAAGAGAATTCAAGATCAAAACGCTGCTGGATTGACAATGTCACCACCCTCACAAGAAACCTGCACATTGCTCGCGACATGCCTTCCCTCTCCCTTGTGGGGAGAGGGCCAGGGAGAGGGTGAAAAGCGTCGTGCTGCAACGTTTGCGGTCTCCACCCTCACCCCAACCCCTCTCCCCTCAAGGGAGAGGGGCTTTAGGGGCCTCAGATATGCTCTACTTCCTCGATTTCGTACTCCACGGTGCCGGAAGGCACGCGTATGGCAACAACATCCCCCTCACTCTTGCCCACAAGTGCCCGGGCTATGGGTGAGGAGATGGAAATCTTGCCGCCTTTGATGTCGGCCTCGTCCTCACCGACGATCTTGTAGGTCACCTGCTCCTCGGTTTCCACGTTGAGTAGGTGCACGGTGGTACCAAAGATCACCTTGCCGGTGTTCTCGATGCTGGTCACGTCAATGACCTGGGCAGCCGAAAGCTTGCTCTCGATTTCCTGGATACGCCCTTCAATGAAGCCCTGCTGTTCACGGGCTGCGTGATACTCGGCGTTTTCCTTGAGATCGCCGTGCTCACGGGCATCCGCGATGGCTTCGATCACCTTGGGGCGCTCGACGGACTTGAGCTGCCGAAGCTCTTCCCTCAGGCTTGCTTCGCCACTGATGGTCATGGGTACTCGAGTCGTCATAGTCACTTTCCTGAATGCAGTTCCTGCAGACGGCGAACCGTCCGCTCGGGTCCGAATTTGATAGCGCGACAGAAGGCTTCACCCCCCGCCAGCGTGGTCGTATAGGTCACCTTGTGCTGCAGCGCCGACTGACGGATCTGGGCCGAGTCGGCGATGGCCTTGCGGCCCTCGGTGGTGTTGATGATCAGTTGTACCTTGCCGTTCTTGATAGCATCGACAATATGCGGGCGACCCTCGCCCACCTTGTTGACCCGATCGACCTCAAGGCCGGCATCGCTGATCACTTTTGCGGTACCCGTAGTAGCCACCAGGCTGAAGCCCGCTTCCACCAGGTCTTTCGCCAGCCTGAGCACACCGGCCTTGTCTACCTCACGCACGGAGATGAACGCCGTACCCTTGGCCGGCAGTCGCTCACCGGCGGCCAGGGCAGCCTTGGCAAAGGCTTCGTCGAAGCTATCGCCAATACCCATGACTTCGCCGGTGGACTTCATTTCCGGGCCCAGGATGGGATCCACCGCCGGGAACTTGTTGAACGGGAACACCGACTCTTTCACCGAGAAGTAAGTCGGCACGATCTCCTGGGTGAAGCCCTGCTCCTTCAGACTGCGACCGGCCATGCAGCGGGCCGCCACCTTGGCCAGAGACACGCCCACAGCCTTGGAGACAAACGGCACGGTCCGGGAGGCCCGTGGATTGACTTCGATGACATAGATTTCGCCATCCTGCCAGGCCAGCTGTACGTTCATCAGACCAATGACGTCGAGCTCGAGGGCCATCTTCCTGACCGCGTCCCGCATCTCGTCCTGGACGTCTTTTGGCAGGGTGTACGGTGGCAGCGAACAGGCAGAATCACCGGAGTGCACGCCGGCCTGTTCGATATGCTGCATGATGCCCCCGATAACCACGTCCTGGCCGTCGCTGATCGCATCAATGTCGACCTCGATGGCAGCGTTAAGGAAGTGGTCCAGCAGCACCGGACTGTCGTTGGAGACCAGCACGGCATCGCGCATATAGCGCACAAGCTCTTCTTCGTTATAGACGATTTCCATGGCACGCCCACCCAGCACATAGGATGGACGCACCACCAATGGATAGCCAATCTCGCGGGCCACCAGAATACCTTCCTCGTGGCTGCGCACGGTGGCATTCTCCGGTTGCTTCAGGCCCAGGCGGGTGATCATCTGCTGGAAACGCTCACGGTCTTCAGCCCGGTCAATGGCATCCGGACTGGTACCGATGATGGGCACACCGGCGGCCTCGAGACCACGGGACAACTTCAGGGGCGTCTGGCCGCCATACTGCACGATGACACCCTTTGGCTTTTCCTTGTAGACGATCTCCAGCACATCTTCCAGAGTAATGGGCTCGAAATAGAGCCGGTCGCTGGTGTCGTAGTCCGTGGACACGGTCTCGGGGTTGCAGTTGATCATGATGGTTTCGTAACCATCCTCGCGCATGGCCAGGGCGGCATGAACACAGCAGTAATCGAATTCGATACCCTGCCCTATCCGGTTAGGGCCGCCACCGATCACCACGATCTTTTCACGATCGGACGGCTCAGCCTCGCATTCTTCCTCATAGGTGGAGTACATGTAGGCCGTAGAGGAGGCGAACTCGGCGGCACAGGTGTCCACGCGCTTGTACACCGGGCGCACGTCCAGATCATGGCGAAGCTTGCGCAGGGAGACCTCGGAGATACCCAGCAGCTTGGCCAGGCGACCGTCCGAAAAGCCCTTGCGCTTGAGGCGGAACAGGGTGTCCCGGTCGATATCCGCTTTGCCGGCGGTTTTCAGGGCCGCTTCCTCGCGGATCAGATCCTCAATCTGGACCAGGTACCAGGGGTCTACCTTGGTGTGACGGAACACTTCGTCCACGGTCATGCCGGCACGGAAGGCTTCGCCGATAAACCAGAGGCGATCGGCCCCGGGCACATTCAGCTCCTTGATCAGGGTTTCGCGGCCACTGGTGCTGTCCAGGTCGACCTTCTCCTCGAAACCTTCTGAACCCACTTCCAGGCCACGCATGGCCTTCTGCACCGACTCCTGGAAAGTACGGCCAATGGCCATCACCTCACCCACGGACTTCATCTGGGTGGTCAGGCGGGCATCGGCCTGGGGGAACTTCTCAAAGGTGAACCGGGGAATCTTGGTAACGACATAGTCAATGCTGGGCTCAAAGGACGCCGGCGTGATACCACCGGTAATGTCGTTCTGCAGCTCGTCCAGGGTGTAACCGACTGCCAGCTTGGCCGCCACCTTGGCGATCGGGAAACCGGTAGCCTTGGATGCCAAC
Source organism: Marinobacter lacisalsi (assembly GCF_042651045.1). NCBI lineage: Bacteria > Pseudomonadati > Pseudomonadota > Gammaproteobacteria > Pseudomonadales > Marinobacteraceae > Marinobacter > Marinobacter lacisalsi. The sequence goes on from NZ_JBHSDI010000008.1 coordinate 173,754, forward strand.
GCGGAGGAACGGGACACCCGCGGGTTCATCTCGATAACCACCATGCGGCCGTTATCCGGATTGACACCGAACTGCACGTTGGAACCGCCCGTTTCCACACCGATTTCACGCAGAACCGCCAGGGAGGCGTTCCGCATGATCTGATATTCCTTGTCCGTCAGGGTCTGGGCCGGTGCCACGGTGATCGAGTCACCGGTATGCACGCCCATGGCATCAAAGTTCTCGATGGCGCAGACGATGATGCAGTTATCGTTCTTGTCACGAACGACCTCCATCTCGTATTCCTTCCAGCCGATCAGGGACTCGTCGATCAGCAGCTCGTTTGTCGGCGACAGGTCCAGCCCCCGGGTACAGATTTCTTCGAACTCATCCCGGTTATAGGCGATGCCGCCGCCGGAGCCACCCATGGTGAACGACGGACGAATAATGCACGGGAAGCCAATCTCGTCAGCTACGGCCCACGCTTCCGCCATGGAGTGGGCGATGGTCGCCTTGGGGCATTCCAGGCCGATTTTCCGCATGGCCTTGTCGAACCGGTCACGGTCTTCCGCCTTGTCGATGGTGTCGGCATTGGCGCCGATCATCTCGACGCCATGCTTATCCAGGATACCGTGCTTTTCCAGATCAAGGGCGCAGTTCAGCGCGGTCTGCCCGCCCATGGTGGGAAGCAGGGCATCTGGCTGCTCCTTCTCGATAATCTTCTCGACCGTGCGCCAGGTGATCGGCTCGATGTAGGTGGCATCGGCCATGGCCGGATCGGTCATGATGGTGGCGGGGTTGGAGTTCACCAGGATCACCCGGTACCCCTCTTCCCGCAGGGCCTTACAGGCCTGTGCACCGGAATAGTCAAACTCACACGCCTGGCCAATCACAATAGGGCCAGCGCCCAGGATCAGGATGCTCTTGATGTCGGTCCGCTTTGGCATTTCTCAGTCAACCTGTCAGCAAAATTCAGATTCATAGGGCCTTTCGGCAACGCTGTGTCGGGCGTCCGCTTATGCGGTACGTGCTTCCATCAGCCGGATAAACTGGTCAAACAGCGGGGCCACATCATGGGGGCCAGGGCTGGCCTCCGGGTGACCCTGGAAGCTGAACGCCGGCTTGTCGGTACGTCGGATACCCTGGAGCGTGCCGTCGAACAGGGACTTGTGGGTCGCTTCCACATTGTTCGGCAGGGTGGTCTCGTCCACCGCGAACCCATGGTTCTGACTGGTGATCATCACCGTGCCGTCCTGGATATTCTGCACCGGGTGGTTGGCCCCATGGTGGCCATGGCCCATCTTCAGGCTTTTCGCGCCACTGGCCAGCGCCAGCAATTGGTGCCCCAGACAGATACCAAACACCGGGATATCGGTTTCCAGCACTTCGCGGATAGCGGTGATGGCATAGTCGCAGGGCTCCGGGTCGCCGGGACCGTTGGACAGGAAGACACCGTCCGGCTTCATGGCCAGCACCTCGGAGGCGGGCGTCTCGGCCGGCACAATGGTCAGATCGCAACCGCGGCTGGCCAGCATGCGCAGGATGTTCTTCTTGACCCCATAATCCCAGGCCACCACCTTGAAGCGGCTTTCCGTGCGCTTGCCGTATCCCTCGCCCAGGACCCACTCGGTTTCATCCCAGGTCCAGGTGTCCTTGCGGCACACTTCCTTGGCCAGGTCCATGCCCTTCAGTCCGGGGAATGCTTTTGCCAACTCCAGCGCCCGCTCTGGTGTGGCATCCTCACCGGCAACAATGGCGCCGTTCTGGGAACCCTTGTCCCGCAGGATTCGGGTCAGGCGGCGGGTGTCAATGCCGGCAATGCCGATCTTGCCGCTTTCCCGCAGGTAATCCGACAGCGTTCTCTGGCTGCGCCAGTTGCTGGCCATCAGCGGCAGGTCACGAATGATAAGACCAGCGGCCTGGATGTGGTCTGACTCCACATCCTCGTCATTGACACCGGTGTTTCCAATATGAGGATAGGTCAGCGTGACAATCTGACGGGCGTAAGAGGGATCCGTGAGGATTTCCTGATAGCCGGTCATGGCGGTGTTGAAAACCACCTCACCACTGGTTTCGCCGTCGGCGCCAATGGCGACTCCGTGAAACAGGCTTCCGTCTGCGAGTGCAAGGATGGCTGGTGTACTCAAGGCGTGTATCCTCAATCGGGTTCGTTTGGGCGAACGGGTACGCAAGCGCAAATTCAGGTCGCAAAAAAGCGAGAGGGGGTGTTGCCCCGTCCCGCTTTTGTATCCGCCCTCGGGAATCATCCTTTGTTCCGGGCGGGCTGTGTCTTCAGGCTACGCTTGGTGCAGTTAAACCGCCTTATTGTAGGAAATTCGCCGATCTGTGTCCATGTAAAAGGACTATTTGCCACGGAATAACACGGAATGAAGAACTGAAAAAAAGGAAAATCCATTAGCCACGGACACTCACAGACTCTCACGGACAAAGAATGGACAGGAAAGCTTTTATCCTTGTCCGTGTGGGTCTGTGAGTGTCCGTGGCAAAAATCAGTCTTTAAGCCCCAGAACATCCTGCATATCGTACAGCCCCGCTGGCTTTCCCTGCAGCCAGCGGGTGGCGCGGATGGCGCCCTTGGCGAAGGTCATGCGGCTGCTGGCCTTGTGGGTGAGTTCGATACGCTCACCCATGGTGGCAAAGAGCACGGTGTGATCCCCCACCACATCACCGCCGCGAATGGTCTCAAAGCCGATTTCCTTTTGCGGGCGCTCTCCGGTAAAGCCTTCCCGGCCGTAGACCGCGCACTCTTTCAGGTCACGCCCGAGAGCATCAGCGACCACTTCACCCAGCCGCAGCGCGGTGCCGGAAGGCGCGTCTTTCTTGTGCCGGTGATGGGTTTCGATGATCTCCACATCGTAGTCATCACCGAGAACCGAAGCGGCCTTGTGCAACAGGTCAAGCATCACATTGATACCGACGCTCATATTAGGCGCAAACACCACGGGCACCCTGTCTGCCGCGATCGCCACCTGCTCCTTTTCGGCATCCGTCATGCCGGTGGTTCCGATAATGACTGATTTGCCGTTCTGACTGCAGAACTCCAGGTTCTCCAGCGTCAGATCCGGAAAGGTGAAGTCAATCAACAGATCAAAGGCATCTTTAACATCGCCCAGATTACCGGCCAGGGCCACACCGTTCCTGCCGATACCCGCCATTTCACCAGCATCCGCACCTATCAGGGAGCTTTCAGGATGAACAATGGCGGCGCCCAGGGTAAGGTCATCCGCCTCGTCGATGGCCTCGATCAGCACCTTACCCATTCGCCCGGCCGCACCGGTTACCGCAATCCGTGTCATGGCAGACCTCAGAATTTCATTTCGTCGAAGAAGCTCTTCACACCTTCAAACCAGGAGGTTTTCCGGGGCGCGTGATTGTTGCCGTTATTACCGTCCAGGGTTTCCTGGAACTGCGCCAGCAGGTCCTTCTGTTTTTTGGTGAGATTCACCGGTGTCTCCACCATCACCCGGCAAAGCAGATCGCCCGCCGGACCGCCACGAACCGGGGTAACCCCCTTGTTACGCAACCGGAACAGCTTGCCGGTCTGGGTTTCGGGCGGAATCTTGAGTTTTACGCGACCATCCAGGGTCGGCACTTCCAGTTCGCCACCCATGGCGGCATCCACAATGCTGATGGGCACTTCACAATAGAGATTGCGGCCATCACGGGTAAAGATGGAGTGTTCACGCACCGCAACCTGGACATACAGGTCACCAGCCGGACCACCATCAATACCCATCTCGCCTTCGCCGGACAACCGGATACGGTCACCGGTATCCACGCCGGGCGGCACCTTGACCGAAAGGGTCTTCTCCTCCTGCAGGCGACCGGCGCCGTGGCACTTGCTGCAGGGGTTCTTGATGATCTGACCGCTGCCACGGCAGGTGGGACACGCCTGCTGCACCGTAAAGAAGCCCTGCTGCATGCGCACCTGCCCCATACCCTTGCAGGTGCCACAGGTTTCGGCCCGCGAGCCTTTCGCGGCGCCACTACCTTCGCAAAGGTCGCATTCGACATGCCCTGGCACGCGAATCTTGACCGTAGTGCCATGGACCGCCTCTTCCAGGTCCAGCTCAAGGGTGTAGCGCAGGTCGGCACCCCGATTGCTGCGACCGCGGCCGCCGCCACCGAAGATGTCACCGAACACATCCCCGAAGATGTCCGAGAAGCTGGCACCGCCACCACCGAATCCGCCACCACCGGCCTGGTTGTCCACACCGGCATGGCCGAACTGGTCATAGGCAGCGCGCTTGTTGGCGTCCATCAGCACGTCGTAGGCTTCCGTGGCCTCCTTAAACTTCGCCTCGGCTTCAGCGTCGTCCGGGTTACGGTCCGGATGGTACTTCATGGCGAGCTTGCGATAGGCCCGCTTGATCTCCTTCTCGTCCGTATCCCGGGATACCCCGAGTACTTCGTAGTAGTCACGTTTGGCCATGCTGGAAAACCCTGTTGAAAATCCTGTCTGTGCCGGGAGCCAGTACGTCATCCAACGCACTGCCTCCAAACTGATTCCGGCTTCTGGCTACGCAGAAACCCGCTGCTCTGAAACGCAGAAAACGCGGGGGCGTACCCCCGCGCTCTTACTGCAACGACGTTATCGCTTAACGCTTGTCGTCGTCTTTCACTTCCTCGAACTCCGCATCAACCGCGTCGTCGGAGCTGCCGCTGGCCTGCTCTTCCCCGCCAGCCTGCTGGGCCTGCTCGCCCTGGTCAGCGTACATCTTCTGGGCCAGCTCGCCAGACACTTCGGTCAGCTTCTGGGTCTTGGCTTCGATGTCTTCCTTGTTGGAACCTTCCAGTGCTTCCTCGAGCTCCTTGATGGCGGCTTCGATGTTTTCTTTCTCGCTGTCGGTAACCTTGTCACCGGCGTCGTTCAGGGTCTTGCGCACGGTGTGCACCATGGCGTCGCCCTGGTTGCGAGCCTGGACCAGTTCCTCGAACTTGCGATCTTCCTCGGCATTGGCCTCCGCGTCGCTGACCATCTTCTCGATTTCATCATCGTTAAGGCCAGAGGAAGCCTTGATCACGATGGACTGCTCCTTGCCGGTAGCCTTGTCCTTGGCAGACACGTTCAGGATACCGTTGGCGTCGATATCGAAGGTGACTTCAATCTGGGGCACACCACGAGGTGCCGGCGGAATGTCCGCCAGGTCGAAACGGCCCAGTGACTTGTTCTGGGACGCCTGCTTGCGCTCACCCTGAACCACATGGATGGTCACTGCGGTCTGGTTGTCCTCAGCCGTGGAGAAGGTCTGGGACTTCTTGGTCGGGATCGTGGTGTTCTTGTCGATCAGCGGCGTGGCGACACCGCCCATGGTCTCGATACCCAGGGTCAGCGGAGTCACGTCCAGCAGCAGCACATCTTTGACGTCGCCGGAGAGCACCGCACCCTGGATGGCGGCACCAATGGCCACGGCTTCGTCCGGGTTGACGTCTTTCCGCGCTTCCTTGCCGAAGAAGTTCTTCACTTTTTCCTGAACCATCGGCATGCGGGTCTGACCACCCACCAGGATAACCTCGTCCACCTCATTGGCGGACAGGCCGGCGTCTTTCAGGGCCGTCTTGCAGGGCTCGAGGCTGCGCTCCACCAGCTCTTCCACCAGCGACTCCAGCTTGGCGCGTGTCAGCTTGACGTTCATGTGCTTGGGACCGGACGCATCGGCCGTAATGTACGGCAGGTTAACGTCGGTCTGCTGGCTGCTGGACAGCTCGATCTTGGCCTTTTCACCGGCTTCCTTCAGGCGCTGCATGGCCAGGGAGTCACCGCGCAGGTCAATACCGCTGTCTTTCTTGAACTGGTCAGCGAGGTATTCGATGATTTTCAGGTCGAAGTCCTCACCGCCCAGGAAGGTATCACCGTTGGTGGCCAGAACCTCGAACTGGTGCTCGCCGTCCACGTCGGCAATCTCGATGATGGACAGGTCGAAGGTACCACCACCCAGGTCATAAACGGCTACCGTGCGGTCACCGCTTTGCTTGTCCATACCGTAAGCCAGCGCGGCAGCGGTGGGCTCGTTGATGATCCGCTTCACTTCCAGACCGGCGATCTTGCCGGCATCCTTGGTGGCCTGGCGCTGGCTGTCGTTGAAGTAGGCCGGTACGGTGATAACCGCCTCGGTCACCTTCTCGCCGAGGTAGTCTTCGGCGGTTTTCTTCATTTTCTTCAGGACTTCCGCCGAGACTTGCGGCGGCGCCATCTTCTCGCCTTTCACCTCAACCCAGGCATCACCATTGTCCGCATTGGTGATCTTGTACGGCACCATCTTGATGTCTTTCTGCACGACATCGTCTTCAAAGCGACGGCCAATCAGACGCTTGATGGCGTACAGGGTGTTGTGGGGATTGGTGACCGCCTGACGCTTTGCGGACTGGCCAACCAGTGTTTCGCCATCTTCGGTGTAGGCGATAATGGAAGGCGTGGTGCGATCGCCCTCGGCGTTTTCGATAACCTTGACCTTGTCACCATCCATGATGGCAACACAGGAGTTGGTCGTGCCCAGGTCAATACCGATAATCTTGCTCATGAAATCACTCCAGTTAGCTGTTCAGTCCGGATGTGGCAGATCCGGGTTTGTCCGATTCCTTGCCGGTCCGGATGGGAACGGCATTTCGACTGTTACCTGCCTATATTGGCTCCGACGTCGACTTTTCAAGCCTGCTCGTCGATTTTTGGCGCATCCTCGGCCTTGGCAACCATCACCATGGCCGGGCGAACCAGGCGCTCATTAAGGGTGTAGCCCTTCTGCATGACCGCAACGACGGAGTTGGGCTCCGCATCCGGTGCTGACACCATGGACATGGCCTCATGCATTTGCGGGTCGAACGGCTCACCCACCGGGTTGAGCGGCTGGACGTTGAACTTGGCCAGACTCTTCATGAAGAGATCCAGGGTCATTTCCACACCCTCACGAATGGACGTGACCACCTCATCAGAGCTCTGCTGGTTCTCGGTGCTTTCCACGGCCTTTTCCAGACTGTCCGCAACCGGCAGAAGCTCCTTTACAAACCGCTCCAGGGCGAACTTGCGAGCTTTCTCAACGTCGATTTCCGCACGCCGGCGCACATTCTGCATCTCGGCCTGACTTCTCAGTACCTGTTCCTGCAGCTCCTGCACGCGGGCCTCCATGGAATCAGCATCTTCTTCCGCAGCGGAGGTCTCACCTTCCTGGTTCTCGGCGATGGGCTCACCAGCACGCTCCTCCGCTTTCAGCTCCTCATCGACCTTTTCGTTGCGATTCTCGTCAGCGCTCATCAGCTACTCCCGCTTGTTTCTGTATGCGCGGCTGGCCGCGCCATTGACCAATATTGATGGAAACTTGCCAACCGATATGGGGCCCAAATAATCGCTTTCAACCACAAAAACGTCACAAAAAGAACTTCCTGAATTTGCAGTCAGCTTTTTTACTGTATATATTCACATGTACTGTATTCTTGAACAGTATTTGTGACTCAGGGAGACACCACATGCTGACTCAACTCACGGTTTCCAATTACGCGATTGCTGAAAGGGTAGAACTCCAGTTCCAGAAAGGCATGACCGCGCTGACCGGGGAGACCGGTGCCGGCAAGTCCATCGTACTGGATGCGCTCGGGCTGGCCATGGGAGGCCGTGGCGATGCCAGCGCTGTACGCCATGGCGCCAAGCGCGCGGATATTACCGCCGCATTTGATATAGCCCGCACCCCACAGGCCCGGGAGTGGCTGGAGGATCAGGACCTGGATGATGGCAATGACTGCATCCTGCGACGCGTGATTAGCCGGGATGGTCGCTCCCGCGCCTATATCAACGGACAGCCCTGCCCCCTGAACCAGTTAAAAGAACTGGGTGCCCACCTGATGGACATCCACAGCCAGCACCAGCATCAGTCGCTGCTGAAAAAGGATACCCACCGGCGTCTGCTGGACGAATTTTCCGGCTCTGAAGACCTGGCCATCAAGACCCGGCTCGCCTGGAAACAGTGGCATCAAGCCCGGGAACGTCTGATCAGCCGCCAGCAGAACGCCGATGAGACCGAAGCCCGCCTGCAATTATTGCGCTATCAGGTGGAAGAGCTGGACCGCCTGGCCCTGGAGGAAGACGAACAGTCACGGCTGGAGCAGGAACAGGAACAGCTCAGCCATGCGGAAACCGTACGCCAGCACAGTCACCACGCCGCCATGCTCTGTTCCGAGGATGAAACCAGTGCCGCCGACATGGTTCGCCAGGCCCTGCAGCAGCTTGAACAGTTACCTGTAGAAGTACCGGCACTGGCCGACACCATTCAGATGCTGAACGAGGCCCAGATCCAGCTATCCGAAGCGGGCAGCAATCTTGTCCACTTTGTAGAGGATTACGAGGCAGACCCGGAGCGCCTGCAGGAAGTGGAAGATCGTCTCAGTGCGATTTATCAGCTGGCGCGGAAGCACCGCATCCAGCCGGAAGAGTTACCGCAACTGCACCAGCGCCTGGGGGAGGAGCTGGCCGAACTGGACGGTAGCGGGAGCAGCCTGGAGCAACTGGAAGCAGACGTGGAGAATTACCGAAAGGCCTACCAGAGCGTCGCGGACAAGCTGTCACAGGCCCGGCGCGAAGGCGCCGCCACCCTGGACCAGCGCGTCGGGGAAGAACTGACGGAGCTGGGCATGCCCACCATGCAGTTCATCAGCCAGCTGGACACCCGGGACGAGAGCCCCAGCGCAACGGGCAATGAGGACATTGAATTCCTGATCAGTGCCAATCCCGGCCAGCCGGCACGCCCCCTGGCGAAGGTGGCTTCCGGCGGTGAGCTGTCGCGGATCAGCCTGGCAATCCAGGTGGTAGTAGCCCAGACCTCCACCACGCCAACCCTGGTGTTCGACGAGGTGGACGTGGGCATTGGCGGCGGCACGGCAGAAGTCGTTGGCCGACTTCTCCGCACACTGGGAGAAAGCGGTCAGATTATCTGTGTTACCCATCTGCCGCAGGTGGCTGCACAAAGTCACGAGCACCTGTTCGTCAGCAAGCTCAGCGAAGCGGACGCTACCTTCTCGAAGATCGAAATACTCAATGATCAGGGGCGCATCAGCGAAGTGGCGCGTATGCTGGGCGGCGTGGATATGACGGAACAGACTCTGGCCCACGCCCGGGAGATGTACACCAAGGGGCAAGCCACCCACCACTGAAGGACCCACCGGAGTTTTACCAGCTCTCACCGACTCCCTTCTCACCAGAGAGCTTTTCGAGCGCCGCCCCGGCGCTCTTTTTTTGGGCGTGCGAGTGGCCCGTTACCGGGAATGCGCAGAGACGCGGACCGGTAGACGACCGCGCGGAGGAAGCTTGTCAGGAGTTCTTTCTGGGCTTCACGTACAGGATCAGACTGTGATCCACAATTTCATAGCCACGTTCTTCGGCGATTTTTTTCTGTCGCTCTTCAATCACCTCATCCACAAACTCAATGACCTCGCCGGTCTGTGTGCAGACCATGTGATCGTGGTGGTCATCCCCGGCCATTTCAAAGACGGCGTGACCGCCTTCAAAATTATGCCGCAACACCAAACCGGCCGCTTCAAACTGGGTCAGCACCCGGTAAACCGTTGCAAGCCCGACATCGTCGCCCTGATCCAGCAACTTCTTGTAGACATCTTCAGCGCTCAGATGATGTTCTTCTGCCGTTTCCAGGATGTTGAAGATCTTTACCCGAGGCAGCGTGACCTTAAGCCCCACTTTGCGCAGTTCGGCGTTTTCCGATGACATAATGCTCTTCGCTCTTTGGTGTGTTCAGTGCTTCCGGTATTATACCGCCATATTTTGACTGATAAACCGTTTCATTCCCGGCCAAAAGGACATCCGTCCCTGATGCACCTGATTCAAAAAGTTGTACCTGTTCTGCTGCTGGCACTGGTTGCCGGCTGCGTATTCCCTGGCGTTTACAAAATCAATGTCCAGCAGGGGAACATCGTTACCGAAGAGGCGATTGCCCAACTTGAACCCGGCATGTCCCGCTCCCAGGTGCATTCCGCTCTTGGAACGCCCCTGACGCTGAACGCAGCAGACACTTCAGTAGAGTACTACGTTTACACTTTCCAGGAAGCTGGCGGAGATATCCGCAAGCAGAAAGTGGTCGTCCATTACGACGGGGATACCTACACCCACCTGGAGAAGCAGCTACTGGACGAACAGCCCGCCTACTGATTGCCAGCTGACTCAGACTGCATCCTTTTTCTTTCGGGCCCGGTTCATCCGGGCCTGCTTGGGGTCGATCTTGAGCGGGCGATAGAGCTCAACACGATCACCCTCCCGCAACCTGTGCTCGGCCGGTGCTTTTACTACCTTACCGAATATGCCCATATCCACGTTTTCAGGATCGAGCCCCGGGAACAGGGTTTCAATACCGGAGCGGCGAACCGCATCCAGCACGCTGGCCCCATCTTCTACCTGTACCGGAACAATCTCCTGACGCTCCGGCGTTGCGTAGGCGACTTCAACCCACATCAGCGCGCCACCGTGGTTTGTGCGTAAATTTCATTCGCCCTGCGGCAGAAGGCCTCCACCATGGTGCTGGCCGCCTGATTAAACACCGGCCCAAACGTCATTCTGGCCAACGGGCCCGAAAACTCGAAATCCAGCTGCAGAATGACCTTGCAGGCATTGCTGTCAAGAGGCCTGAAATACCAGCATCCTCCCAGATCCCTGAAGGGACCGTCTACCAGCATCATCTCGATTCGCTCATGCGACACCAGCCGGTTCCGGGTGGTCAGACGATGTTTTACGCCCCCCTTGGCCACCTCCAGTGACGCCAGCACCTCGGCATCGGTCCGCTCGTGAATTTCCGACCCGGCGCACCAGGGAAGGAAATCCGGATAGCTCGCGATATCGTCCACCAGAGCGAACATGCGTTCCGCGGAGTGCATTACCAGTGCACTTCTATCGATCTTATGGGCCATGAATAGTCGGGTTCCTGTCGCTGATCACTGCCCTCCATAATATCTGATTTGAGCTTTCGTTGCGGCCCTGACCGGTTCAAAAATCCTCCGCCCGGCCAGGGCCCCGCTGTTCCGGGCGGCTTTTATCGACCTCTCCACCACGTCCACTCTCGTCGCCACCGGTCACTTCGTGAGCAGGCTGATCGCACCAGATCATATTGGCGTTCTTGCACATCGGCTGTAACGATGCCACCGAATAACTCAGACCAATGGCGACCACAACCAGCGGCAACAGGTAACGCAAGGCAAAATGCCACAGGCCTGCAAGCCATTCCCGAGTATCTCCCAGCAACTCCGACAGGTAGGCCACTGGCGCCTGCCAGCCCAGGAAAACCGCAAGTGCCGCAGCAACCAGTGGAATCAGCAAACCACTGGTGATCAGTTCAATCCAGCGGAACGGGGTCAGCCCGGCAAACTGCACGTCGGACCAGATATTGAAGGAGAACAAGGTAATCAGCCCCGCCAGCCAGGCACACACCAACACCAGCAGGACCGACACTGGCCGGGGCGACACCATCCACTCCCTCAACCAGGCGACAACGGCCTCGACCAGCACAAGCGCCGAGCTCCACGCCACGAGCAAAATCACCGCAAACACCGCTGTGGAAAGGAGTTGATGATACTCGAATCCGCCAAGGCCGACCGGAAGTGCAATGAAAACGAGCTCGAATCCCCGTGCATCACTGACATTTGCCATCGTTTGAGCGATGCCATAGATCACCACCCCGGCCACGACACCAACAACCGTGTCAAGTAACGCTACCGCTAATACAGACCGCTTGAGGGGCGACCCCGGCGCCATCAGCGCACCAAGTACCGTCCACACACCCAGTCCGATGCCCAACGTATAGAAGGCATGGGACAGGGCAAACCATACACTTTGAAAACCAACATCCTGCCACCGGAACCCCATCACCGCGTCCAGTGAGTCGGAGGCAACACCCTGCCCGTAACTCCAGACCAGCAGCACCGACAGCAATACGAGAAAAATCGGCATGACCAAGCGAAAGGCGCGCTCAACCAGGCCCGGCCTGATTGCGATCACACCTACCAGCGCCACAAACAGCAGATGCCAGGCCATGAACCCCTGGTATTCATGGGGACTCTCCACCAGCTGACCGAGCTCATGGCTCATGGAGCGCGGTGTTGCCCCGGCGAACTGCCCCAAGGCCCCGTAAAATACATAGGCGAGGCAGATGGACCCGATGACCAGAGTGATGGAGAGCACCAGGAACCCCGACAACACACTGACACGACCCACCCAGCGCCAACGGGGCGATAGCCGGCGGGCCTCTGCCTCTGTTCTCATGGCAAGAGCAATATTGTGACGGGAATGCCGCCCAAGGGCGCTTTCCGCCATAATCAATGGCAAGGTAACCAGCAGCAGGAAAGCCAGGTACATCAGAACGAAATAGCCGCCCCCGAAGTGGGTGGCGAGCCACGGAAAATACCACAGGTTGCCCAGCCCGATGGTGGCGGCGGCAGCAGCCCAGAAAAAGGTGCTCCGCCCATTCCAGAGCCCCAAGGTCGTGTTCAGCGGTGTCGGCATTCGAATCCCTGTTCTGGTAAGTGCCCCAATTGTAGCTGAAATCCGGTGCCGTTCCCCGGACGGGTGACCCAATATCGGGACCTGGGTTACAATTCGCCTCTTGTCTGCGACCGGATCGCCCCCATCATAGTGTTCCGTACCCACCAGACGAAATGCCAGTGACACGAATGTCCAACGGAAAGACTTCATGAGCAAAAAGAAACCGGCGAATTCCGGGGGCACCATTGCCCTCAACAAGAAGGCCCGGCATGAATACCACATCGAGGAACGCATTGAAGCCGGCGTCCAGTTACTGGGCTGGGAGGTCAAGTCCCTGCGTGCCGGCAAGGGCCAGATCACCGAGGCCTATATTCTGTTCCGGGATGGAGAGGCCTTTCTGTTCAACGCGCAGATTACGCCGCTGAATACGGCATCGACCCATGTGATTGCGGACCCGACCCGCAATCGCAAGCTGCTGCTGCACGCCAAGGAAATTGCCAGGCTGATGGGCAAGGTCAATCAGGCTGGCCATACCTGCGTTCCCCTGGCGCTTTACTGGAAGAAGAACAAGGTCAAATGCGAAATCGCGCTGGTGAAGGGCAAGAAGCTGTTCGACAAACGGGCCACGGAGAAAGAGCGGGACTGGAACCGCCAGAAGCAGCGTATACTGCGAGAGCACAACACCGGCTGAATAGATAAAAGTAAAACACCTTGAAGTGTGTGGGTTCGGCCCCATATACTAAAAGCAAGGGGACGACATGGCTTCGACGCCGGTGGCGAACCCTTGGGTGCATGTCGAGATGGCAGCGAATCTCGTTAATCCAAAGCTGCACGCAATAGTCGCAAACGACGACAACTACGCACTGGCGGCGTAAGCCGCTGGTCGTCCTGACCCGGGTGCCTGTAAACGGGTATATCAGGACGTCATAGCTTAACAGGCTGCTCCTTTAACCAGAGCTCACTGGTTAAAGGCTAAGATCCAAAGAGCTCGCCCTGTGCACCCTGACCTTCGGGTCGCATAGGGTTAAACGAATAGAAGGACACTAAACATGTAGATCTCAAGGCAGAGCACTGGCGGACGCGGGTTCAATTCCCGCCGTCTCCACCAAATTGCAACACAATCAATGGCTTAGATGATTTTAGGGACTGGTGGTACAAACCATTGGCCCAAAGGTCTCTAAGCCATGATTCGTTCTAGCTCCCCCCATTACCTACAGCTCCGCAACTCTGGTTACTATTTCAGGTACGCTTTACCGCAAACGCTGCGCCCTCTTTTCGGTTGGGAAATTAAACGCTCACTCAAGACACGTAGCTTGGCCTTGGCCAGGAAACGCGCTCGTGTGTTTCTGGTATCCTTTGAGCGTCTCGTTTCAACAGTTGTACAAGAGCCTGATTTAATGAAGTTATCTCGCGACAACATCGAAAGTCTGCTTGCAAAGTGGGCACAGGAGGTGCGCGAAGAAATCGAAGAGACGGAGGCCACTCTGCCGCCGATGAGTCGAGAGGCAAAGCTGGATCGAGTCAGGGCCCATGAGATAGCGTTCGACATCCCAAAGGCAGATTACTTTGAGCATCGAACAGAGGCTCAGGCAAGAGTGGCCAGACTGTTTCTTGACTACGAGGGCGTAACCTACAGGGAAGACAGCCCTGCGTTCTCGCTGTTCCTCCGTCGAATGCAGGAGATTGGACTGACTCTTAACGACTATCAGTTGGCCTTAATGAGCGGCGCCCCCAGACCACCACTTGGGCCGCAGTCATCGGCGCCAAAGGAATCCGCCATAAAGCAGGAAAGGCAAGCCGCAGCAAAGCCGCTCAGCGCTCTTGTCGAGGAATACCTCAGAGAAGCCGAGGCCAAAGGTGTTCAGCCGCGCTCGCTTGAGGAATACCGTACGTCCCTGAGTAGCTTTGTAGAACTTCACGGAGACGTGCCCTGCTCGGAAGTCTCCCGTGCCTCTGCGGTAGAGACCTACAGCAATTACAAACGGCTCCCGCCTAACCGAAACAAGAAGAAAGAATTCAAGGGCAAATCGGCACTAGAAATCGTCGCCATGAACCCACCGGAAACGGTCAGCGAAAACACCATAAAGAAGTTCATCACCCGCGTGTCCACCTTCTTCAACTGGTGCGAAAACTCTGAGTATATCTCTCGGAATCCAGCTCAAAACCTGTCTGAGAGAGGCAAGAAGCGAAAGTCAGCAGAAAGAAGCCCCTTTACCGACGACCAGTTAAAAAAGCTGTTTCATCCTGATGTATTCCGGCCAGACGCCTTCACTAAGGCCTACCAATACTGGCTCCCTCTCCTCGGCCTCTATACCGGGGCCCGTATCACCGAACTCGCCCAATTACGGCCCCAGGATATTACGTCGCACAATGACATCCCCTGCATCCACTTCACGCCGCATGCTGGTCCTCTAAAGACTGCCGCCAGCGAACGAATGACGCCAATCCATTCCAAGTTAATAACGCTGGGCTTTGTGGACTTTGCAAAGCGAGCCAAACAGAAAGGCCAGCCTCGGCTTTTCCCCGAGGCCAAAACAAGCAGCGCTCCGAACTTCGGCCACAACCCTTCAAAGTGGTTCGGTCGGTTTCTACGGGAGCAGGGTATAACCGAAAAGCACAAAGAGGTCTTCCACAGCTTCCGCCATACGGTAGCCACTAGGCTCCAGAACGAATACGGCATTCCGCCCTCTATTGTCGGTGATGTCGTCGGACATGAAAGCGACGGAATGACAGCGGGTCGATACAGGGCAACAGCCTCTATAGAAACTCTTTCTGAAGCTATCGAGAAACTCTCTTTCCCGATCGCCCCCCTCAGGCAAGAGAAGCACGAGTAGGTGCCCATCGGGGCCCCTTTTGTAAAATTCGCCAGAGATTTTTGAGGGGGTATTTGATACTAGGGAATTATCTGGCTTCCCCCACGGGGTGGGTCAACCAGCCCGTGGCACAAAGTAAGGCAGTGCAGCGTTAAGGTCATTTGCGAAAGCCCTAAGGCCCCCAGGTCTACCCGAAGTGGGTTTGGGAAAGTGTTGGGCCA
The DNA here is from genome assembly GCF_042651045.1 of Marinobacter lacisalsi. Taxonomy (NCBI): domain Bacteria; kingdom Pseudomonadati; phylum Pseudomonadota; class Gammaproteobacteria; order Pseudomonadales; family Marinobacteraceae; genus Marinobacter; species Marinobacter lacisalsi. Next base: position 189,254 of record NZ_JBHSDI010000008.1, read on the forward strand.
GCGATGGCTGGTAAGCAGTCAGGACTTTATGAGTTAGCTCGTATGTACCCTTCGCATCCAAGAATTCCCGCTTTAACGCCTCCCCCACTTCAATCGCGGAAGCGTCATCTTTGTTATCCATAGCTTCATTGAGCATCTCAAATACGCTCCCGGCTTCAGGCTGTAGGCCATAGGCTTTAACCAAACTGATTTGGGTCGATACCACCAACGTCGGGAGCATCAGGCTAGTGGCCGCTCCGGGTTTTATAGACCTTTTACCAAGACGATAGAGAACGAGAGTGATGTCCTCCGAGGGTGTTACGGGTTTGCGTCGTAGGCGCAGGGCTCCAAACATTTGACTTCGACTCCTAAATGTCTGAATTGATTTCACTTCACGACTCAGCATAGCAATAGTTTCGTAGTTTGCTCTGGTTCTTTTCTGGTATGTGTCAACGAAACCACGTTCCTTGGTTGTTTTAGATGGTTCGATAAATGGGTTTGACAACTCAAACGAGACCACTATTATGAAACCATCCAAAGCGAACCGAAGGAGTAGTATCTATGTTTGTCCGCGCATACCTCAGGGCCTCAACGAAGGAACAAGACGCCAGCCGCGCCCGAGCCGACCTGGAGGAGTTTGCCGAGAAACAGGGTCTAACGATTGCTTCCTATTACGTAGAGAACGAATCCGGCGCTAGCCTCAAGAGACCAGAACTGTTCCGGCTGCTCTCCGATTGCCAGAAAGGAGACATTCTGCTCGTTGAGCAAGTGGACAGACTGAGCAGGCTCAACGCCAGTGACTGGGACTATCTTCGGCAGGAAATCTCAAACAGAGGCGTCCGAGTAGTTGCTCTGGACCTACCGACCTCTCATATGCTGACTAACGAAAACGATGACGAAATGACCACCCGGATGATGGGAGCCATCAACGGAATGATGCTGGACATGCTGGCAGCCATCGCGCGTAAGGACTTCACAGACAGGAGGCGGCGACAGGCCCAAGGGATCGCCAAGGCCAAAGCGAAAGGGAAGTATCGAGGTCGCCCTGTAGACCGAGAGCGTCACCAGAACATCCGGGACATGATAGATAAGGGGCATTCATGGACTGAAATTGGGCGCTTCATCGGAGTATCCCGGTCAACCATCGCCCGTGCAGTCAAAGGCGCGTAGACATGACAGAGGGGGCGCAATGCCCCCGCTCTTGGGCTCAGCCGTCCAACGAGAGTTTGGCCCCTTCCCGCAGGATATGCCAGTCCTTCCGCCCCACTTTCAGATAGACGGAACTCACCGCCAGCCCGCCAGAAATCTCTACCTCAAACCATTGACCAAAATGCAATTCCAAAAACACTACTGGTTCTCCTTCGTTGATTCATTGTGGGAGACCGCAGGAAATCACGTCCTATTCTGAATTAATAGTGTTTTATCTAATTACTACGACAGCGTAAGGATTGCGCTCAGACAAGCACCTCTGGAGATCTTGGGACATAAGGGATCGTTTGGGTAGCCCCAATAAGAGGAACAGTGTCCGGCTCGCCTCACACCCTCCGGAGAATCAACTAGTTACTTTGGGTCGGTCCCAGTAGAGAAGACCGGCGAGATTCAACCGGTCTGTTTCTGATTAGCTGTTTTTTCTATCACCTTACAAACAACGGAGACCAGATGCTCAACCAACGAGAGGCTGAATCTACTAGGCCCATGTCCATTACCAAAAATGTGCGTTTGCACCGGCAGCGCGTTGTGTACCCGGTGTCGTACTGTCCCAAAACCTACGAAGCAATGAAGACGATCCAGGAGCGCCTGAGGGATAGCTCAGGAATTCAGTACAGCATCAGCGTGATTGCCCGAGCCTTGGGCCTTTTGGCCGTGAAGGACGCTGACACATCCGCCGATGGTGAACTCCTGGCGCTTTGCCGTCACTGCGGATCCAAGGGAAAAAAGACCGAGACCACGAAAGGAGAGCAGCCACGATGAGCAGAACTCCCAAGGGACGCCGGACGAGACAAGACATTATCCACCGTGAACAGTCCAAGCCTGGCTTACGGGGGAACATCAATGCCACATGTGCAGGGTGTCTTTATGACCCCGGAGAGCCCGGAACGTGGCGACAGCAGGTAACAGACTGTCGCGTTACCCAGTGCCCCCTCCATCCAGTCCGCCCCGTCAGCACCTCCAACGATAGCCAGTAGCTCACCGCTACCTTCCGACAAAGGGCCGAGAAGCGCCCGAACTGAAACCTAAACCGACTACCCCGACCCATTGGCCGTCTTCGGCTGATGCGCCTCTGTGTGGCCGTCAGACAGCCTCAGGAGGCGTCAGCCGACTTCTCAGGCGGTCTCGTTCGTCGGGGTGGTGGTCAACTACTTCTAGGAGCCATATATGAAACCAAATCCCCGCACAAAACATAGGCCTGTTACTGAAGGGCAATTCCTTGGAAATCCTGTTGTGCTCATTCCTCTGACTGGAGGACAAACCGCAATGGTCGACCCTGAGGATTGGCCGAGAATCAAAAGGGATTACGGACAGACGTGGTGCAGGAACAGCAATGGATATGGACGAGTTTACGCCCGTCGGTCTCATATCAATGAGCTAGGACATGAAACGCTGGTCACCCTCCAGCGGGCCGTCATGGGAGCAAAGCCAGGACAGAAGGTACGTGTCCACAGCGGCAACGCACTGGACTGTCGGAAGGCAAACCTTGCCTTTATGAGTGAGTGCGTAAACCGCTGAAGGTTGCCACCCATTCCACGTGAAGCCTGCCACTCGGACCGGAGCAAGGCTGCCACCCATCGGAGCGTAGCGACGCGGGGTTTCTCTTC